>CAYJFM010000009.1:0-33760 GCA_964369805.1 uncultured Oscillospiraceae bacterium
TAATATCAATTTATTTTACTATTTTTTTGGATTTCTTGTTAATTTTCTATTGAATTTTCTAGGAATCTCTATTTTTTTCTTGATTTAGATGTTTCAATAGATTATACTACTAAGAGGTAAACAATAACGTTTACTTTTTTATGCACAAGTGGGGTGAATAAACTATGGCAAATATTAAATCTGCTAAAAAAAGAATTAGAGTTATTGAAAAGAAAACTGCTGTTAACAGAAGAGTTAAGAATCACATTAAAGATGCGATTAAAGGCTTTGAAGTAGCACTTGAAGAAGGTGACTTCGAAAAAGCAAAATCACAGCTTACATTAGCTGAGAAAAAACTTATGAAGGCAGCTGGAAAAGGAACTTTACACAAGAACACAGCTTCTAGAAAAGTTTCAAGACTGACAAACGCTCTAGCAAAAGCACAAAGCGCAAAAGCTTAAGCTCACCCGTCCCACACAAGGTATAAGTTAAATGCCTATCATAAACCGCGGAAGTGTCTCCCGCGGTTTTATTTTATTCAAAAAGCTGCAATATCACTTCCAATTCTGGACAATTCGACATTGCAGCTATTCACACTCTTTATTTGCTAATCTAAATTAGCAGCTCTTTTAATTTTCTTAGAAGTTGTTCTTACAAAGTCTTCTTTTCTAACAATTACATTTCTAATTCTTTTATAATCGGACATTTTTCGGTTTAATTCATTAATTCCATCCTTAAACATTTGCTCTATTTCCTCAGTTAGCTCTTCTTTACCATATTCCTCTTTTAGCATCTCATAGTCTGGAAGAATTTGCACCGCTACTTTTGTATCACTGCCTCCTTCTTCTTCCTCTAGTCCATAAACCATGCAGTCTTTTACGAAAGGAATGTTGTTCACTTCTGCTTCAATTTCTTCTGGGTATATATTTTTTCCTGTTTTAGTTACTATTACATTCTTCTGTCTTCCAGTAATATATAACCAACCGTCTGGGTCCACAAAACCAAGATCGCCTGTATAGAACCAGCCATTCTTAATTACTTCGTCAGTTTTTTCCTGACTCTTATAATAGCCAAGCATAACATTGTCACCTTTGAAGCAAATCTCACCAATGCCAGAACTATCTGGATTTTCAATTCTCAAAGATCCATTTGGTACAACTTTACCACATGACCCTGCGTGATTATAGATATCATCATACATGCAAGTTGCCGTGATAAGTGGCGCACATTCTGTTAAACCATACCCTTGGTATACTTCAAAGCCAAGATCCATTAGGCCTTTAGCCACATTTGGATTTAAAGCTGCTGCCCCGCAAAGGAATGTTTTAAGCTCACCTCCAAAGTTTGCATAAAGATCTTTAAAAATAGCTCTTCTTTTATCAATCCCTATCTTTTTAAGTAATTTAGTAATTTTAATTCCTTTTACTAAAGTTTTATCTTTCCCGCTCTTCTTTGCTTGAGTCCAAATTCTATTATAAATAGACTCCACAATCAATGGCACTGCAACAACCATAGATGCCTTTGATTCTTGTAGGTTTTTTATAATATACTTAAGGCCTTCATAAAATGCTACTGATCCTCCTTGATGAAGAATTACCATTATAACTGCTGCTTCAAAGGTATGGTGAATTGGTAGTATAGAAAGACTTCTCTCACCTCTAAAGTCTTCCACTAAGCCAGTGTCTAAGATAACTCTTACTAAATTTTTATGGCTTATCATTGCCCCTTTTGCATCACCTGTAGTTCCTGATGTGAAAAGAATAACTGAGCAGGCATCCACATCCACTTCGGCTTCCACAAATTCTTTATTACCACCTTCTAAAGCTACTCTACCCTTTTCTAGTAAGTGCTCAATGTGATCTTCCGCTTCTTTATGATTTTCATCATGATAGAAAGACATTTTGAACTTGTTCTCAATAAAGCTTGCTTCTTCATTTTCTAAATACTCAGCATATTCTTCTGTATAAAAAATTGTATCGCACTCAGCTCGTTTCATCAAATTCAAGACTTCTTCTTTTTTCAATTCTTTATCTAGTGGAATTACTGTTCCCACACCATTTACTGTCGCAAAATATGCAACTTCCCATTGGTAGCAGTTTACTCCTATTACCCCGATTTTTTTATCTTTGAATCCATTTTCTAAAAGATATGTTCCTAAGGCGTCAACATCTTCACTAAATTTCTTATGGCTTATTTCGAAGTATTCGCCACCTCTTTCCTTCTTATAGAGAAATGCGGGTTTGTTACCAAAGATTTCCCCATTCGATACAATCAAATCTTTCAGACTGCTTACTTCTCTTACATCATAATACTTATGTAACCCCATTGTGCTACCTCCATTTCACAATATTCCAATTCTTTATTTTTCCATTTCAGCAATGGATTCTTTTCGCTTTATTTTCTTTGTAGTCGTTCTAACAAAGTCATTTTCCCTAACAATTACTTTTTTTATTCTTTTATACACAGACAGCTTTTCATTCATTTCCTTAACTTCTTCATCAAAAATTTTAAAAACTTCTTTCGCTCTTCCATCTTTCTCTATCGCTGAAATTCCTTCCTCCAGAAAATCTAAACCAAATTTTTCTTTAATTTCTTCATAATCTGGCATAATCTGAGCCCATACTTCTGTATCTCCCTCTTCTTCATCTACACCATAAACCATTGCTTCAACAATATGCTCACTTCGATTTAGTATACTTTCAATTTCTTCAGGATAAATATTTTTACCTGTTTTTGTTACTATAACATTTTTTTGTCTCCCTGTAATGTAAAGCCATCCATCCTTATCTATAAAGCCAAGATCTCCAGTATGAAACCATCCATCTATTATGACTTTTGCAGTTTCTTCAGGCATATTATAGTAACCAAGCATAACGTTGTCACCCTTGTAACATATTTCGCCAATGCCATTTTCATCAGGGTTCTCTATTTTAAGTGCCCCTCCTGGAAGTACCTTCCCACAAGAACCAGCATGTCCATATATATTTTCCCACATAGGTGTAGCTGTAACAACAGGCGCACACTCTGTTAATCCATAACCTTGAACCATGTCAAATCCAAGGTCAATATATCCTCTTAAAGTTGATGGGTTTAATGCTGCAGCCCCCGAAAAAACAAGCCTTAATCTACCTCCAAAATTTTCATAAACAGCTTTAAAAATTGATCTTCTCTTATCAATTCCCATCGCCATTGCTGTAGTGTTTATTTTAACTGCCGCCTTCAGAGCTTTATCTTTACCAGATTTCTTTGCTTGAGCCCAGATTCTATTGTATAGAGACTCCATAATAAGCGGTACCCCGATTACAAAAGTAGCCTTAGATTCTTGAATGTTCTTTAATATATACTTTAACCCCTCATAAAAAGCCGTTGAACTGCCTTGATAAATCACTGTCATTATTGTCATTGATGACTCAAAAGTATGATGAATCGGCAATATCGAAAGAGCTCTATCATCTGAGTTTAGATTTACAAATTTACTTATTCCCATCACAACAGTTACTATATTTTTGTGGCTAAGCATTACCCCCTTCGCCTTGCCTGTTGTCCCTGAAGTAAAAAGTATAACACTCATTTCATTAGGGTTAATTTCTTTTTCTATAAATGACAAATTGCCACTTTCTAGCAAATGATAGCCCTCTTCAATTAATGCTCTGCATGTATTTTTCTTTAGCCTATCTTCTTTCTCTTCATAGTTATTTATCTTGAACTTATACTCAATATCCATTTCTGCTATCATTTCTGTGTATTCTGGTGAGAAAAAAATAGCCTTGCAGCCTGCTATTGTAACCAGGTTTTCAACTTCTGCTGCTTTTAACTCCTTATCTAAAGGAACTGCTACACCCACTCCATTAACTATAGCAAAGTAAGCCAATGTCCATTGGTAGGAATTAGATCCTATAATGGCAATTTTCTCGCCACCTAACCCCATATCAATAAGGGTTGTCCCAAGAGCATCAATATCATCCTTAAAACCTTTATAACTTATTTCAAAATATTCTCCACCTTTTTCTTTCTTGGCTAAAAACACTTCTTTTTCCTTATAAAGCTCTGCGCTTTGATTTATCATATCTCTAAGGTCGGTAATTTCTTTAACTGGGAAATGTCCTCCTAGTGGTGAAGCATACTTTCTTTCCCTTGGATTAATTGATTTTAATATCCCCATCGCAAAATGCCTCCTATAGCATGTATTTGTAATTTATGTTATAATCAACCATAAATTATCCTATTATTTATAGGATTTTATTCTAACACATTATTAGCCTTATTTTCTAATAATCACAATTATATTATAAAAAAAACACGTTTTATCAAAATATCACTTAAAAGGAGAAAATTATGAGTCTACATATTAGTATAGATCCAATAAACAATGTAAAAATTGCTGAAAGTGTACTTCTTCCAGGGGACCCACTGAGAGCCAAATTTATTGCTGAAAATTATCTTGAAGAGCCTGTTCTTCATAATCAGGTAAGAAATATGCTTGGGTATACAGGAAGATATAAGGGTGTACCTGTCTCTGTTCAAGGAACTGGTATGGGTTCTCCGTCAATAGGTATATATTCATGGGAACTTATTACCGCATTTGGGTGTCAAAATTTAATCAGGGTTGGCACGGCTGGCAGTTTTCAAGAAGACATCAAACTTTTTGACTGTGTAGTAGGCCTTGGAGCTTCTACAGATTCTAACTATATCCATGCATTTGACGCTAACCCTGGATATGCAGCAACTGCTAGCGGTGAACTTGTAAAGAAATGTATGAATCTTGATGATGAACTTGATATGCTTAGCCTACGATACGGAAACATCCTTACTAGCGACTGTTTCTATGAAACAGGTTTTGAATGGTGGAAAAAATGGGCAAAGATGAATGTGCTAGCTGTTGAAATGGAAGCTGCAGCCCTTTATATGAATGCTGCCTATCACAAAGTCAATGCTCTTGCAATGGTAATGATAACAGACCATTTTGTAACAGAAGAAAGAGCAACTGTGGAAGAGCGCCAACTTGGAAATGAAAATCTAGCAAAGTTTGCACTTGAGCTGGCTACAAAATAACACCTAAATCAAAGATTAAAAAAGGCCGCCCTTCTGTGGCAGCCTCTTTTTATTGGGAAAAGTAAACAATCTAATTCATCTTAATTTTAAGACTATACGCTTACTCCATACTCTCCGTTTTCTTCATTCTTAACCCTTTTTCTAAAGAAGTACATGATCGCTACTTGTACAATTACAACTATTGCAAACAATATACTATATTCATCAAATATTGTCATAGGTTGCGTGAAGTCCTGTGTAAGCAATAATAGTATAATATTGAATACTCCAAGAACTAATAGTACTGCATTTGTTATAAGTCGTTTTTTATGTTTTACTTCTTCCTCTTCAGCAGTTGCTTCCTCGCTAACTTCTTCATCATTTTTCTTTGGTCTAACAAAGGTGTATAATAATGCTAAGCACACCGCTAATATTGTCATTATTAAATCGAATAAACTCCATGCTCCTCCAATTTCTAAGAATTCACCTGCAGAAAGTGGAATACCATTTTCTACTATCAGTTCTGTTTCATAAGCAATTCCATCAACTTCTACTCTTAATAAGTATCTACCATCTTCAAAGTCTCTTGTGACATCAGGATTTATTATTAAGTTATTATTTTCATCAATTTCAAAATCTACGCCTTCTTCTAGTTCATTACCATCCAGTTCAACTTTATCTATTACTCCTCCTGGTCCAAGAGGCACTAATGGAATTTTTCCTGAGTCCTCATCCTCTTCTTCATTTTGATCTGTATTTTCATCTTCATCGTCTGGGTTAGTTGTGCCTGGGTCAGTCGTTCCTGGATATGTTGTGCCTGGATCAGTCGTCCCTGGGTTAGTTGTGCCTGGATCTGTTGTTCCAGGGTCTGATGTGCCTGGATCAGTCGTACCTGGGTCAGTTGTTCCAGGGTCTGTTGTTCCTGGGTCAGTCGTTCCTGGATCTGTTGTCCCTGGGTCTGTTGTTCCTGGGTCTGTTGTCCCTGGATCTGTTGTTCCTGGGTCATAGTATATTTTTGCATAACTAAAATCTGTATAGCTATGGGTTATGAAAGGGAACACCTCCGCTTTTATAGTTGCCGTTACTTCTGTGTCTCCCTCATCTGACATAGCACCAAAATTTGCCCCTACAGTACTTGAAAACGCCTTGGTTCCTATTCCCACTAAAGATCCTCCTAGTACCTGTGCACTACCATTAACACCAATATTATTTTCACTTTCTGCTCTAGCTTCTCCACCGTTTACAGTAATGCCTGTACTAAACCCGAATCCATTGGTACTTTTCGCAAGTAGCTTGCCATCTTGCATTAAGATACTACCATGTATTCCATAACCATCCGTTGCTGTTGCTGTAAGGCTTCCATCATTTAAAATTACACCTGCATGTATTCCATGCCCTACATCTTTAGCCCCATCGCCTATTGCTTCAATACTTCCGCTATTAACAATTAGTTTTTTATTTATGTCACTAATCATTATTCCTATAGCTCCGCTAGCTACTATACTTCCTGCTCCTCCAAAAGTAATATTACCATTAGACTTTATTCCAACTTCTAGGTCGCTATGAGTTATAGCCCCTGGTGTAGCTTCATTTGTAGCCGCTATACTATTGCTACCTACTAAATTTATTGTTATGTCTCCATCAATTATTAATGATTCTTTAATTGTGGCTCCGTTAAGCGTTAAAGTTTTAGTTGCAGGGTCATAGGCTATTGTTCCCGTTTCAGTAAAACTCTCTATATTTTCACTATTTACATTTTGCCCTCCAAATGTAAACGGATATACTTCTTCAGCAGTTACCGAAGTTACTCCACTTTGTAAAAATAAGCTGAGTATCATAATTAAGGCTACTGCCAAAGCAAGGCTTTTCTTTTTATCCCTCATGTCTTCTCCTTCCATCTGTAATTACGCACAGATATGTCATTATAAAACCTAATTATCATTTAATTTTAGCATCCCTAAAATTGCTCATCAATATAGTTCATATTATCTACACATAAATTCCACCATATCTTCACAATACATTAAGTATACTGTTATTGTTTTTCAATAAAACCATTGAAAATATCCCTCGATAGTTATACTATAGAGGGATATTATATTTTGTTATTTCATTAGTGGAGGTTTGCTATGAACGAAGATTTTGATATGCTAGCTCTAGCCATTGTTTCAGAAATACCATACGGAAAAGTAGCCACATACGGTCAAATTGCTACTCTAATGGGTTTTCCTGGTTATTCTCGACATGTTGGAAAATCCTGTTCTAGAAGCTCCTATTATGGTGAGTTCCCCTGCCACAGAGTTGTTAATCATAAAGGCCGCACTGCAATTGGTTGGCCCGAGCAAAGAACTCTACTAGAAGAAGAAGGTGTTTTATTTCTTTCTAATGGCCTTGTTGATATGAAATCTTATCTTTGGAACGGACTCTAATAGTGCCAGTTCTAGCATATAAAAAGCACTTTTAAGGCCTACCTTATAAAATTTGTTCTCTCTTTATCTTCTACTACTGGAGCAGCTAAACCTTGCGCTTTTCCAGCTTCAATCGACTTTATAAGCCAAGCCATATTTCGGCCGCCCTGTCTCATGATTTGCAATCCCTCTAAATCTTTTTCTACATCTTCAGGAGTATTTCCATGAACCATATTCCAATATACTGAAGAGACAATAGGCATTTGACTTATTGAAAAGTATTTGTTTAGCACATCCATTGATGCTGTTGTTCCTGCACGTCTAGCAGATACTATGGCCATTCCAGGTTTGTTAGCAAATACAGATCCCGCCGCAAAAAAAACTCTATCCAAAACAGATAAAATTGCTCCACTTGGATGAGAATAATAGACAGGTGAGCCAAACACAAAACCATCTGCATCTTTGGCTTTTTCTATAATTTCATTTACAATGTCATCCTTGAATACACATTCGTTATCTAGGTTCTGACAGACACCACAGCCTATACAGTCACGCACTGGCTTTTTCCCAACCTGCATAATTTCTACTTCAATGTTCTCTTTTTCTAATTCTTTGCTTATTTCAGTTAAAGCTCTAAATGTGCACCCTTCTTTATTTGGGCTTCCGTTTATCATAAGTACTTTCATTTTCTATTTCTCTCCTTTTTTATTTATGATCTGACACTTTTGGCAAGGAAAACCTAAGCCCTTTTGGTATAACTTTAAAATCAAGCACCCCATTTGCTATATGGATTTCCCCATCAACGCCAAGTTTAATGTCTTTGATATTTGAAACAACCTTTATCTCTTTCGGTTGCCTATAAGTAATTATCTCTTCAATGCCTGGTTCAAGCATATGTGTTCCCTTCATATACTTAGGTGCTAATTCTAAGAATTTCTTTCGGCTAATATCTTTGATAATGTTCATATCTATTTTTCCATCATCAACCACTGCCATTGGAGCACCCTTCATTCCTCCGCCAAGAAATGTTCCATTACAAATATTTACAAAAAACAGTTTTCCTGTATGAACCACTTCTCCATCCGCAATAACAGTCAGATTTCCACCTTTTTTCTTTATAAAATTAGTGCCTAATGCAAACCTATATGCAGATCCGCTAGGAAGTAGCTTTACATTTCTAAACTTATTCATATCACTTGCAACATTTGCATCAAAGCCAATATTAAACATGTTAATGGCAACTCTAGATTGGTTTACCCCATCTACTATTCCTGAAAAAGACATTACATCTATCTTCATCGCTTTTCCAAGTATTTGGCTTTTAATTGACATAAAGTCTCCGCATCTAACAAAATTCCTAACAAAGTCATTACCTGATCCAGTCGGGATACATGCAACCTCTACCTTCTTATTTCCGTAAGCGCCATTTACTACCTCATTTAGGGTTCCATCTCCCCCCATCGCATAAAATCTTATATTTTCCTTGGGATGGTCAATAATATATTGGCTAACCCTAAGTTCACCATCACCTTTCCCTTTGGTTAGAAAAATATCATATTCTACATTAAGCTCTTGTGCTACGCGACTAATCTTCTCTACATAGCTTTGTCCTAGGCCTTTACCTGCCTTTGGGTTTATTATAAATATATGTTTCATATAAATATAATATACCTTTATGTTAGTACTTTCAATTACTTTTTCTCCTTTATGTATTCCAACATTTAGGGTATAATAAAGGGGAACGCTACACATAATATAAATTGAGGTAATAAAATGGAACAAAATATTCTAAATTTATCAAAACTATTAACAGAGTACTCTTGTAACCTACAAAAGGGAGAAAGAGTTTTAATTAGCTATGAGGGGTCAGAAACAAAGCCACTGGTAAGACAAATTATCAAAGATGTATATAAACTTGGAGCTATTCCTTTCACTGAAATTAGAGATTCTGAAATAACACGAGAAATTTTACTTGGCTGTAATGATGAGCAAGTTGAGTTTATGAAGGAATATCAGATGGCGCAGATGCAAGGTATGGACGCTTTTATTGCAATTCGAGGTGGGCAAAATTCTTCTGAACTGGCAGATGTTCCAGCAGAAAGACTTAACCTTTATAGCAAAGGTCTTCGCCCAGTGCAAGATTACAGAGTGAATAAAACTAAGTGGGTTGTCCTTAGATACCCTTCACCAGCAATGGCACAAATGGCAGGAACTAGCCAGGAAGCCTTTGCAAAATTCTATTACGATGTTTGTACCTTAGATTATAAAAAAATGAGTGATGCTATGACTCCGCTTGTTGAACTAATGAAAAAAACAGACAAAGTAAGAATTACAGGCCCTGGAACCGACTTAACTTTTTCAATTAAAGATATTGGTGCGGTTAAGTGCGATGGTGAAAGAAATATTCCGGATGGAGAAGTTTATTCAGCTCCAGTGAGAGACTCAGTTAATGGAATAATTTCTTACAATACCCCTTCTGAAGAACATGGTTTTACTTATGATAATATAGTTTTTGAAGTAAAAGATGGTAAAATTGTAAAGGCAACTGCAAATAATACAGAGAGAATTAACGAACTCCTAGATACAGACGAAGGCGCAAGATATTTTGGAGAGTTTGCAATCGGAGTTAATCCATATATTCTTCACCCAATGAAGGACACATTGTTTGATGAAAAAATCGCAGGAAGCTTTCACTTAACACCAGGTATGGCTTATGAAGACACTTATAATGGTAATAAGTCTGCTGTACACTGGGATCTTGTAATGATTCAGCGCGATGAATATGGCGGTGGTGAAATTTGGTTTGATGATGTCTTAATTAGAAAAGATGGTATCTTTGTAATTGATGAGCTAAAAGGACTGAACCCAGAAAATCTTAAGTAAATTATTTAAAAAACTGTAAATAATTATAAAACTAGCAAGACGAGGCAAATAAATTGTTTCGTCTTGTTTTTTAGTGGTATAATTAGATAAATTAGTAATTGTAGGAAATTATTAACTGTTTGTAGAAAGGATGTTCTTATGAAAAACGTTGCATTAATTACAGGAGCTTCAACGGGAATTGGAAGAGAGCTAGCAAGGATTCATGCCGAAAAAGGCTTCGATTCAATTATAGTTTCAACTAGTATAGAAGATCTTAATAAAGTGAAAACTGAGTTTGAGGCAAGCTATGGGACAAAAGTAATTTGTATTGAGCAAGATTTAAGTTTGCCTGATGCTGGAACTATTGTATATAACAAGATAAAAGATATGGATATAGAAATTGAATTTTTGATAAATAATGCTGGCTTTGGTGGTCAAGGTTACTTTCATGAAAGACCTTGGCAAAAAGATATGGCTATGATTAATGTAAACGTTATGGCACTTACTGAGTTAACCAGGTTATATCTACCTGAATTTATAGAAAGAAATAGGGGTAGAATTTTAAATACTTCTTCAACAGCCTCCTATATGCCTGGACCCCTTCAGGCTGTCTATTACGCCTCAAAATCCTATGTTTCTTACTTTTCAAACGCAATAGCTATTGAAGTTGAAGATACCAATGTTACTGTTACAGCACTACTTCCTGGAGCTGTAAATAGCTCTTTTGGAGCTGCCTCAGGAATGGAAAAAACAGATCTCTTCAAGAAAACTGTAGAACCAATTGTTGTCGCAAGAGATGGTTACAAGGGAATGATGGAAGGTAAGTTAAATGTGGTTTCTGGAGTACCACCAATGCTCAGAATATCCCTAGGCTTATCTAAGTTTTTACCTCGTAAAACCTTACTGAGAATGGTAAAGAAAAGACAGTCAGTTTAACAGTTTCTGTTATTCTAGGTACAATATCAAAAAGCTCCCACTGGGAGCTTTTTTGAGTTCTTTGCTAAATTATTTGAATTTTGCCCTTATTTGAAATTAATTTGTGTAAGAATTTTTAAGTTTTCTATGATAATTCCAACTCCAAGGCCTATTACAAGTATATAATAACTTCGCAGTTCTTCTGCTGATGAAAATAGGGTAATTCCAACAAACAATAGTGCCACAACACTTGCTGTTATTAGGGTAATTTCACCCAGTTTTTCTTTCTGTGATTTTGCTATATAACCTATTATAGTAGCAGCTGTCATAACTACAATAACTCCTGTTGCTATATTTTCTATAGTTCCTAATGGATAGCTTTCTTCCCATACTCTATTTTGCTCTATCATATGTCTCGCCATTCCCATAGTACTATATGTAAAATAATGCAGGACTAAGGTTGCTATATATATTATTGATTCCATAATCGTTAGTATTATCCAAAATTTTCTCTTCATGGTAGTTCTTTCTATAGTTTTGGTAAGTCTTTAACTGTTTTGTACTCTACTTCGCCTTTTAAAGGGTCACCTACTTGCACTGGCAAATCTCCATCCATTAACCATTGGAACCATCCACCATCATACATAGAAATGTTTTCAACACCTTCTTCATATGCAACTAAAAATGGAATTGAAGCTCTCCAGCCAGTTCCGCAATAGAACGATATTTCATCATCAGTAGATGCGTCATATGGCTCTAGATATTCGTTAATTACATCAATATCAACAGTAGTTCCATCTTCGTTAGCATATGAGTTGTCATCGGTATTGTGTCCCCAAATCGCACCCTCTGGCTCTCCTGCATAATGCATATAGCTATATCCACTTACTTCTCCATTAAACTCTTCATAGCTTCTAATACTTACTAATTTAAAGTCATCATCCGTTTTTAACTTTTCTTCAACTTGATCCACTGATAGTACATATTCTGGATGAGCTGGTATTTCTGTTCCAAACTCTTCTCCATCTCCACTTGGTTCATTACTTTCAGTTTCTAAAGTATATCCAGCTTCTGTATATGCTTCTAAGCCTCCATCTAAGGCTTTTACATTTTCTACTCCAGCCCATAATGATACAAAAGCCACTCTATCATCTGCTGAGTCAGCAGCATTACTTCCATAAACTATTACAGTTGTATCTTTAGTAATTCCATATTCTTCGAAAAGAGTTTCAATTTCTTCAGGAGTTCTAATATTCCAGAATTCCTCAGCTTCTATACTATCAGTATTCATATGCACTGCACCTTGAATATGTCCATCTGTATAGGTTGGGCTATCCCCTTCTTCTCCCCACGAGCACTCAAGTATCACATAGTCTTCGGACTCCTCTTGGTTACCATCTATTACACTTTGCACCCAATCTGGCGAAACATAAACCTTAGTTGTTTCTACTGCATCAGCCGTCACATTTGATTCTGCAGCTTCCTCTTGCCCGCAGCCTGTAGCTCCAATTAGCATGCACATAAGTATTCCTATTATTAGTACTTTTTTCATAATTCCCTCCATTTTCTTTTCATCTTAATAGCACTAGTACTAGATTAACATTGATTAATAATAATATCCAATAGTTAATAATAATTACCCTCCCACAAGTATTAGTTATACTTATAGGAGGGTATTTTTTGTTTAGTTCTCTATTTTATTAAATTGTTTAAGAGTTTTCTTCTAGGTACTCTAGAAATTCATCTGTTGATTTTGTAAACTCTACATCTACAGTAGCATTTTGCTTTACAAGAAATTCAGTTAATCCGTAGTCTGTCCCATTATCTGCCCAGTCATAAGTATAACCAAGCCTTGTCCAAGGATACATCTCTTCACTTTCAAAATATGAAGAAATAATATTATCATCAAACCAATTCTTATATTCTTCATCCATATCTTCAGTGTAAGTATTTACCATACTATCTACCATAGGATCTGGTTCATATGCCGGCCTAACTACATCATTTACATCCACCCAAAAAGCAGTAAAATGAGTTTTTTCATCACTCTCTGGTAGCCCAATTAACTGTTCAAATCTTAGTTCCCAGTCAGAAACATCCTCTCCATTTTCAGAAAACCAGTCTATTATTTCTTTATCTGTGAAAGTCCATACATCACCAAATTCCAAGACTGTACTTTCTCCCTCAATATAGCTTTCTGGATAGCTGTGCCAACTAAGTAGCAGCACCTTTCCATCTTCATTCCAAGTTGTCATATCATCATCTTCTGAAAGTGTTACAAGAGGTAATACCTCATCATCCTCAGCTACCATAGCATCTATGACTGCATTATCATAAAGACTAGATTCTGATGCTTCTTGACTTTCTTCATTAGAGCATGCGCAAAGGGTTAGAGTTAATATTATTAGCAAAGCTATAACTGTTATTCTTTTTTTCATTGTTAATCACTCCGTTATTATTTTAATTTTTCTTCCCATATTGGCTCTTTAAAACCAATTAAAACTTGGCTATCTGTAATAGCTAGCGGCCTCTTTACAAGCATGCCGTCTGTAGAAAGAATTTCTAATTTTTCTTCTGTTGTCATTGCTTCAAGCTTGTCTTTTAAGCCTAGGTTCTTATATACTAATCCACTAGTATTAAATAGCTTTTTTATTGGCTCATTAGATTTTTCATGCCACTTTTTTAGCTCTTCTTTGTTTGGGTTATCTTCCTTGATATCCCTATAGGTGTATTCAATATTGTTTTCTTCCAGCCACTTCCTAGCCTTTTGGCATGTGGTTCATTTTGGGTAACATAGTAGTATCATCTCTCCATCCTTTCTTTTAATAAGTTTCTTCGCAAAGCATTCACTAGGAAATAGTTTTATCAAATGCTACTTTTAAGCTATTATCAAAGTTTATTATGCCTCTACGTATAAAGCCATTTTTTACTAATACATGCTGCATTTTTTTATTGTCTTCATCTGTATCAATTCGAAAATATTTTACGCCTTTAGATAGTGCTAATTCTTCAACTAGTTTTATAATTTTGCTAGTTAGTCCTTTTCCCCTTGCTGCATCGCTCATTGCCCATCGGTGTATAACTACAAAGTCTTCTTCCTTTGCCCAATTTCCTTCTATGTCTTTATACGCTGGCTCCCCATCAAAATCGATAAATAAATACGCAAGTTCAGTATCTTCTTCCCTCACAAAATATCCTTTTCCTATAAGGCTATCCTCTTTTATTCTTTCATAATCTGGATATCCCTTTTGCCACTGATCAATTCCTTGACTTTTTAGATGTAGCCTTGCCGCTTCGATTATTTCCATAGCTTTGTCTACATCCTCTACTTTAATTTTTATTAGGTTCATTTTGCACTCCTGATATTTCAGTTTCTGTTTTCTTCGTTTCCATCAGCCTTAATATTCTAGGTCTATTATACCTTTGTATTATAACAAATGTTAAGTCAAAAATTGCAGCCAAAATGGAAGTTATTAGAAAAATTTCTATAGAGCCAATCCAAATAGATATAATTACTGGCAAAAATGATAAAAGAACTATAGTTTCATGTACCATCTCCGCCTGACACATTGACATTGCTATTTGCTTATAAGTACGTAATCTCATATTAAAGAAATCACTCTCATACGTAGGTAAATACTTTTTCCATGAGTTAACTCGAAGCTTCTTATATATCCTGTACTCTACATTGCCAACTTTAAACCATTTAGCCTTGTAATTAATAGTATTATTAAACTTCTTCTGATAAATTCTTCCAACCGCAAGCCTCATTCCTAGGTGATAAAAAGTTGTTCCAAATGTTATATATAGCGTCTCAAATAGTCCAATATTAGTAGAAATATATACTGGTATTAGTATAAGAGTTAAGATTCCTGATATTAAAGTTAATGTGTGTATTTGTTTTTTCAGATTATCCTGCCTTTTTTTTGGGTGGATTGGAGGTTTATAATTGGCAAGCCACAGGTTTCTATTCCCACTCAACAAATCATTATTTCTCTTTACATTCTATATTAAGCAGTCGTAAAATGCAATTTTCTCTCAATATTTCCTTTTGCAGCGGTTCAATTAAATAAACCAAACCCTACTCCCCGTCACAAACATAAACTGCTCTAATTGGAGAGCCATCACTTCCCTTAAGTTTAAGTGGCAGGAATATAAAGTTTCCTGTTTCGCTTTCAATCAAATCTAGGTTACATAGATTTTCTACAATTAGCACATCACTGCCTAATAAAACTTCATGACAGTGGAAATTTTCATCTACTGATGAGTCAATATTCAATGCATCAATTCCTACAATTTTTATTCCTGAGTCTACAAAGACCTCTGCACATTCCTTTGCTAAAAATGGATGGCTTATATATTTTTCACTGTTGTAGTGCCTGCTCCACAGAGTTTTTAGTATTATAAAATCAAAGCCTTTTAACTTTTGCTTAGAAGTATTCAAGTCTTCTAAGGATATCTCTTCCTTTTCTCCTTTGTGGCTTACATCTATAATTATGCCCTTTCCTATAAATATATCCACAGTAAACTCATCTATCCTTTTCCCATCTTTAATAAAGTGAAAAGGCGCATCTATATGCGTCCCTGTGTGTGATCCTAATTCTAGTAGGTCTACATGGCAGTAGTCTTTTTCGTGGGTTAAAGCTTCCGATATTTTAGGTTTTGGATCTCCCTCGTATATCTGCATACCTTCTTCTATTGTATGGCTTAAATCAATCGTTTTCATCTCTCACCTTTATCCTCTCACTTTGCAAAGAAACATTCACGGATCACAAAAATTATATCATAAAAAAGCCGAAAATCCCGGGTATGAAAAGGATAATCAGCTTTCTTATGTTTGTATATATTTTATCTATTATGCTAGTTCCATAGCAACTGCTCTAACTGGCGAGCCGTCAGTTCCAACTATGTTTAATGGAAAGGCTGAAATAATAACCTCATCTGACTCAATATGATCAAAATATGCCATATTTTCACCAATCATTAATCTTTTCTCAGCGAAAAGGTCATGAACTGGGAATTCAGTTCCCCCTGTTTTATCTGCATTAATTGTATCTATGCAAATAAATCTAACGCCTTGCTCAACTAGAAACACTGCCACTTCTTCCGAAACATATGGATGTTCAAAGAAAGCATCTGTCCCAACTTTCTTATACCAGTTTGTGTTAAATAATACTATTTTACCGGGTGTAATCTTATCTTTATAGCTTTCTATGTCAGCCATAGTAATCTCTTCATTTGCACCCTTTTCTGTAACTCTAATTACTACTGCTTCTCCAAAGAAATAGTCAAGTTCCATCTTATCAATTGTATCACCTTCATTAGTAAAGTGATACGGCGCATCAACATGGGTTCCTGTTTGTGTTCCAACAAGCACGCTAGAAAGGTTATATCCTTCACTTTCAATTGTAGTTGCTACCTCTATTTTAGGCTCTGGATCTCCAGGGTATATAGGAGTTTTCTCTGTTAACTCCCATGATAAATCTATAAATTTTTTAACTTTCATTTTTTCTCCTAACTATGTTTTTCGAATTATGTTTTTCTTAGTGAACTTTCTTAAATGAAATCTCTTAAATCATTGATTTAAATTCTTCCATATTAATTTCTTCACCTGCATTTTTTCTTTCAATTGCTGCACAAACCTTATTGTGTTTCTCTTTGCTTAGCGGGTATCTAAGAATAATAAGAACTGTTATTATGTAGATGCCACCACATAGGAATGCATACATATTTTTTAACCCTTCAAGTGTTTCTGGGCTTTGCACCGCTGCATCGCTATATCCTATAAATGTTAGAAGCGATCCTAGAACTGCCACTCCTAAAGCACCACAGAATTTTTGAATAAATGCAACAACTCCAAATATCATACCATCTATTCTTTTTCCAATTGCAAGCTCTGTTACGTCTACACAGTCTGGAATCATCGCCCAAGGAACTTGATATACTGCTGCATTACCAAGAGCCATCAATATTACTAAAACGTATACAATTGCTACATCTCCTGGTTTAATTACAAATCCAATTAAAGTAATCATAACTAGTGCTTCTGAGCCAACCGCTATAATCCAAGCCATTTTCTTAGAGGTTTTCTTCATAATTATGTCTGTTAACCATGCTCCCACAATACTTGCTACACCAAATGTAAAGGTAATACTTGCAAGCTGTGTTCCTGTCAATTCAACATATGTTGTATAGTAGTAAACTTGTAATGCATAGTTTATTGTGTTTGCAAAGATTGCAATTCCAAACACTGACATTACTATTCTAACGGGTTTGTTTTTAAAGATAGCTACTGCTTCTTTATATGAAAACTTTTCTACATCCCCTTTATATCTTTCATATCCTTTTGTCGATTTCCAAAGTATAAAAATGAATAGCAAAGCTATTAACATGTAACAGGCAATAGTTACACTCCATCCTGTATCTGGGTTTTCAAATAGTC
Organism: uncultured Oscillospiraceae bacterium; assembly: GCA_964369805.1. Classification (GTDB taxonomy): domain Bacteria; phylum Bacillota; class Clostridia; order Peptostreptococcales; family Anaerovoracaceae; genus CAYJHC01. Next base: position 17,638 of record CAYJFM010000009.1, read on the forward strand.
CACCAAAATATGCTACTAGTACAAGTGTTGGACTGATTACAACAGTAGATGCAAGGCCAAAATAGTTTTTGAACGTAGCTAGAGAAGCTCTTTCATCATAGTCAATTGTCATCTCTGATCCTAAGGCCGAGCTTGATATATCAAGAACAGTTTGAGCTGTATAATAGAGTAAAATAATAATTACAAAATAAACTTTCGATGCAAACTCATCTAATCCCCAGTTAGTAAACAGTAATATACTGATTAATACAAATGGTAAGGCAACACCAATAATTAAAGGTCTTCTTCTTCCACTTTTTAGTTTCAAATTATCCGAAACTCCTCCAATCACAGGGTCTGTAATTGCATCCCATAGAGTCCCTAGAGATATCATTGCCCCAGCAAAGGCAGCAGATAACCCTACGACATCTGTAAAGAAATATAATCCGTAGTAACTAAATGCTGTCCAAGTAATAAAACTACAATATCCCGATAGGCCATAACCTAGCTTGACTTTAAATGGTAACTTTTCATGTCTAATAGCGTTAGTGTTTTCCATAACTCTTCCTCCCAATTAAATAATAATACTTTGATTATAAATAATAACTCTAATTATCTCTTGCCATCTCTTCTTTGCAAAGCCAAAATAGAGATAGCTTCATGCATTATGCTTGCTGCCATATAAGCAGTTCTACCTGATGGATCAATTGTTGGTAAAACTTCTACCATATCCATTCCTATTATATTAACATCCTTTAGCCCTTGAATCAGGTTCATAGTCTCTTGGCCCATGAATCCGCCTATTTCAATAGTACCTGTCCCTGGTGCCATTGCTGGGTCAACAAAGTCAATATCGAAGCTTAAGAATGCTTTTGCATCTTTAACTCTGTCTTGAATTCTCTTTACCCCCTCTTCAATTCCTATTTTATGTAGCTCATTAGCTGTTAAAACTTCAAAGCCTAAGTCTATTGAACCTTGAATATCTTCTGGTCCATACTGAGAGCCTCTAATTCCAATTTGGATTGAATGCTCTGTATCAATTAAACCTTCCTCACAAGCCCTTCTAAATGGTGTTCCGTGAGTGTATTTCTCGCCCCAGTAGTTATCCCATGTATCAAGGTGAGAGTCAAAATGAATTAATGCTATTTTTCCATGTTTTTTGTGGAAAGCCCTTAGCTCTGCTAATGTAATAGAGTGGTCTCCTCCCATAGAAATAGGAACAACCCCTGCATCTACTAATGGCTGAATACCTGCTTCAATTTGATCATATGACTTCATAATAAATCCTGGAGTAATGCTAATATCTCCATAGTCTACTCCTGAAAGGTGGTCAAATATATTTACATCAAGGTTCATGCTATAGTTTCTCATAAGTGTTGAGGCAATTCTTATTGCATCTGGGCCAAATCTTGCCCCATTTTTGTAAGAACATCCTGTGTCGAATGGAATACCTACTATTGCAAAATCAACATCTTCTGTTGTTTGTACATGTGGCAATCTCATAAATGTTTTTATTCCCGAAAATCGTGGTGATGCTGAAGCATCTGGTGGAAAGTACTTAATCATAACTTAATATCTCCTCTTCATATTTTTTCTACTAAATTTGTTTGATGTTTAATTTAGGCATTTGTGTAATTTTCTTTCATTACTTTATTTCCTAATAAATCAATATAAAGCAATTACTATGCCAATATACCACAATGTTGAGTTTTACCTGTTTATGCAATGGTACAACTTGAAAGGTTATTCATTTTTGAATAATTCAAACTTCAAATTTAAATTTATTATAAAATTTGCTTAAAATTACAGTTATATTCATTTTTGAATATTTATTCTTTTTTAAAACAGCTTATAAAAAAAGCTATCTCGGAGTTGAGATAACTTTAATTTACTATTATATTCCTTCTTTTATTTCGCTTACTTCTTTTTTTAAATATTTAGAAATTTTACGGGAAGCAGTCGCCTGGCTAATTCCAAGCTCTGTGGCCACTCCAATAGAAGTTCCATGTTTTTGGTATGCTTTAAGTATTAATCTACTCTCTACCTTTTCAACAGCTGTTTTTAGACTTTTCTCTTCCTCTGTATTAAGCACTTTTTCGGCATTTAAAATATTTTCAGGGAGATCCTGTGGTTTTATAGTTCCATTTGCATTAGTAATACATAAGCGTTCAACTAGATTTCCAAGTTCTCTTACATTCCCTGGCCATTGATAATCAATTAGCATCCCCAAAGCTTCTGGGCTGATTTCAATATTCAAACCATATTTTTTATGAACCTCTTCCATAAAGAAGTTTATTAATGGTAAAATTTCTTTTTTTCTTTCTCTTAGTGGTGGAATATTTATGTCTACTACACTAATTCTATAAAATAGATCTTCTCGGAATACTCCTTCCTTTACCATTTTTTCTAAGTTCTTATTTGTAGCTGTTACTAGCCTAAAGTCTACAATAGTATTTTTGCTTCCTCCTATTTTCTTGATAGTCTTATCTTGGATTACTTTAAGAAGCTTAGCTTGAAGATTTATTGGCATTTCACTTATTTCATCTAGGAATAAAGTTCCTCCTTGAGCCATTTCAATTAACCCTGTTTTCCCTTCAGCAAGAGCCCCTGTAAAAGACCCTTTTTCGTATCCAAATAGCTCTGACTCTAATAGATTTTCGGGAATAGCGGCACAGTTAATTTCTATAAATGGCTGTTTTTTTCTCTTACTTTCTTCATGTATTATTTTTGCTAATAGAGTTTTTCCTGCCCCCGAAGGTCCAAGTAATAACACATTTGCATCTACACCAGAAACTTTTTTTACTATATCTGCCACCTTCATCATTTCTTCAGATTCAAAAATAAAGTTTTTTGAACTTATGGCCTTTCTTTTTAGCAAATTAACTTCTTCTTGTAACCTTTGCGCTTTCACCTTTAAGTCTATAATCTCTGTAATATCTCTCGAAAAGCTCACTACAAATTTAACGTCTTCACCTTCAATGTTTCCCTTAAAAATCGGTGTGGCAGAAACTAAGATTTTTCGTCCTTCTTTTGTATCCTGTTCCATAGTTACCTTTTTTTTAGTTTTAAGAACAACGGATGTAACAGATGGGCTAAAGTAACCTCTCTCTTCTAGTTCATATACAGTTTTTCCAATTGCTTCTTCAGAAGATATTCCATATACCTTTTCAAACTCTGGGCTAATTTTTATTACAACGCCATTACCATCTGTGATTAAAAGATCTTCATGCATCGCATCAATAATGCTTTCGAAGCTATCTATTAAGTCTGTTTTATTAATCATAACCTTTTCCTTATTCTTTAAAAAAATGAAAGTTGATCTATTATAACTGATCTACTATCTCTCTTTGTTATAATTGCATCTGGCCTCTTTTCACCAATAAGCACTGGCGCTTTGGGATTATGCTTTCTCATATTTTCATCTGATGCCCATTCACTTTGCAATGCATAGCAATAATTACAACCATTTGCACAGCAATTGTATGTTCCTATATCAATACACTCTACGCAAAGGCATTCCTTTCTTTGATTCTTATCTTCCTTAACATCTATTTTAAAGTCTAAAATGTCTTCAATAAGTTTTTTATCTACGCAGGCTCCGTGTTTAACTCCAAACTTTTCAAGGTCTACCTCTTCAGCGCAGGTATATATTTCTAAGTCATTAACCTTTGCTATTTCCGCCATTTTTCCTACTAACTCATCTATATTTCTTTTCGTTAATTTATAAGCAGGGTCTTTTCCCATTCTTGCCATTACATTTTTATAACTATCTACAAAGCTAATTACACATCTATTAGTATAACCTGATAATCTCTTTGCCATATATGCAAATTTTTCAAGATGGTACTCTACGGTGTGCACCTCATCAAGGATAATTGGATCATATCTCCACACCATTTTTTTCTTTCCTAATTTATTTGAAAGTTCAATAAAGGTGTCTATCAAAAGTTCTTTATCTGGCAGCCCCTTTTCAGTTTCTTTGCCATAAGGTGTAATTGTAAATTGAAAATAGTATTTATACCCCATGGCGTCAATCTCTGGAAGGTATTTTAAAAATGGTATTGGGTTCTTTGTCCAAAAGACAATCATATCTACGGCCTCTTTTCTTAAAGATGCCCTGGAATATCTTTCAGCGTTGTATGGATTCTGAATTAGAACATATCCTGCTCTTAACCTATTTAAAAACCATTCTCCATAGTATGATGGTATATCCGTTCGTCTTGTTGCGCTAATTATCATTTACTTAAAAAACTCCTTTGAGTCTACAGGAATGTTCTCTCTATCAGTATCAGAGTACTCGCGAATAGCCTCACAAACTGTTATTTTATAGCTTTCAAACAGTTTTTCTCTACCCTCTTTCTGACTCATTCTATGTTCCATAGTATTTCTCCATCTTGAAAGCGCCTCTTCATCTTCCCAAACGTTCATAGAAAGCAGCTTTCCCTCTTCATTTAAACTTTGAAACCTTTCAGCGCTAATAAATCCTTCAAACCCCTCTAACATAGGCCTTAGCATGGCAGCGTGATCTAAATATTTCTGCATTCCTTCTTTTGTTGGTTTTACTTCAAATAACACGATTAATTTCTTGCTCATTTTTCTTCTCTCTTCTCTATTTATTCCTTATTTTCCATACCTATATAAGTTAAATTTATTCTTTTACCTTAGGTATTTTCTTTGCACATGGCACAGCTGTCTGGCATTTTCCACAGCCATACCTTGGCTTATATTTTATCTTGGTTTCATTAACAAAGGCTGAACAGGGTATATGTTCTTTTCCTTTTTCAAAAGATATTGCCTCTACTGGACATCTTTTTAAACATGCACCACACATAGTGCAGTATTCATAAATATCTTCATATTCTCTTTTTGTAACTGGAAAATCTGCTTCTGTAATTATGCTAGCAAATCTACCTGCCATTCCTTTGCTAGTAATGATTCCTTTTGACAATCCAAATGTTCCACTTCCACAAATAAATGCAGTATGCCTTTCTGACCAGTTGCTAGTATAGGACAAGTCGCTTCCCTCCGCCTTGTCTTCAACCATATAAAATCTTTCATTAATATTTGGTGCCACAGACTTATAGCCTATGCTGTTAAGATACTCCATGAAATATTTGGTAGCCTGTCCAATAAACCTCTGGCCTTCAATTCTACCATGAAGCCATAGCTCAGATGGTTCTTTTTTATCTAAAGCATTTGATTTAATTATCTCATCAGTAAAGGGAAAGAAAATTGAAATAACAGTTTTACATTTATCGTTCCACTCCTCTGGAAGCAAATAATGGTCTCCAATTACCTCTTCCTTTAGCTTTGCAAAGAGGGGATCTTTAGCCTCTCCTATTGCAATAAGGGGCTCATTGTAGATTCTAATCCCAACAAAATCTTCTTGAAGCGCTTCATCTTTCGTAATATAGTTTTCCCTACACTCCAAAGTATATTTCTCTACTAAATTTCTAAATTCCTTCATTATTATACCTCACATAATAATTGTGACTATACTTGCACATACAATTATACATGAAATTATAAGAAGTTTCATTAAAAATTAAATAGCCTTATAAAGTATGATTACTCTACAAGGCTATATTAATTCTCTAATCTATCTCTATTTTATTTTGCTGTAGTAATTTCAACTAAGTTCTTTACTACACCTTTACCAGGCAGGCTAGAAGTGTCATAGTCACCAAAGTCAGTTTTAATAACTCCATCTTCAGACACTAGTTTTCCACTCTCAATAGCAGCCTTTGGCACTGTAACTTCAAATCCGTCAGCAGCTATAAAAGTATACTCTTCTGCATCAGCTACATCCAACTCTTCAAATAGTGTTGCAAGGTCAATCCCATCTCCATAGTACACAGCATTTGTTCCAATAACTGCATATTTTAATTCTTTAACCTTCATACCATCTTTTAGTGTATCTGAGTAATAAAGTGGTGTATCATCTGCATCTTCATCAATTGTTACAAAAGCTGAGTTAAAAATGTCTGCTGGTTCAGTTCTTTGCAAGCCATCTTCTGCTATCATTACAACATCATCCTTTGGAAGTTCAGTTACTACTGTTTCAAAGTAATCCGAGTTACTGAAGGCATCATAAGAGTCATCTCCATCAGAAACTTCTTTTGATTTAATACTTGCTACTCCCTCTCTAAATATTGAAACTTTTTCAATTGGTCCAACTTCAATTGATCCTGAGCTAGCCTCATCTGTTTCAATTACGATTTTATTAAGGTACTTAACCCAGTACATTGCTCTTGCGTCTGGAATTGCACTTCTCGGATAATCTAACGCTTCTCCATTTTCAGTTAGCACAATATAAACGTCTTTCTCTGCAAATTCTGATGCTGGTGCTGACATTACATATCCGTCGCTTGCCTCAAGCTGAACACTCTTCACATCAGCCATATCTACTCCCTGCTCACTCAGTATTGAAGATAACGGTATAGCTACAATCTCTACTTCATCAACTTCACCAGAAGATGATACGTTTTCTGCCGTAAAAGTCTCCGCCTTTAACTCTCCTAGCTGCTCTGCATCATAAGTAATGTCTATGCCTCCCCCTGTTATTTGCAAAGTCGCATCATCAGCTAATGCAGCGCCATTGCCTCCACTACAACCTGTAAGCACTGCCATTGTTAATATCAGTGTTGCCAAAATCCCTATTAGTCTTTTCATAATAATTCCTTTCCTTTTGTTTACCATTTAACTAATCCTTCTTTTCTAATTTAATTGTCTATGCAATTATTTTAATATTCTTTTTCCTCAAAGATTTCTAAAATAAATCTATCAGCCCCTTCTTTTGTCACTGGCATATTACTACGCCTTTCTATCATTTTTTTAATTTCATTTCTAAATGCAGCTATACATTGGCTTCTTTCTTCCTCGGCTAATTCGCTACCTAAAATCAAACATATACGCTTTTTTACTATAGATGCTGCAGGGTCATATGTACATATAAAGGCCTGGAGAGTTCCTATTCCTTTTGGGAGTAAGCTTTCATCACTTGTAAATCCCTTACTAAACTCTGTCTTGTTGGCCCCCATCTTGCTTGCCTTTGCAAGGCTATTAGCTTCAAAGTCAATACCGTAGCACTTCTCATCTTTTAAAATAAAATTTCTAAGGTTTAAATCTGGATGAGATGCACCAGTTACTTCATAGAACCTTTTTAGCCAGCAATATAAGTTTAACCAAGGTTTTTCATCTACTTTGCCTATGTTCTCGTGTTCCTCTAAAACCTCCAAGTAAGTTTTTCCGTCTATATATTCCAAAACTATACTGTTTGGGTTTACTTCCAAAACTGCTGGAGTATCTATCCCTTCTCTGCTTAAATCTGCAAAGATTTTAATCTCTGACTCTATTTTCTCATCAACATTATCGCCAATATAGGTTTTATGAATTTTTCCGTCCTTAAGCTCTACTTTATTATTTTTAGATGTAAATATCATAGTTTAAACTTTACCGTAATTTCACCTGTATTTCTTGATCCATCAAGCTCTTTTACGACTCCCATTACTGCATTTTTTAAAATATTCTGTACAAACGGTACCATTGATATATCAGTACCATCAATGTTTAAGGTCACGTCTTGATTTTTTATAACGCAGTCTTCCTCTGTCGACTCCCCATCAATTATCTTTCTAGTTAATTCTTCACAGGTGTATCCACATTCCATGCAACAATCTGGATCAAAAGAAGGCATTGGTTCCATTGCCATTTCTTCAACTTTGTCTACTAGCCTTTTGCTATCTTCAATGGCGTGAATTACTTCAAGTCCACAAACCTCTTTATGTCCTTCATTTGCTAAAACTCCAGAAACTAAAAAGGCTTTATGATCCATTCTTTCTTCTACTTCTTTAATATTGTGCGCTGTAATTATTTTAGGCACATTAATATCAGTTACTCCTTCCAAGATTACATAATCATGATCATAATGTTTCAGTATCTCTTCCATTGGAATCATTGACTGATAAAGAATATCTGTCTCGAACATACCCCTTGCTGTAACTAGCTGAGAGCCTGCTTTCTTATGTCTATTTGTATTTGTAGTCTCAACAGGATCTATTTTAAATTCTTCAAAATGTATTTCTTTTACTGATCCTACTGAATATCCTCTCTCCCTAAGTCCAGAAATGACTATTTCACAAACAGTGGTTTTCCCTGATTTTGTAATACCATTAACTGCAATTACCTTCATGCCTATCTCCTTTCTAAAAATTAATCTTTCCAATATATATTAAAACTAGGCCTGCATATACAAGTAAAGTAATCATCATACATAAGTAGTCCCCTACCCTCATCTTCACTTGCAAATAGTTTGTCCTACTTTTTTTTGCTCCAAATCCTCTAGCTTCCATGGTCATAGCCAGCTCTTGTGACTTTGTAATAGCTTCTGATACAACAGGTAGTAATAAATGTCCATATAGCCTTATTCTTCTTTTTACTGCAATTTCCCTTAAGTTAATCCCTCTAAGCTGAAGGGATACCATTGCATCTTTAAAACTTTCCATATAAACAGGTAGGAATCTTAAAGTTATCATTAACATAAAAGAGAACATATAGGGCACATGCATTTTTGAAAGAGAAGCAATTACGTATCTACTGTTTTCTCCTGCCATTATTGCTGCTGAAGAAAATATAATCATAAATCTTAACCCAAGGCTAAGCCCCCTATCTACACCATCTTGGGTAGCAACAATAAAATCTCCAATTTCAAAAACAGGTGCTCCTGTCCTAACAAAAATAATTTGCAATACACTTACGAAGAAAAACATGTATATAAATCTTCTCATTTTTCCTATAAATGTTTTTATGTCTGCCTTAAACACTATACTCAGAAGCACAGCTCCTAGCATAAGTGCCAGTAAATATAATGGTTCTCTAAAATAGATTGCTAAGGATGTAGTCACAATTATTCCAAATAGCTTGGTTCGAGGGTCAAATTTATACATTCACAAGTCCTCCCTCTTCAATTTTTATTACTTTTCCATTATTGAATCTATTTATCAATTCGTTGTCATGACTTATAATAGCAACCCCTGTTCCTTCTTCAAGTAAAGTCTCTATTACCCCATATAGAATTGTTCTATTTTCTTTATCTATTCCAGTAGTAGGCTCATCTAAGATTATAAGCTTTACATCTTGCATAAGAATTGCTGCTATTGCAAGCCTTTGCTTTTCCCCTCTACTAAGTCTATATGTGCTTCTCCTTAACAGGTGATATAAGTTAAACTTTTTTAACAGATAAACAGCCTTATCTTTTGCTTCCTTTGGGTCTTCACCTTTAAAATAAGATGCAAAGGTCATTTCATCCCATACTGTTGTTGCAAAAAGTTGCTTTGACGGCTCCTGAAACAGGTATGAAATATGTCCCCCTATTTCTCCAAGGCTCATTTGGTTTAAGTCTTTGCCAAAGGCAGTAATTTTTCCTTCTGTAGGCCTAAGTATACCGCAGCAAAGTTTCAATATTGTAGACTTCCCTGACCCATTTCTCCCTACAAAAATATGAAGTTTTCCAGCTTCTAATGTAAGCTCTTCAACCCCTACAGTAAAATCACTCTTTGGATATGTGAAAGAAACATTACTTAAAACAATACTATTCATTGTCTACCTCCACAAGCTTCCTATCTCTGAAAGTAAAAACTCTATCTGCATATTTTAAATTTTCATTGTCATGCTCAACCATTATAATTGATTTTCCATCTTTTTTTAGTTCTTCTACTACTTTGCTAACCATTAAAGTCGCCTCTGAATCTAATTGACTTAAGGCTTCATCAAATATTAAAATTTCTGGTTTTAGCACCAAAACAGCAGCCAATGCTATTAGCTGCTTCTGTCCTCCAGAAAGCTGAGCAGGGTTTGCTAGCCTGTATTTTTCCATACCAACCTTTTCTAAAGCATAATCTATTCTATTCTTTATTTCATCAATTGGAAGGCACATGTTTTCAGGACCAAAAGCAAGCTCGTCTTCCACTGTTGGAGAAAACAACTGCGAATCAGGGTTTTGAAAAACTATCCCGATAAAGCTTGTTATCTCTTCTAAGCTTAACTCTTTAATATTCTTTGCAAAAATATTAACGTCACCTTCATACTCTCCATTAATTGACCTTGGTATAATGCCGCTTAAAATATAACACAGTGTAGATTTTCCGCAACCTGATGGCCCTGTAAGGGCAATACACTCTCCCCTAGATAACCCAATGTCTACATTTTCAATTAAAGGTCTATCTTCATATCCGAAGGTGAGATTTTTCCCTTCTAACACAAACATCTTATCTTACCACAGCTTCTTCAAGGTACTTACACCAGCTTTGCGAGAATTTAGCCTTTGTGTTTATCATCATGTAAGGTCCTTGTCCTCCATCACTTTTAGTCCCTAGACTTTCTCCCTCTTCCTCAAATACAATGTATACTGAATCAGGGCTTTCTATGTCTTCTATAGAAATTGACGAAGAATATCCATCAAGGGCTCTAAACTCTACATTTTCGACACCCTCTAACTCTATCCCTGCCATTTCGCAAATCTTTGAAAATTCAACCCCAGTGTATTTTACATCTACAGGGTCTGTGTCACTAGTATCCTTAATCGCAGTGATTTCTACTGGTTCAAATTCAAGCATTTGCTCCATATTAATAACAGTGCTTTCTTCAGCAATAGTTATCTTAAACTCTGCATTAGCTTCAAGTTCCTTTTTTTCATCAAGATCACCTGCATTCAAATATGCAAATACCCCTACTGCAATCACTAATGTTACAGTCACTCCTATTATTATCTTTGTTTGCTTTGTCATTTCTTACTCCTTATTTCACTTTAATTTGTATATTTGATAAATGGGACTTCCATATCTGACAATAAAAACTGCCCATGCTCTCCAAGTTTTTCTCCATCACTACTATGTTGCCCATGATCAGACACTATAATTATCGTTCCATTAAAGCTTTCACTTAATTCTTTTACATAACCGTCGATTTCCGTTAATTTTTCCTTAGCCTCATTTGAAAAAGGCCCATAGGTATGAGATACATCATCAAATCCATGGAAGTGCACATATGTAAGCTCATGGCTTTCTGCAAGGGCTTCCTTAGCTGATGCAAAAACTTCATCATCCGTTGATTCATCATTATTTCTATCAGGGTTTAAAGTTTGATCTATGCTCATTGTGATTAACTGTGAATATCCTTCGATAACGACTGCATCTTTATTCTTAAACATATCATCCACTAAAGGTTCTCTTGTATCTCTACTTGTAACTCCCGTAACATCCGGTGTTTCTCCTGTAACTATTGAAGCAAGTGCCACATTTGAAATACTAGGCATCACAGTTCTCATTGGCTCAAAGCTCTTAGAATACATGTAGCTTGGCTTATATTCTTCAAAAGTGTTTGTGCCTAAACCGTCAACCTCAATTACAAGCACATCTCCCTCTGCTGCCTCAACTTCACTTTTAATATCTGTAATTGACATACTAGGGGCATCTACCCATATACCTTGAATATCTTCAGTAATACTTTTTCCATCAGTTCCAATATAGTCAATATTATTTCCTCTCCAAAGAAGATATCCGTCTTTAGACACTTCTCCTTCAGAACCATCTTTATAGTAGGCTACCAAATTTTCACTTTCACCTGTATACTGAGAAACTTTAACTAAGTCTCTAGTTGTATATGCATTAGTAAGCTTATCTCCTTTTTCTGCCTCACCTTCCAAAACGGTTATAGAATCTTTTTCTTCAATAAAAAGTTGCCCACATGTAATTAGAGTGTCTTTATTCCCATTGATGATCCTTACTCCAGGTGTTTCTTCAATAGGAGAGTTTGCAATTACAACAATTTCGTTAATCTGCTTTATTCCTGACTGCTTCGGATGGCTTTCTGAGTAAAATGTCCATCCTGTGTCTTCCGAAAAAATGATATAGCTTTCATCATCCAACCCCTCTTCAAAAATCTCTGCAGACACCCCATCTGGAGCTGAGATAAAAATACTTAAATCACTTCCCTGTGGTGCTGCTTTATCCAAAAGTTCAGTTAGTTTGATACCTTTATAGCTACCTTCTTCAGTCTTTATATTTGTAGTATTATATCCTTCAAAGGACTCAACTACCACCTCTTCCTTAACATCTCCTGTGAGCCTGAACTTAGTTGCAGCCCTTGCTTCTCCACCTAATTCTAAGATTAAATAGGTTATTCCTGCACCAACTAATGTAGCTATTATAACTCCTGCAGCATACCTATAAAAATATCTTCTGCTATTGTCTTTTTTTACACTTTTTTCTTCACTGCTCATCCTCTTCACCTTTCTCTTCTATGAGAGTTCCCTCTTCTTTTTCTTCTTCCTCATCTGGCATAGCAATAAAGCTTCCTTCTTTATCCTTCTTTTTTTTCATTCGCTTACTATATTTATTCTCTTCATTACTCAAAATTCCAAGGCCACTTAAGTTTTTAGCTATACCGTAGGCTACTAAGCCACCCAGTCCACCAGACAGAGCTGCCGCGCAAAGACTCAACATTAGCGGCACAAAAGGAAGGTTAAATATTGCTAGATTAACGGCAAAGCTACCCACCATATTAGCAACTACACCTCCAAGGAAAGCACACATAGGACAGCACCCTCTATGTCTCATAATTAGATACAAGAGATCCACTGCAATTCCAGGCAATGCATATGTTAGTATACTAATGGCTCCATGAGAACCTAGTGTCCCAGTTATTGTAACTACAACGCCTTGTGTTAAGGCGATTAATGTAGCAGTACCTAGTTTTTTAGTCACTCCTTCGCCAAGCACCAGGAAAGCCATATAAAAGCCACCTGCAACCACTCCCCCTGGTATGAACAATGGCCCTGTAATTATTTGTGCTAGAGGTACTATTATTGTTTTTATAGCAATACCCATTGACGCAAGCATTGCAATTAAAATATAGTCCGTTAGCTTAAAATAGGATTTCTTCAGTCCCATACTTACCTCCTTATAACTAAATACTAAAAAAATCTTTAATTAAACTTTCCATATTAAAGATTTTTTTAACACTTAAAGGCGAAGAGTTTCCTCTCCGCCTTTTTTGATTTAAACAATGCCTTAGCCTGTTGATATATATATTAATGCTACTCTGCGTGGCCTTACTTAAAACAAGTATAATCTAACTTTATTGTACAATTAGTTGAACTACAAATTTAGCCCAGTTATTAGCAGTGAACGCTTCACCTGCACAGAACCAAACTTCTCCGCCATTTTCACTTTCAATTGGTTCTCCATCTTCATAAAGAGCAAACATTGATTGTGGATCATTAAGCATATCTGATGTTAGTTCTACTTCATAACCATCTGATGCAACTGCCAATACAGTTGAGTCAAGATCAAGCTCTAAGTGAGCTGCAAGAACTGGCCATTGTACGCCTTTATACATTGCAGTTGTTGTTTCATCATTATTGTTTGTTTTAGAAATTTCGTGTTCAACCATTTCTAATGATTCAAAATCTGCCTTTGTTAATTCTGTAGATTCACCGTCAACAGTAATTGTTAAAAAAGCTCCCTCAATTGGTGCCGCAGATTCAGTTGTTGTTTCAGTAGTAGTTTCTGGTTCTTCTGTTTCTGACGAGCATCCTGCAAGTAAACTTAAAGATAAGACTAGTGTAAGTAGTAGTACTAATAATTTTTTCATTTTCTCCTCCTCGATAAAATAATTATTTCATATAAAATAAAAAACTTTGACTCACTTAACGTAAAAGCCAAAGTTTAATTAAGATCTGCTGATCATTATTTCTACTTTACACTTTTTGTAATACGTAAGGGTTATTGTTTCCAAATCCCCCCAAAGGAAAGTCGTCATGGCCTTAGCTTTAGACATACTTTCTCAAAGTGTGGTCGATATTAAATTAACACAATATACTTATACTGTCAAGAAAATAGCATATTAGTATTCATATGTAGCATATTAGTATTTATATGTAGCATATTAATCTTTTTTTGCTTTTCTCTACTTTTTATTTCCTTTTATAACTTGCGGTGCATTCCACTTTCCACTTAATATATCTTCCTCTGGTAAATATACTCTCATCATCAACGTAAACTCTTCATCATTAACTGGTAGCCAATTATTTTTCATAGTTTTATCTAAGGGTTCACTTTTTTGTACTAGAATATCTAAAGAACCATCAGAATTATACTTAACATCGCTTTCATCATTGATTATATATCTACTTAACTCATTATCCATAATGTAGCCATCTTTTCCGTACGCTGTAATTGACCAAAATCCATAAGCCTTCACAGGAGGCAACTCTTCTTTCTCAAAGTGTATTACATATGAGTTCTCACTGCTAAGCTTTTCTCCATTAAGGTCACTAAGCTCTGTATATATTGCTAAATCTAAAGAGCCTGCCCCTAGCATAGTATCTGCAACATAGGCTCTATATTTATATTTATCTCCAAAATCAGCTATAGGCTCACCATAAAAAGACCAATCGCCTAGCTCTGAAATATATCCTTTGCTATCTTCCTCCATTTCTACAGTAGCCTCTTCCTTCATAGTCTCCCATTTTTCTTCTACATTAGTAGCATCTTCTCCTAATATTGCTACTAAATCAAAATCTAAGCCTGAGCCTACGCCTATATTTTGCAAGTCTTTTAGAACTCCAATATCACCTTCTGCTGGAGGATTTTTCATCATAAGGTTATTTGCATGGTCAAAGTATTCCTCGATGCTAAAGTTAAGGTCTTCTGCCCTTGGAATTATATTTTTCTCATATTCAAAGGTTTCTATCCTTGGCTTTTCCTCCATTTTCCAAGTGCTCTCTGGCATTATTTCCATACTGTCTTGAAGTTTATAAGCATTTGCTAAGTCTTCCCCTTCATTTACCTCCGTTCTAATGATCATCCACCCCATATAAGTAGGTAGCTCTATATGAGTTACTTCTGAGGGTATTGTACCATCATATTCTGGCCCCGTTATCATGTAGGTGCTAGATTTCTGAGTATCTCCTCCTGTCCCTAATAAAGTAACTGAGTTTGTATATGCATCCATTACTTCTATTGATAAAAATCTGTTAGTTGCTGGCTTTTCAAATATGATTGGCTCCTTAGCCAAGTCCAAAAACACTTGGGAATACAGTATGTCCATATTTGAAAAAGTATCACTAGTTTCCCCAACTTTTGACAAGTCTTTGCTATGAATTAGGTGATTGGTAACATCCTCATCACTTATTCCAAGAGATTTAGCCACTTCATTTTTAGTTGCATCAACCATCATTAAAGGATATGTGTATATATAGGCTTCCTTTATAGTCTCCCATGCATCATCTTCAGCTATTACTGTTGGTTCCTCTTCTTGCCCTAAGTAAAAGAAAATCCCTCCTGCAATTAAAAGTAAAGCAAAGAACAATAATATCATTTTTTTCATATCTAACCTCCGTTTATTTCATGTAATATATAATTATAACATAGGTTACTTTTTCTCTCATTTTTATTTTTTATTTTACCGAGTTATTATTACCTAGATACATGTTTCCAATAAATAAAACAGGCAACCAAAAGATTACCTGTTTATAGTCCACTTATTCTAAAACTTTATTATACTTATCAATTTGTAAAAACTACCTTCTTTACATTTTTCTTATTTGAATATATTACTTCAATTATTATCTGTGCTAATAAAAGAATTACAAATTGTAAACTGTTTTCGTTAAATATTTCCATCGGGCCTAAAAAGCTTTCTCTTAGAAAGAATATTGCCCCTCCAACAATGCCTAAAATGCCTATTGTAACTAAAGTCCTTTTTCTTCTTAGATTAAACACATAATTATCCCTATATTGATGGCATTCCGTATTTGTATGTTTTTTGTTTGCAATTATAAAAATGATTGGACTGATTAATAGAATTACAGTAATGATTAGGTTAATCAAGCTCCATGAGTCAGTAATTGCTATACTTCCTGTTACTATTCCATTCTCAACTATTACATCTGTAATCGCAGTTTCATTCCCATTGATTATTTTTATGGTATGAACCCCGTCTGCAACAGTATTGATGTAAACTGGCTCTATAACCAGATTCCCATTGTTCATTACCTTTACATCTAAATAATTTAATTCATCATTTCCAAAAGTAATTTTATCTGGCATTTCCCCTGGCTTACTATTTTCAGGCATTCCAATTT
>CAYJFM010000009.1:33770-55651 GCA_964369805.1 uncultured Oscillospiraceae bacterium
TAATACCTTCTGCATAAACAAAGTTGACATTTACTATCTGAGTTATAAAGATAAAAGACATTACTACTAATACAATATATTTATTTATATTTCTTCTGTCTTCGGCAATCATTTCACACCTCCATTGTTATTATCATAATAATATCACACCTCTCAGACATGTCAATCATTTTTTGTATGTTTTAGAATTTTTTTACAATTTTTCCTCTGCTTTACTCTAGATTTAGCCTTGTGATTAAGATTTTCCTACTTACTAAGTAGAAGGCTACACTCAGTACCAATGTGGAAACTATCGTAATCCAAAGGATAGTTCCTGTGAAAAACATTTCGGATCCAGCTAATGTACTTGTTTCCATAAATTCCCCTGAGATAAATACTGTTGAAATCGTATATACTGTAGAAATCACTTGCAGTACTACATAGATAATGACATAGACTACGATTGATGCAATAATTTTATTTTTATATAACTGCCCGATACACATACACATATATAGTTTAATCGGTTCTAAAATTATGCCTAAAATTATTGAGATAATCAATAATACCACATACTCTGTCCCCATAATTGTTGAGTAAAATTCAAATAAGTCTGATATACCAAGCTCTCCATCTGAAAAAATTACTACCAAAAGGTTTATTGTTAACATAATAGTTATACCTAAAATAGCTATAGATACTACCGCAGATATATATTTTGACCAATATTGTTCCATAGGTTTTACTGGAAGCGTAAAACTTAAATAACCTTCATTAGAAAACAAATTAGTATAGAACCTCATCACTATAAAAATATATACAATTACTGATGATGCAAATAAAGCCACCACATATGTAGCAATACTTGCAGTAAATAAACCAGTTAATACTGGTGATTCACCTCCACCCATGCCCAATCCTAAAAAGCTTTCTATATTAAATGAGTTTAATGATCCTAAAATCGCAGTTGATGCAAAAGAAACAACTAATACCAAAACCAATGGAATCATTAATCGCATCATCAGCCTCAAATCATATTTCAATAATTTACCTAACATTTGAACACCTCCCTAAATATTGCATCTATACTCATTTTTCTTTTAGCTCTAACTTCATCTGCGTTACCTTTAGCAAATATTTTTCCCTCATTAATAAACATTACATCGCTAAGTATCGGTTCAACATCACTTATTAGATGTGTGCTTAGTAATATTGAAGCTTTTTCATTATAGTTAGTTATAATAGTATTCAAGATAAAGTCTCTTGCTGCTGGATCCACCCCTGCAATTGGTTCATCTAGAATATATAAGTCAGCATCTCTACTCATAACAAGAATTAAAGCAACCTTTTCTCTATTTCCTTTGGAAAGGGTTTTAATCTTTACTTTCGGGTCAAGATTTAGGCTCGCAAGCATTTCCCTTGCTCTCTCTGTTCTAAAGTCCTCAAAAAACATCTCATAGTATGCAATTATTGCATTTATAGTTTCACTCTTTGGCAAAAAATCTCTATCTGGTAGATATGATATTACTTTTTTTGTTTCTACCCCTGGAGCATTTCCATTAATCATTAGGCTGCCTTCATTAGGTGTGAGTAACCCATTAATCAGTTTAATCAATGTTGTTTTACCACTACCATTAGGCCCAAGTAACCCTACAATTTGACCTTCCTCTATGGAAAAACTAACACCATCTAATGCCACCTTTGTTCCATAGGATTTAGTTATATTCTCACATTTTAAAATAGTCTTCATTCCTTTCCTCCTTCTAAACTAAGTTCCACCGCCTTAAGGACTTCTTCTTTTGTCATCCCCATTGGCTTTACTTTTTTAAGAAACTCTTCAACAGCAGTTTCAAGGCACTCTTCAGATAATAACTTAAGCACCTCTTTATTCTCTGTTATATAGCTTCCATCTCCTCTTTTTTTAATTATTATTCCTCTACGCTCTATCTCCGCATAGGCTTTTTGTATAGTGTTAGGATTTACTCCTGCTTCTAAAGCTAACTCCCTTACAGCAGGTAATTTCTCACCAGGCTTATATGTCCCACTCACAATACGTTCAATTACCTTATCCATAATTTGCTGATAAATCGTTCTATCATAATCAAAATTCCAAGTCACATAAACACCTCCTTTTAGTTTTTTATATGTTTGTCTGTATTATTGTACTATCGCTTTAATACAATAATACAATTTCTTTTATCTAATGTCAACATCAGATAAAAGAATTTCTTAATAAAACTTAGTAATGTTGGCTTTTCCCCCCTTTTGGTGTTATAATCGAGGCAAAGGAGCTAACACGCTTGCGTGATTAGGCCGTGCCGACGCGCTCGCAGTAAAGGAGAAAACCATGAAATATGATTTTACAACAAAAGTTGACCGAACTGGTACATCTGCAATGAAAAATGATAAAGCTTTGGTAAAGGCTTTGTTTGATCTTGAATATTATGAAGACACAATCCCCATGTGGATTGCAGATATGGACTTTAAATGTGCGCCAGAAATTACAGACTCACTTAAAATACGTGCTGAGCAAGAAATTTATGGATATACAAGCCTTAGCAAAGACTATTTTGAGGCACTAATTAATTGGTACCGTAGTAGGTACAATATTCAAATTAATCGAAAATGGATTTCATATAGTCCTGGTACCATAAGCGCTGTTAAAAATGTTATTAGAGCTTTCACCAATAAAAATGATGGCGTAATTATTCAGCCACCAGTATACTATCCTTTTGCAAATGAAATAGCTCACAATAATAGAACTCAGATTTCAAATTTCCTCATTAAAGATGAAAATAACAATTATACTATAGACTTTGAAGATTTTGAGCTTAAATGTAAAGAACCTAATACCAAACTTTTTATTTATTGTAACCCCCATAACCCAACCGGCAATATCTGGCCCCCTGAGTTCACAGAGAGGCTATTAGAAATTTGTATTGCCAATGATGTGCTAATGTTTTCTGACGAGGTTCATTCTGATTTAATTAGAAAAGATAGGTCTTTCACCTCAGCTATAGCTATGAACACCTCGGAAAACCTAATTGTAGCTACTGCAGCAAATAAAACATTTAACCTAGCTGGCCTTGAAATTACAAATTTAATTATTAAAAATCCTGAAATCAAAGCAAAGCTTGATAGCTATACTGGGCTGCTTTTCATTAATACTTTTTCTCATGAAGCAGCAATTGCAGCTTATAGCAAAGGGGCTTCTTGGGTAGATGAACTTAGAACAGTTCTAGATGCTAATCTATCTCTAATGCATAATTATTTTAAAGAAAATATGCCTAAAGTTAAGTTCAATATACCTGCAGGAACTTATTTAACATGGATAGATTTCACAGGGTATGGCATAGATGAGGCTGAATTAATCAGGAAATTTGCCTCAGAGGCCCATCTTATTTTAGAAGGCGGCAGCATTTTCGGTGATGTTGGTAAAGGTTTTGTGAGAATAAATATTGCCTGCCCACCTGAGGTTTTGCAAGATGCACTCAACAGGATGGCGGCGGTCTTAGAAATTTAAGCAATAAATTAGGTATACAAAGGGCCTGTATATTATCATAATCGATAATATACAGGCCCTCTACTTTAAGATTGTTCCTATGTTCTTTCTGAGCTTACCAAGCTATTTTTCTTAAAAAAGTTTTGAGAGTCAAGTATCCATTATAGATATCTTCAATATCTGTATCCTCTTTTGGTGAATGACTAATTCCGTCTATGCTTGGTACAAAAATTAAATTTGTATTAAAATGCTCCCCGATTATCTGTGCATCATGCCCAGCTCCACTGTCCATCTTTATGCTCGATAAACCAAGCTCTTTTGCTACCTCTTCTATTAGTCTTACTCCTTCGCTATCCATTTTAGTAGGAGGCTCATTGCATGCAACATCTAATTCCACTGTAATTTTTTCTCTTGCAGCCTCTATCAACTCATCTAATTTTCTTTCAGCTGCACTAAGCATTTCTTTGTCTCCAGACCTAATGTCAAACATAATGGCAGCTTCCGCTGGGATTACATTACTTGTCCCTGGAGAAACATCAATGGTTCCAAAGGTGCATACCATTTTATCCTCTTGATCCTTTGCCCATTTATTCATCTCTACTATTAGTTCCGCCATATATGGCACTGGGTCAACTCTTAAGCTCATTGGTGTTGTGCCTGCATGGTTTTGCTTTCCAAAAAATTTTATAGTTCCCACATAAATACCAACAATAGAGCTTACAATGCCTATATCCTTATTTCCTGCTTCCAAGAGACCTCCTTGCTCAATATGAAGTTCCACAAACCTTTCAAGCCTTTCTCTCTTGCTAGTAAGCATCTTTCCAGAGTAGCCTGCGGACTTTACTGCATCGCCAAGGCTAATCCCATTATAGTCAACATCTGCTAGTAACTCCTTATCCACTTGCCCAATTATATTTCTGCTGCCAATATAACCTGCTAAGAATCTGCTCCCTTCTTCTTCACAGAAGGCTGCAACTTCAACTGTCTTTTGAGGGGTCCCATATTCTCTATGCAAAGATGCCAGGGCTAGAATTGCTGTTAAAACACCTAGTGCACCGTCAAGTGCACCTCCGTTTTTAACTGTATCTCTATGAGATCCTACCATTATTTCACCTGCTGATTTACCTTCTATTCTTCCAAATAGATTTCCTATACCATCGAAATAAGTATTAAGTTCTAAATCTTTCATCCACGTTTGTAAAAGTTCTACCCCAGCTTTATCCTCTTTAGTATATGAAGCCCTCCAAAACTCATCATTTTTAATTGATGTTTTTGCAAATTCTGTAATCGCCATTTTTATCCAATTTTTTTCAAACATGATGTCATTTTTTATCATTTAATTCACCTTTACTTATTTCTACTTTTCTACATTATTCCTTTAATAATCTAAAGTACGTCTGATTTTTCAATTTCTTCATGAGTTATTTCTCCATCGACACCAGTTATGTCATAGCTATACTCATATCCACCATTATCAAACTCTACTTCATACTCTTTATTTCCTCTGTCATCTATATCTAGCTCTACTTGAAGGTTTGTAACTTTTTCTTCAGTAAGGCCTACTTTCTCAAGTGCAATGGTCGTAGCCTTTTCTTTGCCAATTAATCCCTCTTCAGAAATAACTTCCTCACTATAGTAACTATTTCCTTCTCCTTGCTGTTCTTCTTTACTTAGATGATCATTTTCACCTTGATGACTTCCTTCTCCTTCATAGCTGTATACATCATGCTCTACTCTGTGGTTATCTTTGTCATGCCTATCATCTAATTCATCCAAAGCATAAACAGTACCTCCACCAATTAAACCTGCTACAAGCACCGCAGCCATAATTCCCGCTATTTTCTTTTTCTTAGACATTCCTTTTGGAGGTGTTAGCAT
The DNA here is from genome assembly GCA_964369805.1 of uncultured Oscillospiraceae bacterium. Classification (GTDB taxonomy): domain Bacteria; phylum Bacillota; class Clostridia; order Peptostreptococcales; family Anaerovoracaceae; genus CAYJHC01. Next base: position 39,130 of record CAYJFM010000009.1, read on the forward strand.
ATCTTCTTCATCTAACCTTCTATTACTTATTATAGCAGTTTCCTCTTCTACGTTAGGCGTAGTTTCTTTTTCAAATGCATAGTCTTCTCTAATTGTTTCAGCTTCTTTAGCTTCTTTTTCAATTTTTGCCTTTTCAACAACTTCTTCCATCTTTTCTATAGCTTTTTCCTTTGATACCTGCTTTACTGATTCAGCTTTCTTTTTCATTTCATCTTTAATATTCTTTTTCATTGTATTTCTCCTTCACAATTTTTAATTTGCTTTATTCTATATCCTTATAATATAGTTCAAAGATTAAAGTAAAATGAGAAATATAATATTTTTATAATTTTTTACAAAATAATTTTCTTGTCAAAGGCAGCTACAAATTGACTTCCCCCGCCAGCTTTACTACTCACAAAAACCTTACCACCATGAGCTTTGGCAATCTGCTGCACCATTGCAAGTCCTAATCCAAAGCTACCTAGCTCTTCACCAGTCCTTGCCTTCTCCACCTGGTAAAATCTATTGAATATTTTATCAATATGCTCCTCTTCAATACCAATGCCATCATCTATCACAGATAAAATAATTTTTCCTTTTGCAAATTCATCATTGACTATACCTTTAAATTCTGAATTTTCACCTCTAAAAAAGTCCACTTTAATTTTCCCATTGTTTTTACCATACTTATAGCTATTTGTAATAAGATTTGTTAAAAGCCTAACCATCATTTCTTTATCTACCTTACCATAAATCCCTTCTTCTATATGTTCTGATAGTTCAATGTTCTTAGTTTTTAGCAATTTTTGTTCTAAGCAAACCTCTGCAAATAATCTACTTAAATCACATGCTTCGAAACTTCCTTTTTCAATCCCAAAGTCAAGTCTCGAAACCCTTAAAAGATCATTAGTAAGCCTACTCATTCTCTCTCCTTGCCTATGTATAACTTCTAAAGCTTCTCTTCTATCCTCTTCATTTGCATCTTCCTCTAGGCTGTATTCACATTGAGCCATAATAACTGCAATAGGGGTTCGCAGTTCATGAGATGCATCGGAGGTGAACTGTTTTTCTATATCAAAAGACTTTTCTAGCCCAGTTAACATACTATCAAAGTTCTTAGCTAGCCTTAAAATTTCTGGGTCTCCTTTTTCCACATTTAATCTTAAGGATAAATCCTCACTTTCATTTATTTTCTCCATTGTGTCAATCATCTTATCAATAGGCTTAAATGATTTTTTCATAATCATTCCTACTCCTACAGCTGTAAGCAATATGAATATTGGCAATGCGACTATCGCTACAATCAAAATGCCTTGGCTAATTTCATTAAGCTCAGACACTTCCACAATTCCTCTTCCCCACAGGTTAGCATCTTCATGGTACTTATCATAAATATAATATTCATTGCCGTTTAGGTTAATAGTTTTTAGTTTTCCATCCTCGAAATCATCATTAAACTCAAGATTATTAGGAGTAGAACCGTCTACAAGATTGAAACTTTCATCATAAATTGAATAGTACACATTGTCATCATAAAACTTAATTTCATCTTCTTTCTCCCCTGCATGTTCATCTAAATGTTTGTCTACATGCTTACTATTATCATTTACAAGTTCAATTAAACTGTCCTTTCCTTCATTCTCTAATAAGGCAATACCTACAAAACTGATTATTGCTAGCATTATAAGAGTAAGAAGCAACATTAAAAAAGTACTCCAAATTGTTATTTTCTTTTTTAGTGATATGTTTTTCATTTTACTCTCCTAACTGTACTTTAAAAGTCTAGTTTTCTCTAATTACATATCCAGTGCCCCTCACCGTATGAATTAGTTTTTGCTTAAAGCCTTCATCTATTTTTTTCCTCAGATATCGGATATATACATCTACTAGATTCGAGCCACCTTCATAATCGTAGCTAAATATATGGTCCTCAATTTGAACCCTGGATAGAACTTGCCCTGAATTATACATCATATACTCTAAAATAGAATATTCTCTAGCAGAAAGTATTATTTCTACTTCCCCTCTATATACTTTATGTGAACTTGTGTCAAGAGAAAGATCAGCTACAGTAAGAATACTTGTTGCTTTTCCTGCCTTTATTCTTGTCATAACTCTAATCCTAGCCATTAACTCTTCAAAAGAAAATGGCTTAACAAGATAGTCGTTTGCTCCATTATCTAGGCCTTTTACTCTGTCTTCAATTGCATCTTTTGCTGTGAGAAAAATCACTGGTGTTTCGATACCTAACTTTCGAATTTCCGTCAAAACCTGAAGTCCATCCATTTTAGGCATCATTATATCAAGAATTATTACATCATAATCAGTATGCCTTATATTAAAAAGTGCATCCTCACCATCAAAAGAACTATCAACACCATAGCCCTCCTTCGTTAGCTTTTTTGTAATAATTCTATTCATATCACGGTCATCTTCTGCTATCAAAACTCTCATTTTTCACCTCTTTTTTTAGATTAAAACTCCCTCTATTAATTATAAGTAAAGTTTACCATTCAAACATTAAACCTTTATGAGAATTAATTATTTAGAATTCTAAAAAACCTCTAAACACCAGTTCTAGCTAGTATTTAGAGATCCTTTATCCATTTATATCCTTTAGTGCTTACGTCTTTTGTTTCTTTTATGCTCTCTAATCCCAAGAATTATTCCTAAGATTATTACCATAAATACTAATGCCCCAATGTATATCATTGAAATGCCAGAGAAAAATCCTTCATCTTGAGTGTTATTTTCAATTATTTGTCCACCAGTTCCTTCTTCCGAATTTTCAGTTCCATCATTTGAGGTAGAACCATCGTTTGAACTAGAACTATCTCCTGAACCTGATCCATCTCCCGAGCCTGATCCATCCCCTGAACCTGAACTGCCGTTAACTGTTATAGTCTTTGAGCTTTCCGCATTTCCAAGAGACTCATTATCTACATTATACGCTTCTGAAGTCGTAATTTTAACTGTATCTTCTCCTGTTATGCCTTTAAACTTTACATTGAAAATCACTTTTGAATTTCCATGTCCTTCTCCATTTAGAAGAACAACTCCTGTATCACCTTCACTGCTTCCGCCTGAAATATATTCAAGTTTGCTATTATCATAAATTATCTGTCCTTTGACAGTTCCAATACTATCCTCTACATATGTCACTGTAACAGTTATGATTTCTCCAGCTTCAACTGTAGATGGTGCACTAATGTTCATTTTTATATCAGCAAAAGTAGAAATAGGCGCAATCAATATAGCAATTGCAAATGTTACAACCATAAATTTAGATATTATTTTTTTTAATGTCATTCTTTACCTCATCTATCTGTTTTTTTATTAAAGGTTTCACTAACAACCTTTAATACCTTTATTTCTTTGTTACATTAATAGTATAGGTTCTTGTTTCACCACTTGTGGACTTAACTGAAACTGTATATTTATTTAGGCCTGCTTCTAGAGTCTTCGTACCTGTTCCCGTTATTTTTGCACCACTATCATTTGCAGATGCACCAATAGTAATTGTCGATGCAGTTGTTGATACTGAGTAAGTTTCTGTATACCTATCAAAGGTTTTACCAAGTCCGATGTTGGTGCTTCCTGATTTTACTGTTAGACTATCTAGCAAGTTATTGTTGTTTCCTATTTCAGTTGGCCTTGCAGCTGCAGTGCTTGGCATATTATCGTATACTGGAATATAGAATACAATTGGCATATCAGAACTGTCTTCATATGCTTCTGCTAGAAGCCATCCTTCACTTGCAGCCCCTGACACATTTGTCATATATTGATATGTTCCTGCTGCAGAAGCCCCATTTGCAACATTGAATTTTTTTGTATAAAGTGTATCTTGATTGTTTTCTACATAACTTGAGGCATAAAACTCTGCTCCACCTAATATTGATCTATATTCTCCACTTTCACTTCCTACTGTTTTCCAAGGCCTATCATATGATGTATAACCTTTTCCAGATCCTGCTGCATACCAAAGACCTCTATGAATAGCAGAAGTAAAGCCACTTTCATTAAAGGCACCAATGTTGAAGAAATTGTAATAGCCTTCATATCCTGGATAATCCCCTGAAATCAAATCCGAACTACCACTTGTTCCCTGCTCTTGAATTATCATCGATGCTAAAACATTTGGGTTAACTCCTGAATTTTTACCAGCTGTATATATAACATTATATAAGTATTCCCCTTTGGAGGTTTTTCTCGTTTCTAAAAATGTACCTTCTGACATTTTCTTTACTGTAGAAGGACTTTGTGACTCTGCATCAAATCCATGCCCCATAAATTGGAAAATGTAATCTTCTTTTAACCAGTTTCTTGGATCTAAATAATATGCTACAGCATCATCTGATGCAAAATTCCAACCGCCATCAGCAGTTCCATATTTATCATTAGTGAAATCATATGTTCCTTTATTCATAGATCTCCATGCTTCTGGTAAGGAACTATGAATTAAGCTAGTTCCAACAACACCTGTGCTATTGTCATTAACTTGTCGTCCTAACGCATGCTCCCATGTCATATTGGTATCTATAGGTACAAATTTCCACTGTGGATTATCTTCACTTAGAGCTGTCAAAGCAGCTTGATAGCTTTCTGGAAAATCTTCAATTCCATTATCTGTTGTCTCAGGTAAAGTCGTATCTGTATCTCCACCTGATGTTTCAGTTACTTTTACATACTCTGCAAAAGCATAAAGTGTTTTTCCACTGTAGCTAACCTTATACCAAAGATTGCTTCCACTTCCTGTTGTGCCCGTAATAGTTAGTACTGTCCCCGTTTTCACTGTAGTATATATTGAGCTACTTGTACTTGCTCCAGTTCTTAAGTTAAGGTATGCTGTTGTTGACCCTTTTGTTGGAGTCTCTTCTACCTCTGGTTTTTCATCCGCTGTGAAAGTAACGTAGGCTGCACTTGCATAAAGTGTTTTTCCACTGTAACTAACCTTGTACCAAGCATTACTACCGCTTCCAACTTTACCTGTTACTGTTAATGTTGTTTTTGGGTTCACCGTTGTGTAAACAGTGTAGTTAGTACTAGCGCCTGTTCTTAAGTTTAAATATGTTGTTGTCACACCTTTACCTGTTACTGTTCCTACTTCTGTTTCTGGTTCCGTTGTACTTGACGAAGAACTAATATTTATATAAGTGGCACTGGCATATAAGGTCTTCGACCCATAGCTTATTCTATACCAATTTTGTCCACTAAAAGTAGTTCTCCCTGTTACAGTTAATTTAGTTCCTTTTGCAACTGTTGCAGAAACTGAATAAGATGTACTAGGCCCCGTTCTCAAATTTAAAGATTCAGAAGTTGTTCCTGACTTTGACGGTGAATAAGCATCAATAATTGATCCTGCTGGACTTTTTTGAGTTGATGATGCCAATTTCACATATGAAGAATGGACATATCCATTTTGGCTATTATAACTTATTTTGTACCAGTTTTTACCATCCGAACCCTTTACGGTGTCCAAGATATTAATACCCGTGTTGTGGGATAAAGTTCCAAGTACTTTGTAGCTTGTTCCCGCACCACTTCTCACATTTAGCCCATTACTCGCATTAATGGTTGCACTTGTACTGGCATGTGCATTTATATCAGCAAGAAAAGGCAGTGAGCCAAAAAGGCCAGCTACCATCATTAGTATTAAAACTATACTGATAAAATTCTTCTTTAAATGTGAACTTCTTACATTATATAACATTTAAATTCCCCTTCTTAATTGACTGGAATCTAAGTGTCTCCTCATGATTATGATACTTATTTTTATAAATAATGTCAATCTTTTGTCAACTATTTCGCAGTTTTTTATATACATAACATTGTTTTACGTAAACTAATTTCTTACTATATACTACATATAGTGTTCTTCTGAAAAATCAACCCTTATTTCAAAATTTCATTTTTCTTCACTAATATAGTTGTACTATATAATATCAATGCTACCATTAAAGCTACAATAGTTTCTAAAATTATATTAAAGTTATAAAATTCCAGTATGCTTTTTACAGTAATTACACCAGTAGTCATAATAACTACCCCTAGCAAAGGTACCTTTAGGCTCCACCAGTTTATTTTAATTTTTATTTTCTTTAGATAGTATATTCCTACTATCAGTATTACTACACACCCGATAAAACTACTTATAGGGGCACCTTCTATTCCTATATATTCTACCAAAACTACAGATGTTGTTACCTTTGCTACAATTCCTAGGCAAACCGAGATAAGACTCATTCTCACATTTGAAGTGCCTTGTAGAATACCCATTATCACCTGCGTTATAGATAAAGCTATTACTGTTACTCCAATAAACCTAATTACATTATCTGTTATGGCAAACTCTTCATACAATGTAGGGTAAAAAATACTTAATATGTCTTTTCCAATTAGAATTAATCCCACTCCTGCGGGTAATCCTATTGTTGCTGCAAGTTTTACACCTTTATTCACAACTTGGATTTCTGTATTTTCATCTTTATCTTTATTAATTTCCTTGGCATTAAGCTCTGCGAGTTTTGGAATGATCCCGATTGAAATTGAAGCTACCATTATGTATGGAATATTAATAATTGGGTAAACCATACCGCTAAGCTCTCCGTATAAGCTAGTGGCTTTTTCGATTTCCATGCCAGATGCAAGTAACCTATTAACAATTATTGGTGTTTCTGCTAAAGTGAATATTTGAAAAATTGCTGCGCCTATTGTGATAAAAACAGCCATTTTCAATAGGGCTTTAACTTCCAGAAAATCTTCACGGATTCTTCCTTTAATTCTAAAATTGTAAGTCTTTCTTTCTTTTAAATAAAAACCAGATATAAGTACTGTACCTACAAAAACTCCAATAGAGCTGCCAATTATTGCACCAAAAGCTCCAAAGATTTCACTATCATCAAAAGCCTTATACAGTAACACTGATAAAACTATTCCTAGACTTACTCTGGTTAATTGCTCTACTACTTGACTAATTCCTGTAGGCCTCATTTCACCATGTCCCTGAAAGTAACCTCTAAATGAAGCTGTTAAAGTCAAAAAAACTATGGCTGGGCAAACTGCTCTTAATGACCATGTTACTCCATCAATTCCCAAAATATTTTCAATTATAGGCGCAAATATAAATAGCATTACTGATATTGGTAGTGCAACAAAAATAGCTATCTCTATTCCCATTCTTAGAGCATGGTTATCTTCATTGCCCTCTTCCCTAGACATTACTTTTGAAATTGCAACTGGGAGTCCAACTGTAGCAAATGCAACAGCTACTGCATAAATTGAATATGCAGGCTGATAAACTGCCATACCACTTGCTCCAATAATATTTCCTAATGGAATACGAAAGAACGCACCCAGTATTTTTACAATTACACCAGCTACTGCAAGAAAGGCAATGCCTTTTATTAATTTGTTTGAATCTCTTTTCCTCATTATGTTTCTCTGCGCTAGAATATTTTTTTTCGTTCCTTTTCTTTAGCCCTATGCTTTTCAAAAAGTACGTATATGATTTGGTGGACCTCCTTTAATGAGCCTTTACTGCCATTTCCCTCATCTACATAAAGTGTCATCTGCTCTTTTCCGTCCACATAGTCAATCAGTACTTTATTCGCCCTTTGCTTTATTGATAAAATCCCTATTTCCCTTGCCATATATTTTATTATGGCAACTGTCATAAGGTTTTCCACTTCAGGTGGTAATTTCCCAAATTGATCTTTTAACTCATATTCTAAGTCTTTTCTTTCTTTTTGCGTCTTAAGTCTACCTATTCGCTTGTATATTTCTAATCTTTGGCCTTCGTCTTCTACAAATTTCTGAGGTATGCTAGCAGAGGTATCTATTTCAATCTTTACTTCATCGCTCTTCTTTACAGCAATGCCCCCCTTGCTTTCCACTTCAACCTCATTAACAGCTTCTTCCACAAGTCTACAATAAAGGTCATAACCAACATTTATCATATGACCTGACTGTTCGCCACCCATAATATTTCCAGCGCCTCTAATCTCTAAATCCTTCATAGCTATTTTAAAACCCGCCCCAAATTGAGTAAATTCTTTTATTGTCCTTAATCTTTTTTCGGCAACTTCGGTTAGAACTTTTTCCCTCTTATGCATTAGATAGGCATATGCCATCCTATCGCTACGCCCTACTCTGCCTCTAATTTGGTAAAGTTGCGATAGCCCAAACTTATCAGCATCTAAAATTATTACTGTGTTAACATTTGGAATATCTATGCCTGATTCAATAATAGTTGTAGCAACCAATACATCCGTTTCACCATTTGCAAAGTCTATCATTATATTCTCAAGATTTTCTTCTTTTATTCTTCCATGCCCAACTGCAATTTTACAATCTGGGACCAGGTCTGCTATATCAGATGCAATTTTTTGTATACCTTTTATTCGATTTGTTACTATGTATACTTGCCCGCCTCTTTCTCGCTCTCTTCTAATAGCTTCTTTTATTAGTAGCTCATCCTCTTCAATTACATATGTTTGAATCGGTATTCGTTCCTCAGGTGCTTCTTCTATTAGACTTAGGTCTTTCATTCCAATCAAGGACATATGCAAAGTTCTTGGTATTGGTGTAGCTGATAATGCCAGTAAGTCTATACCCACTTTCAATGACTTTATTTTTTCTTTTGCTGCTACTCCAAACTTTTGCTCTTCATCTACAACCAAAAGACCAATATCCTTATATTTCACATCATTTGATAATAGCCTATGAGTCCCGACAACTATATCTACCTCACCTGTTTTCAGTTTCTCTATGGTTTCTTCTTGCTCCTTTTGACTTCTAAATCTAGATAGTAACTCAATATTTACAGGAAAATTCTCAAATCTCTCCTTTAGCTTTTGAAAATGTTGATTTGCAAGTATTGTTGTTGGAGCAAGCACTGCAGCTTGTTTTCCATCAGCTATACACTTAAATATGCCTCGAGATGCTACTTCAGTTTTCCCAAAACCCACATCTCCACAAAGCAGTCTATCCATAGGTTCTGGCTTTTCCATATCAGCTTTTATTTCAGCTATACACCTTAACTGGTCATCTGTCTCTTGATATGGAAAAAGATCATCAAAATCAGCTTGCCATGCACCATCAGGACTAAAGGCAAATCCTCCTTCTGCTTTTCTCTTTGCAGATAATTCCAGTAGCTCTTTTGCCATGTCTTTAATAGCTTTCTTGGTTTTTCGCTTAATATTTTCCCAGTCGCCACTTCCAAGTCTACTTAATTTTGGATTTTCTGACCCAGCATATTTTTGAATCATTCCAGCCTGATCAATTGGTACATAAAGTACATCCTCACCATGGTACTTAATTTTAAGAAGCTCCCGTTCTTCTCCCTTTACAGTAATAATACTGTTTCCTAAGAATCTACCTAACCCATGGGTTTCATGAACAACAATGTCATTTTTTTCAATCTCTTCAAAGATATCTTTGGACGATCTTGTTTTAGACATTTTTTTCTTTTTCTTATGCTTTTTATGCCCGTAAATATCTCCATCAGTTATGTAGCAAATTTTCTCATTATGAAGAACCATTCCCGTACTTAACTCACCCATAACGACAGCAATATTTCCAGAAATTCCTTCATCCATAATGTAGTTTCTGAGGATTTCCGCTCTTCCTTCCGTCTCACATACTATATAAATTTCAAATCCCTCTGCAAGATAATTTGAAACTTCCCTCTTGAAACTCTTTAAATCCCCATTATATGGCGTTCCTTGATAGCTAATTATGTTAATAATACTCTCATATGTTTCTGCACCCTTAACATTTCCTCCAAAAGCAGTAATAAATGAAATGTTTTCAAAGTCATAAAGTCTAATAAAATCTTCCGTAAAAGTAAACTTTTCTATATCTTCAGGGAGCACTTTTTCATGTTTTAAAAGAACAGGAAAGTCATCTTTAACTTCCTCTTCTCTTAGTTTAACCCTATCAAAACATCGATTAGGTTCCTCAACAATAATTTGCCCATCGCTAAAATATTCCCAAAAAAACACATTTTCTTTAAGATTCTTAGTAACATTAAATTCTCTTGCTCTATTAATTTCTACTACGGCAATCCCTTCTTTTGAAGTTTGACTCTCAATATCAAAGTTCCTAATTTTTTCTACTTCATCGTCAAAAAGATCTATTCTTACTGGGTAGTCATAACCTAATGGAAATATATCTATGATGCTTCCTCTTACAGAGTACTGCCCCATAGCATATACAAAATTTTCTCTCTCATAGCCTAGTTGATAAAGCTTCTCATGTATTCCTTCGTAGTCTAAAACATCTCCAACTTTAATATCAATTGACTGGTTAATAAGGTCTTTTAACAACGGAACTTTTTTCGATGCCCCCATTGCTTCCATAACAACAACTTTTGATTCATTGTTTTTAATAGCTTTAATAGCTTTTTCCCTACCTATTTGACTCTCAATATTTTCAGCTTCAAAAGAGAGTAAATGATGGCCATCATCACTAATTAAAATTACTTCTCTATCAACAAAAAAAGCAAGGTCATCAGCCATAGATTTCGCCATCTCAAAAGTTGGCGAAATCACAAGACAGATGTTTCCTTGTTCATTTATTATATTTGCAGCAGTTTTTGCTGCCCTGCTTTCGGATACTCCCGAATATCTTTTTATACCCATATTTTATTTCATTCCATTGAACTTGTTCATTGCTCTATCAATTCCATCTGTAACAATCATTTCTACAGCATCACAGGATCTCTCTAAAAAAGAATCCATGTCTTTTAGCTCATCTTTTGTAAATTTACCTATGACAAAGTCTATCATAGGAATTACATCACTTTTACCAATTCCCATTCTGATTCTTGGAAAATCTTTTTCTCCAGTGAGATTTACAATGGATCTCATTCCATTATGGGTACCTGCACTACCTTTCGTCCTTATTCTAATCTCTTTGGGATTGATATCAATATCGTCATATATCACAATCAAGTTTTCTATTGGAATTTTATAAAAATTCAACATCTCTACTATTGTCTGCCCGCTTAAATTCATAAAGGTTTGCGGTTTAACAAGGATTATTTTTTTTCTACCTAGTTTAAACTCCCCAATTAAAGCTTTATATTTTACTTTATTGACATCAACCATAAATTTATTGGCTATTTTATCAATTACCATGAAACCAATATTATGCCTCGTTGCTTCATATTTTTTTCCTGGGTTTCCTAAGCCTACAATAATATATGTACTACTATTATCATTATCTTTTTTACTAAAAAACATAGTTCCCCTTAAACAAATAGCTTACTTACAGATTCGTTATTATGAATTCTTGACATAGCTTCTGCAAAAAGTGGTGCTACTGATAAGAATTTCATGTTTGGAAGGATTTTCTCCTCTGGAACTGGTATTGTATTTGTAAACACAATTTCTTTTAAATCAGTTGCTGCTAATCTTTCAACTGCAGGTCCTGATAGTACTGGATGAGTTGCACATACAGATACTGATGTAGCTCCCATTTCTAATAATGCTTTTGCCGCATTACAAATTGTACCAGCTGTATCTACCATATCATCAAGTAGTACACAGTCTTTACCCTCTATATTACCAATAATGTTCATTACTTCGCTTTTATTTGCTTCTGCTCTTCTTTTATCTACAATAGCAATTGGAACTCCAAGCGGTTCAGCCATTGCTCTTGCTCTAGCCGCACTTCCATGATCAGGAGAAACTACAACTAAATTCTCTAGTGCCTCTGGCCCTTTTAACTTATAATAGTTAGTAATTATCGGTGTACCTAGCAAATGGTCAACAGGAATATCAAAGTAACCTTGAATTTGAGCTGCATGTAAGTCCATAGTAATTACTCTATCAGCTCCCGCTGCTGATATCATATCCGCTACTAGCTTTGCTGTTATTGGATCTCTTGCTTTAGCTTTTCTATCTTGTCTTGCATATCCATAATATGGTATTACAACATTAATTCTACCAACTGAAGCTCTTTTCATAGCATCTACCATAATTAAAACTTCCATTAGGTTATCGTTCACTGGAGTAGATGTTGACTGTATAATAAAGGCATCAACTCCTCTAACAGTTTCTCTAATATTTACTGATATTTCACCATCACTAAATGTTGAAACTTTACTTTCTCCAAGAGGTCTTCCCATTAACTCTGCAATTTCTTCAGCAAGGGCTACTACTGAGTTCCCTGCAAATATTTTATACTCTCCAAAATTCATACTTTTCATCTTCTACTCCTATCCTAATCTTTTTTTAGTCTTCTTTTTCTAGCTGCCCAGCCTTCAATAACTTTACCATTTGCTCTAGCTACAAATAGCGCATCTTCTGTTACATCACCCGTAACAGTGCTCCCTGCAGCAATATAACTGTTTTTTCCAATGTTTACTGGAGAAACAATATTAACATTACACCCAACAAAAGCCCCATCTTCTACAGTAGATCTAAACTTATTTGTACCATCATAGTTAACAAAAACCACCCCGCAGCCTAAGTTAACTTTTTCTCCAACATCTGAGTCTCCAATGTAAGTAAGGTGTGAAGCCTTGCTTCCGTTTCCAAAGTTTGAATTCTTTACTTCTACAAAGTCCCCTATTTTACAATCATCTCCGATATTACTTTTCGGTCTTAAATATGCAAAAGGTCCCACTGAAGTTCTACAACCAATTTTACTATCCTCTATAACAGAGTTCTTTACTTCAGTTTCATCTCCGATATTAGAGTTCTTTATTTGTGAATTTGCACCAATGATTGCATTTTTCCCAATTATAGTGTTCCCTTCTAGGTGAACATCCGGATAAATTTTTGTTCCTTCGCCAATTGTAACGCCCTTTTCGATATATGCCCTTCTTATGTCTACAAAAATAACGCCTCTATTAGCGTGAGCTAAGTTAATTTCAAGCCTTTCATTTTCTATTCTTTCAATATCTTGAATAGTCATTCTTTTCTCCTTCGAATTAATATATAGGTTTAAATTGTTACTTAAGTTATTCCTAGTTAGCTTCTTTATCTAAAAGTAGTTGCCCTACTTTATAAATATCACCAGCTCCCATTGTTAAAACAAGATCTCTTGCTTCACCATTCTCATATACAAAGTCTGCAATTTCTTCAAATGTTTTAATATACCAAACATCTTTTCCATCAAATTGTTCTTTTATTGCTTTTACTAGCTCCTCAGATGAAATTCCATAAATATTTTTTTCCCTTGCTGCATAAATATCAGTAATGATAATCTTATCTGCATCTGCAAAGGATTCAGGAAACTCATCAAATAGTGCAAGTGTCCTTGTATAAGTATGTGGTTGAAATAGGCACCAGGTTTTATTATGCTTTATATTCTTTACACCAGACAGTGTAGACTTTATCTCAGTGGGATGATGAGCATAGTCATCAATAATCGTCATTCCAGTACTGGTAGTTCCTTGAATGTCAAATCTTCTTTGGGTACCAGTAAACTTTTCTAAAGTTGATTTTATAGCATCAATTTCCACTCCAAGAGTGTGACAACATGCTGCCGCTGCTAAAGCGTTTAGTATATTGTACTCTCCAGGAACACTTAGTTTCAATTTACAAAGCTTTTCTCCTCTGCAAATTAAATCAAACTCTGGCATTCCAGTATGTGAAAATTCAATGTGCTCTGCCATATAGTCACAATCCTCACTTAGTCCAAATGTAACACAATTTGAAGCTTTCTCCATAACCCTGTTGACAAATGGGTTTGCATTATATGCAAAAAGTATTCCATGTTCTGGCAGCTTTTCCACAAATGCATCAAACGATGCCGTAATATGATCTATATCTTTAAAGTAATCTAAGTGATCAGAGTCAATATTTAAAATGATTTGGATTGTAGGTTCTAGTTCCAAGAAACTGTCCATATATTCGCATGCCTCTGTTACAAAGAACTCCTTTTCTCCAACTTTAACATTACCACCTATCTCGACTAAATTTCCACCTACTAGTATAGTTGGTTTCTTTTCACCATTATCTAAAATCAATGAAATCATAGACGTTGTAGAAGTTTTACCATGAGTGCCAGCAACTGCAATGCTATGCTCATGTTCTCTCATTAACTGCCCAAGCATCTTTGCTCTCGAATAAGTTGGAATACCTCTTCTAGTTGCTTCAATAATCTCTGGATTCTCGCTAGAAACAGCAGCTGTATAAATTACTAATTGTGCATCGGTCACATTATCAGCAAAGTGTCCTATAAAAATTTTTGCACCTAGTTTCTCAAGTTCTTCAACTTTTTCACTCTTGTTCATATCAGAACCACTAACTTTATATCCTCTATCAATTAAAATTGCCGCAATTGCCGACATTCCAATGCCACCAATTCCAATAAAATGTATCGCTTTATCTTTGTTTAGTTCTATCATTTTTACCTCCAAAATACTTTAAAAGTATACCACAAATTTGTATCTTTTTCAAAACTTACATGTACCTAAACATATTTTTAAGCACGTTAATACAGCTGAAGTAACGCCTTTTTTCATACAAATGCACCTCTGAGCATAAAAAAAGTGAATGTTATAATTCACCTTTCTATGACCTATTATTTATTTAAATATTATAATAAAACATTTAAATAAATCTATATAATCAACATAAATAACAGCGAAGTGATCAGCCCACTTAGCAGAACATAAACTCCACTTCCAATGACATTAACTTTTCCTTTTAATGTAAAAATTCCTTTTATTCCCCACATATCATTAAAAAATACAATTAATGAATAGTAAAAAAAGAGTGTCACAAGTTTTGAAGAAATTGATAATGCTAACGGCAAAGGATCACCACTTGCATAAGTTATATCTATATTTAACCCAGCATAAGTAAAAAAGAAAAATACAATAACATTTACAACTGTTCTCCTAAGAGACCACTGCCTAATTCCGCTTCCTAAAGGCTTTTCATACTTGGGCTTCTCATACTTACCATTTCCGCTTGCCGCTCCACTAAAAGCATCATATTTAACTCTTTCAGACTTTTTTACCTTTTCTTCTACGTTGCCAAGGACATATTTTAGTTTTCTCAAATCCCTATTCACAGCTGCAATATTCTTATATCCTTTAGCTCTTCTCTGCTCACTTCCTGTTTTTAAACATTTGTTAATAACTTTGTTTAATGTTGCATTAATTTTTTTCTCAGAGCCTTCTCTAGCATAAAGTGCTAACTTCATTGCATCCCCAAAATTCCTAATATCTGTTTGAACCAACTCCCCATCTTTTAGGTTTATCACTCTGACCACATCATTTTCACAAATAAAAATATTCTTTAAATTAATATCACCATGTAACAATCTAGGCTTTAACTGGCTAAATTTAAGTAAAATCTCAGATAACTGCAAAAAATACTTTAATGTCTCTTCCTCTGACAGATGTCCTTGCCTATCAATTTTTTCTTGCAACGTTTCCCCAATCAATAAATTTTCAATAATGCCTATACCCTCTGAGTCTGTTACTACTGAAATTTTAAGTTCACTTTCATCATCCATAATACTATGTGGATTTTCTATCCTTTTCCATACTAAGTCTTCATTACTTACTACCAAATCTATTTTAGGAATTTCACTTAATTTTTCTTTTTGTAATCTTTCATAAAGTTTTCTATCTAAACTATCCCGTTGTTTCAAAACTCTCTTGCTGCCATTTTCGTTATGTACAATAAGCTTTGCAGACGTCCCTTCGCCAATTGAACCAAGTAAAGAATATGAGTCCAGTCCGTATTTTTTCTGTACACTTAAATTATTATAAAATGCATCATCTTTATCTATCAGCATAACTTTTCCCCCAGCTAACTACATAAACGCCTAAAAATCAGGAGAATTAGCAAACATCACTGTATTTTCCCCAATTTAAATCTATAAAACCATAACTACCTAATAATATCTTAAAGCCTAGTAAAAGTAAACAAAAAATCAAAAATCAAAACAATAAAAAAGCCCTCTCAATAAAGAAGGCTTTTACAATTCACTATTCATAAGCAAGTGTTTACAAAATAAACGATCAACAATATATATATTACCATATAGAAACTAAACTCTTACTCTCATCTACTTGGTATCTTTAAGCAATACGGCTGCCTCCCCACTCTAAAGGCAAAAGTCGAACTTGCATACAATATAGTAAACTTTATTACATGCATGCATATTCTGCATAACATGGTATATAGAGAAAATTATTACTTAGTTTATATGTTAAAGAATTAAAGAAATTACCTTTATGTTTACTGCTGCGTAACAAATAACCAAAGGTACGTCGTTAAATCCAATAAGTACCAGTTATTATTCTATAACTTTTCAACAAACGTTAACTTTTAACACTCTCTTCTATAACTTTTCATAACACACTCTATATAATAAATATACCTCATAGCACCACGTAAACTCGAAAGCCATTACCATAATTACCATTTTAGTATATTAATACCATAATATACTAAAATTTGAATTTTGTAAAGGGAAAATCACATTTTTCTAGTAATGTTAGTAATTCTAACAATAAAAACATGTATGATTAAAGCAAAAAAAATTGACAGTTTTCTAAACAAAACTG
>CAYJFM010000010.1:0-40443 GCA_964369805.1 uncultured Oscillospiraceae bacterium
TAACGATTGATGGGAAGAAAACCACTATTCACGTAAAAGGAAAAGACAATGATAATGTATCTGTAAAAGATGGAAGTATTGTAGTTACACTAAGTGGCGCCTATACAAAGACCTTACCGATTGGTACACACACTATTACAATCAATAGTGAAGGGGGCAGTGCAAGAGCAGAATTTAAAGTCATAGAAAAGACACAGCTAAGTGCAAGCAATAAAAATGAAACACCAAAGACAGGTGATAATAGCAACGCAATCTGGTATCTAATCGTAGCAGTTCTATCGTTATCAGGAATTGGACTTGTTATTTTTAGAAAAAGAATACAAAAAAACAAGCAGATGTAGGACTTGTAGAATAATTAGGTTCTGGCATGAGTAGGATTTTATAAAAGTACAACAGAAGTGCTTTTGAGATTACACCAAATTGCTTGGTAGTAACACTTATGCTTAGTGAATCTTTGGATGACGTGAAAAGTGACGTAATAAATCGTGAAGAATTACAAGCCAACATATTTAAATGATATACACAAACATTTGTCTGCATTATTTTCACATGCGTGTAAAATATACGATCTGAGGGGAAATCCCTGTAAGAAAATTAATAAAATGGGAAAGTCCAGTGCAGACGAACTAAATTTTTGGACGATAAATCAATACAATCTTTTTATTGAACAACTAGAGAAAGGAACAAAATATCATGTACTATTTGAACTGCTATTTTGGACAGGAATGAGAATTGGAGAGGCACTTGCGTTAACAAGAAGTGATATAGAAATTGAGCAACAAAGAATTAGGATTAATAAAACATACTACAGACGGAATAGGAAAGATTATGTGACAACACCTAAAACTGTACAGTCAAATCGGATAATTGAAGTCCCACAATTTCTTATTACTGAATTGAGTGAGTATATAAAGAAAATATATGCATTAAGTGCTCATGATAGAAATTTTCCTATCATCGCAGAATCTGTACAACACAAATTACGGAGAGAGATAAAGAAAGGGGACCTTTTAGAAATAAGAGTGCACGATTTGAGACATTCGCACGCAGCGTACCTCATTGACCAAGGGGTAGACCCTATTTTAATCAAAGATAGGTTAGGTCATAAGGATATTAGAGTCACATTAAACACCTATGGGCATCTATATCCTACGAAACAACGGGAGTTAGCTGAGATGCTCAATCAAAATAAAAAAAGGTTCTAATAGCTGGAACTACTAGAACCGCAGATAACGGATTACCTCTGTTACCTTATATGTACCAATATATTATAACGAGGACAGTACGAATAATTAAAATTATGGTATAAATTTGAAAGGAAATAGTATGAAAAGTAAAGTGAATATTTTATGGGTAAACGATAACCCTAAGGTTGCAGAAACTATGGTTTTTATGTATGCGACAAATGCAAAAATCAATGGATGGTTTGATGAGGTTGAGATAATTATTTGGGGGCCAACTGCGAAGTTAGCAGCTGAAGATGAGAACGTGCAGGAACTTATTAGAGTGGCAAAGCACGCTGGTGTAGTTGTTAAGGCATGTATTTCATGTTCAAATATGTTTGGAGTAACTGAGAAGCTAAAGGCCTTAGATCTTGAAGTAGATAGAATGGGTGAACCGCTGTCTAATATTTTAAAAGCTGATGAAAAATTAATTACAATTTAGGGAGAAGGTATGACAACTATCGGAAAAATAAAAGAGAAAGTATTGGCAGCAAAGGAGCAGGCTGAGCTAGAAAATAGTCATAGGCTTGAGGAAGCTAGAGAAGAGATGGTAATTCGTGCAACTGGATACTTTAGAGAAGGACTTAATTGTGCGGAATGCGTAATGAAGTCATATCTAGATAATGGAGATACTGACTTTAGTATGGAGATTTTGGCATTAACTACTGGTTTTGGAGGAGGTATTGGTAAAACAAGTAACAACACATGTGGCGCCTTAGTTGGAGCATGCATGGCGGTTGGTGTTACAAAAGGCAGACGTGATCCTTTTGCAAAAGAAACTCCAAAAGAGAGGATAGTAGAGTTAAATGAGGATATTTATCCTACCTTTGCAAGGATGTCAAACCAGTTTGAAAAAGAGTTTGGCTCAACAATATGTTATGAAATGTGTAAAGGCTATGTGGACCACGATGGAATTGAAAGAAAAAGAAACTGCAAAAAAGCAATAGCAGTAGCAGCGGAAATAGCAGCAAATGAGATTTATAGGTAGCAAATAGTGTGTAATACTATGGATGAGATTAAAATAGGATGGAGCCTTAATCATTTAAGGAGACCATCCTATTTAATAGGTTTTTGTTATTAATAAAATAGCTTACGCCAAATTAGCCTATAGGCTCCAAAGTTCTTCGTCTGTAGGAACTTTATTGTCAGGCATAAATTCAGCTATCCTAGATACATTCATTAAGTGTTTATAGTCTAGGTTTTCTGAGATACTGTTATGTCCCCATGAACCGCAACCAAGAGTATTCGTAGGAGCAAGGCCGTTATAGAAGCTGCCTCCAGCGCTGCTTGCGCAAACTTG
Source organism: uncultured Oscillospiraceae bacterium (assembly GCA_964369805.1). GTDB lineage: Bacteria > Bacillota > Clostridia > Peptostreptococcales > Anaerovoracaceae > CAYJHC01. The sequence goes on from CAYJFM010000010.1 coordinate 2,524, forward strand.
GTTAATTACAAACCTAGAAACGCTAAGCTGGGTACCAGCAAACTCTATATTCTCTTTTGTGTTTGAGTGAATACAAACGCTATGGCCCTTGCCTTCAGCCTCAAGGTTTGCTTTTGCAATTTCTACAGCCTCTTCAAAGGTATCATATTTATAAGCAGTTAAAACTGGGCACATTTTTTCATGTGAAAGGATATCCTCATCACCTTTGCCTGTGCCCTCAACAACAATTAGTTTTGTATCTTCAGGGATATCTATGCCAGCAAGCTTAGCAATAGCCTGTACATCTTGACCAACTGCATGTCTATTCATTGCACCATCAACAAAGACAGCATTTCTAATAGCTTCAATTTTATCTTTATCTCTAATTACTACCGAATTATTTTCTTCGAAGATTTTTAAAATGTCTTCATATTTATCAGCCGGGCAGATGGCTGTTTGCTCTCCAGAGCAGATAATTCCATTATCAAAGGTTCTACCTGTAATTACTTTTGGAATAGCGTCATCATAGTTAATGTCTTTATCTAATATAACCTGAACGTTTCCAGCACCAACACCAAGTGCAGGTTTTCCTGAGCTATAAGCAGCAGTAACCATACCCATGCCACCAGTAGCAATGACAACATCAGCCTCAGAAATAAGGTTTCTAGTATTATCTCTATTTTGAACTCCGAGAATTTGAATTAGATTCTCTGGTGCACCAAGCTTAGAGATTTCAGCATTGATAAGTTCAATAGCTTTGGTACTACAGCCAAGAGCCTTATGGTGAGGTGTTATTATAATTGCATTTGCACATTTAACCGCAAACATTGCATTGCTCATTGGAGTTACAATAGGATTGGTACAAGGGGTAATAGCAGCTACTACACCTACAGGCTTTGCAACCTTTGTAATTCCTGTAGAAGCATCTCTTTCTATTATTCCGGTAGATTTTTTCCCTTTAAGGCTATTCCAAATGATTTTAGCCTTATTTTGGTTTTTTATCACCTTATCTGGATAGTTACCCATACCTGTTTCTTCAACTGCCATTTCTGCAAGCATCTCAGCGTTATCAGCAATAACCTTACCAATTGTCATGACAATTCTATCTATTTCTTCTTGTGAAAATTTTTCGAATGCAGCCTGAGCTACCTTTGCTCTATCAATATATCCTTTAATGTATAATTGACTTTCGTCTAGTATTTTTTCTTCCTTTTTCATTATATCCTCCATAGTTGTTTATACTTATGTAATAATTGAAGTTACCTTGTATATTTTACCACAAAAATGATTAACTTATAACCTAAACTATTTTTGCATAGTACCTGTCTCTAAGAATCGTGTATGCCAAGATAGGGATTCTGTCAAAATATGCGGTGTGTGTTTTGGCCCTGTTTCGCAAGCTCTAGTAAAGTAATCTAAAAGGGCCGCTCTATAATCTGGGTGAGCACAATTTTTAATTATTTTCACGGCTCTTTCTTTGGGGCTTAAGCCTCTAAGGTCTGCATAGCCCTGCTCAGTTACTACAACCATTACGTCATGCTCTGTGTGATCCACATGGGAAACCATGGGTACAATGGAAGAGATAGCTCCACCTTTTGCAGTAGAAGGAGTACTAAATATTGTAATGCTACCATTTCTAGCAAAGTCACCAGATCCACCAATGCCATTCATCAGCTTGCTGCCCATGATATGTGTTGAGTTAACATTTCCGTAAATATCAAACTCTATAGCAGTATTCATAGCAATAACACCCAGCCTTCTAGAAATTTCTGGACTGTTACTTATTTCTTGGGGTCTAAGGATTATCTTATCCTTAAAGAAGTCAATTTCATTTTCAAACTTGATTAAAGCTTCAGGAGAAGGGGATATTGCAGTAGTAGATACTACGGTTGCCTTGCCACATCTTATTAGTTCTAGCATTGAATCCTGAACGACTTCTGTGTAACAGGTAAGGTCTTTAAAATCAGTATTTTCTAAACCGTATAAGACAGCATTTGCAACGCTTCCAACACCTGATTGTATTGGGAGTAAGCTATTTGTAAGCCTGCCTGCTTCAACTTCATTTTCAAAGAACCTAATAATATGTTCTGAAATTTTTACTGAAGTTTCATCAACTGCTCCTAAAGGTCTTGTGTTATCTTGCAAGTCGGTGATAACTATGGCAGCAATCTTATCAAAACCACATTCAATATATGGAATCCCAATTCTATCAGATGGATGATATAGAGGAATAGGTTTTCTATGTGGTGGATTAGGTATAGTGTAAATATCAGCCATTCCTTCAAGTTCTAGAGGTTTTGCAACATTCACCTCTATTACTACTTTTTTTGCCTGAGCTACAAAGGCTGCAGAGTTTCCTATGCCACTAGTTGGGATAATGTGACCCTCTTCTGTAATTGCAGCGGCCTCGACTATTGCTACATCTACTGGAGGTATTTGTCCATAATTTAGGTATTGAGTAGAGTGGGATAGATGCATATCTAAGTATTCATGCCTCCCAGAATTGATGCCTTCACGAAGGGTTGCATCTGTATGGTATGGCAACCTTTTCTTTATTATATTTGCTTCTGACCAAGCACCATCAATCTCAGGCCCTACAGAAGCACCTGTGTATAGCGTCAGGTCTAATTCTTCACCTAACTTACCTCGCTTAGCAATAGCTAGGGGCACAGCCTTAGGGTAGCCAGAAGGAGTAAATCCGCTTACGCCAATTATCATTTCTTTTTCTATACACTTTGCAGCCTCGTCGGCTGACATAATAAGTGTTTCAGCCTTGCTAGACCTTATTCTATCTTTTGGGGTTATGTCCATAATGATATCGCTCCTTTATAAAACTGCAGTTAGGGATTTAATACTAATACAAATAATAATATCACATAAAACAGGTGGATTATGCGAAAATATTTGATTTTTATGGGTAATAATAATAAAATAAGATATTGGAGACAATTATGATTACTTTGGAATAAGATTAACTGAGTAATGATAATGCAAAATAGAATTATAGGAGGAAACTATGTTCACTAAAGAGTTATTTATTATTGGTGCAGGATTTATGGGAATGGGCATTGCACAGAATGCTGTAACAAAAGGGATTAATGTTAAGGTATATGATGTTTCTAAAGAGCAGGCTGAGAAGGGGAAATCCACAGTGCTGAAGATGCTAGAAAAATCAGTAGCAAAGGGAAAAATGACTGTTGAAGAACTAGATGCAGCTATGAGCAAGTTAGAGGTTGCAGAGTCAATTTCAGAATGCTCGACATCAGACTTCATTATTGAGGCGGCTTCAGAAAACCAAAAGATAAAGAATGCAATATTTAAAGAAGTGGACAAGTATGCAAAACCAAATGCTATCTTGTCTAGTAATACTTCATCTATTTCTATTACAGCTTTAGCAAGCCAAGTTTCACATCCAGAGAACTTTCTGGGGATGCACTTCTTTAGCCCAGTACCTCTAATTAACTTAATGGAAATTGTTAAAGGATTAAGAACGAATCAAGCAGCCATTGATGAAGGGTTAGAATTTGGAAAATTTTTAGGGAAAGAGTGTATAATTTCAAAAGATGAACCAGGATTTATTGTAAATAGATTATTAATTCCAATGCTTAATGAGGCATTTGTACTTATTGAAAGAGGGATAGGAACAATTGAAGAGGTGGACCTAGGTATGAGACACGGGCTAAATCACCCAATGGGCGCACTTGAACTTGTAGATATGATTGGTCTTGATGTAGAACTTGCGGTAATGGAAGTTCTATTTAGTGAAATTGGCGACCCTAAATATAGACCGGCACTTTTACTTAGAAGAATGGTTGCGGCTGGTTATCTGGGTAGAAAAGTTGGGAAAGGCTTTTATATTTATCATGAAGATGGAACAAAAACTCCAAATGAACAAATTTTTGGAATTTAACTACCAAGCAGCTTAAACGTATAATTAAAACAAAATCCTATAAACGCTTAAACTTTTAAGTGCTTATAGGATTTTTTAGTCTATATAGCTTGGAATAAACCATTAGTTTCATCAATGATATCTTCAGAGTCTGTTACCATTATATAGTCGAATTCTGGATAATTCTCCATTAGTAATTCTGCTTTGGAGCTTCCGAGAAGAAGGCAGGCTGTAGACAGTGCATCAGCTATATATGAGTTCTTCATATTGCCAATTATAGTTACAGAAACTAAATCAGAGTTTACGGGAAATCCAGTTTCGGGATCTAGCACATGATGATATAGAGTTGAATTTTGAGTAAAGGACCTTTCGTAGATACCAGAGGTGACTGCAGTCTGATCTACCAGTTTTACAGTTCCAATGATCTCTTTGTTACCTGCTAATGATGTTTCAATCCCTATATTCCAAGGAGTTTCTGTATCTTTTTCACCAATTGCCACAGTGTTTCCACCTAAATTTACAAGGCCAGCTGTAACTCCTTCAGAAACTAAGAATTCTGAAATAATATCAGCAATATATCCTTTAGCAATACCGCCAAGGTCTACAGGAGCCTTTTCTGAATTGGTAAGCTTTGCAAAGTACTTGCCGTCCCTTTCTGTTAAAGAGATATTCTCATATGAGACAAAAGGAAGAATTTCGTTAACTTCCTCTTCTGAGGGTAAATACTGAGTATCAGTAAAGTCCCATAGAGCTGTTAAACCACCCATAGTAATATCAAATTTGCCATCAGTCTGATTTCCAAGGGCAATAGCAAAATTCAAAAGCATGTAAGTCTCTTCAGAAACTTCAGTCTCTTCACCTTTACTGCTATTAAGATGTAATATGTCAGCGTCAGAGTTTTCATAGTGTTCAGTGCCAGTTATTTCGAAAACATTTGCTGTTTCTTTTGTGAACAATAGCTGATACTCCTCTATGAGATCAAAAGATTCATCTGTCAACTTTTCAAGTTCTGAAGTAGATAAATTGTCTTTTGTATTTAAAATTGTAATGGTGCAAGAAGTATCAAGTAAAAGAACAGTTCTTTCATAGGGCTCGTTTTTGCAACCTGTCTGTGGTATAATAACAAAGATAATTAAAAGTATAAATAATAGTTTTTTCTTCATGTGGACCTTTCGAATTGGATAAATTTAATATGAAAATAATCAATAAAGCAGATATAATGTTAGTAGTAATAATTCTCATAATTGGCCTTGCACCTAGCCTCGTTTTTGGTGTGGGAGAAGCAAAAGGCAGCGAGGTAAAAATTACTGTAGATAACAAACTATATGGCAGTTATGATATTTTCTCCGATGCTACTATTATAATTGATGATAGTGAAAATAGCAACGAAACTAATGTTGTGAAGATTGAAAAAGGGAAAGTGTTTATGGAGGAAGCAAACTGTATAGGTAATGATTGTGTACACCAAGGAGCAAAGGAGAATACAGGGGAGTCTATTATTTGCTTACCACATAAGGTATTAATTGAGATTGAAGGAGGGGAAAGCAATTATGATTCAGTCACAAGATAATAGGCAGATAAACTCTTTTAAACAAATTGATATGCAAAAGGTTAGTAAGATGAAGATGATCCCAATCTCTGGAATATTGGTTTCATTAGCCCTTATATTTTCATATGTTGAAACGATTATACCAATAAACTTAGGAGTACCAGGGATAAAACTAGGCCTTGCAAATATTGTTGTATTAACAACTCTTTATATATTTGGACCTAAATATGCTATCATAATAAGTGGGTTGAGAATTTTACTAAATGGATTATTGTTTGCAGGGATATTTGCAATGCTATACGGGTTTGTAGGCGCAACAATTTCAATGCTGGGAATGATAGTACTAATGAAAAGCAACAGGTTTTCTTTAATTGGGGTAAGCATTGCGGGTTCTTTTTTACATGTATTTGGCCAGCTTGTAGCCGCAGCCTTTGTATTTGGGAATTTGACAGTCTTTCTTTATTTACCAGTTCTCACCGTAACTTCTATAGTTTTCGGGGCGCTTATAGGGTTTTTAACCTATGTAATTTTAGGAAGAATAACTCCCCAGATTCATAAACTAGTACTATAGAAATACAATTCAATTTTTATGAGAGGCTTCTTCGGGAGCATTTTTTATTTCTATTTTAAGGCTTATTGCAAGGCAACAATTTTTGTTAAAATGATTTTACTAGAAGAGAATTTAGGGTATACTATGGGTAGTAAGAGGAAGCTAACTAAGACTTGGGCAGAAATAATAAAGTTGCCTTAAGTCGATAAATGTAAAACTATGGGAGGTTTTGTTAAATTATGAAAGAAAGTTTGAAAGTACTTGGAATGGTTTGTGAAGGATGCTCTACGAATGTAAAGGATGTTGTAAGTTCTATTGAAGGCGTAAAAGATGTAGTGGTAGATTTAGGGTCAGGTACCCTTACTTATGAGCTTGATGGTGCAACTAGAGATCAGATTAAAGAAGCTGTAGATGATGCAGGGTTTGATGTAGAAGAGTGTTAAATGGAAAATAATTTAAAAATAACAGGGATGACCTGTGCGGCCTGTGCTGCTAGAGTGGAAAGACAGGTTGGCAAGATTGAAGGGGTAGAAGAGGTATCTGTCAATATTGCAACTGAGAAAATCACATATCAGTTAAATGGGGCGACAACAGATCAAGTGAAGGCAACAATTGAAAAAACAGGATTTGGATGGATAGAGTTAGAGGAAAAGACAGAAAGCGAAATAGCAGAAACTTTTGAACAAGAAAAGGATGAGGAAACAAAGACTCTTAAGAAAAAGCTAATTATTTCTGCTGCATTTTCTGTGCCGCTATTATACATTGCGATGGCGCCTATGATAAATATAGGCGGTTTTACCTTGCCATCATTCATAGGACCCTTTTCAGAACCTATTGCATTTGCCTTAGTGCAACTAGTTCTTGTAATACCAGTAATAATTGCAGGGAATAAGTTTTATAGGGTAGGGTTTAAGTCTTTGTTTAGTGGGGCTCCAAACATGGATAGCTTAATAGCTATTGGTACTTCAGCTGCCATAGTATATAGCTTGTATTCACTTTACTTAATTGTTCAGGGGAATCTTCACGCTGCTCATAATCTATACTTTGAATCAGCTGCAATAATAATAACCCTTATACTTATGGGAAAATATTTAGAAGGATTATCTAAAGCAAAAACAAACACTGCAATTAAAAAATTAATGAAGTTAGCACCAGATACAGCCATAATTCTTAAAGATGGAATAGAGAAAGAAGTCTTGGTGAAAGATGTTTTGGTAGGAGATATAATTGTAGTGAAACCCGGAGCGAAAATCCCTGTAGATGGGGAAGTGGTTTGGGGAGAAACTTCAATAGACGAGTCCATGTTAACAGGAGAGAGCATTCCCGTTGAAAAAATTAAAGGGAATGAGGTATTTGCTGCAACAATAAATGGAAATGGTGTTATCCGCTTTAGAGGAACTAAGATAGGTAGTGAAACTGCCTTGGCTCAAATTATAAAACTAGTTGAGCAGGCGCAAGGATCAAAGGCGCCTATTGCAAAGCTTGCGGACATAGTAGCGGGATACTTTGTACCAACAGTTATGGCTATAGCCGTTGCAGTATCACTTCTTTGGTACTTTGCTGGAGGTCAGTCTACAACCTTTGCTCTAACTATATTTATATCTGTGCTTGTAATAGCTTGCCCCTGCGCTTTAGGTCTTGCAACTCCTACAGCCATAATGGTTGGCATGGGGAAGGGAGCAGAAAACGGCATCTTAATCAAAAGCGGTGAAGCTCTTGAAGTAGCGCACAAAGTCGATACTATTATTTTCGATAAAACAGGAACCCTAACAGAAGGAAGACCAAGAGTAACAGATATAGTTACCGTTGAAGGAATAAAAGAAGATATGCTTCTTCAGCTTGCAGCATCAGCAGAAAAGGGAAGTGAACACCCCCTAGGAGAGGCTATTGTAAAGGCAGCAGAGGATAGAAATTTAGAAACAATTGCCTTCACTGAGTTTATTGCTATAACAGGGAAGGGGATTTCTGTTAATGTTGGAAAGACATCTGTAGTTTTAGGAAATGAAAAAATGTTAGAAGATGCAGGTGTTGATTTTACCCAAGTTTCTGAAGTTAAGAGTAGCTTTTCTAAAGAAGGCAAGACGGCAATGCTAGTTGCGGTTAACGGAAAAATAGCTGGAGTAATTGCTGTAGCAGACACTTTAAAAGATAATTCGGTAGATGTAGTTAGCAAGCTCAGGGAAATGGGAATTGAACCTGTAATGATTACAGGAGATAATAAGGCTACAGCAGAAGCTATAGGTAGGAAAGTGGGGATCACCCATGTTTTATCTGAGGTAATGCCAGGTGATAAGGCTAGTGAGGTTAAAAAGTTACAAGCTAGTGGGAAAAATGTCATAATGGTAGGTGATGGTATAAATGATGCCCCGGCCTTAGTTCAAGGGGATATCGGTATTGCTATTGGTAGCGGTACCGATGTTGCTATTGAAAGTGCAGATATAGTTCTTATGGGTAGTGATATTAGTGGGGTAGTGGGTGCAATAACACTCTCTAAGAAAACTATAAGAAATGTGAAACAGAACTTATTTTGGGCCTTTGCATACAATGTGGCAGGTATTCCAATTGCGGCAGGTTTACTATTCCTACTAGGAGGCCCCTTATTAAGTCCTATGTTTGCGGCGGCAGCAATGAGCCTTTCTTCTGTTTCAGTGCTTACAAATGCATTAAGGCTTCGCAGAGCAAAGTTAAGTTAAGTTAAGTTAATCAACTGTATTATATAGCGAGCAACGTGATACATTGCACTTCGGTGATTATCACAAGAAGGAACACTAATAAAAGAAAATAAAAAATCGAGCCTTACTCTATTATCTTAACCAATTTTGGTTTTGAATTAGTAGAATGAGGCTCAATTTTATTTATAGGTAGTGTAAAATTAATTTTTTTTACCAAATTTTTTCTTTGGCTCAATAGTTGTTTTTATGAGTTTGACAATAGAAGTTGTTGGACAGACGCTAGCACACTTACCACAATCTGAACAAAGGTTGTAGTCTATTGATGCAAGGAAGTTATCGACTTTAATTGCATTATCTGGACATATTTTTTCGCATTTTTTACAACCAATGCATCCAACTTGACAAGAACGCCTTGTGTCAGCACCTTTGCTGGTAGAACTACAACCAACATAGGTGAGGCTCTCTTTTGGCGCAAATTTTATTACGTTTTTAGGGCAGTAACTTACGCAGATTCCACAACCAATGCATTTAGCTTTATCTATAATAGCTACATAGTTTTCAACTTTGATAGCATCATAAGGACATGAGGCTACGCAGTCACCATGACCAAGGCAACCATGTGCACATTCCATTTGACCACCATAAAGATTTGATGCAGCCTTGCAGCTCCATTTTTTATCATGAACCATAATTCTTTTTATTTCACTTCGTTTTCCTATACAAGAAATATATGCTACTCGTGGCTCTGAAGTTATGGCTTCAACACCTAAAATATCGGCAAGCTCTTTAGACAAAGAATCTCCACCTACTGGACATAATGCAGTACTTAAACTCTTTGTCTTATCTTCGCCAAGTGAAACTGCATAGTTATCACAACCTGCATATCCACAAGCACCACAGTTTGCTCCTGGCATTGCTGCCATTAACTTTTCAATTTTTTCGTCTACTGAAACAGCCATTACTTTGGAAGCGATGGTTAAAATCACCCCAGCTATAAACCCGATAACAACAACGATTATAACGGGTATCAATATTGCATCCATAAAAACCTCCTTTAACTAAATATACCTTCAACTACACCACTAAATCCCATAAAGGACAAAGAGAGTAGGGCAGCTGAAATCAAGGTTATAGGGATGCCTTGGAAAGGCTCAGGTATGTTTCGACAGCTTTCTAATTTTTCTCTAATCCCAGCAAAGAGTATCATAGCAAGTAGAAATCCTATCCCAGCACCTATTGCATTAAAAATAGATTCAACATAGGTGAAACCTTCATCAATATTCATAATTGTTACACCAAGTACGGCACAGTTTGTAGTTATCAGAGGAAGAAAAACTCCTAGTGATTTATATAGCGCTGGAATATATTTTTTGAGAGTTATTTCAACAAGCTGAACTAAGGAGGCTATGACCAAAATAAATACAAGGGTTTGTAAGTAGCCAATATTAAATGGGTTTAATAAGTAATGCTGAATTGGCCAGGTAACAAGTGTTGCAAGAATCATTACAAAGGTAACTGCAAGGCCCATGCCACTAGCGGATTCTAATTTTTTTGATACCCCAAGAAAAGGACAAATTCCTAAGAATTTTGAAAGTACAAAGTTGTTGACAAGTACAACACTCATCATTATTATCAATATTTCTTCCATAATTATTTCTTACCCTCCATTTCGATACCATCTTCTTTTGCTTTTACTTCTTTTCTAGTTTTTTCTATAGTCAATTCATTTTTATCACGCTTGGCTTGGTCTGCAGCTTCTTCTCTAAATGAAGAGCAGGTATCCACTAGATAGCAGCTTTGGCAACCAAAGTCTTTTCTTCTTTTGTCGTTATTTTTCATCAGTACATTTGTAGCAGCAACTAAAATGGCAAATACAAAGAAACCACCAGGTGCCAGCATAAAAATGGTCATAGGTTTTACTGCTTCCCCAATAAGTTGAAACCCAAAGAAGGTTCCAGCCCCGAAAATTTCTCTTATTGCTCCAATTAAGAAAAGTGCAATAGTAAAGCCAACACCCATTCCAAGGCCATCAAGGGTTGCATCTAGAACGTTATTTTTGCTGGCGAACATTTCTGCCCTTCCTAAAATAACACAGTTTACAACAATAAGAGGGATGAATAAGCCAAGAGCGTTATCAAGTTCTGGCAAATAGGCCTTTAACAGTAGCTGAACTATAGTTACAAAACCAGCGATGACTACAATATAGCAAGGGATTCTTACTTTAGAAGGGATAAAATTTCTCAAGAGAGAAATTACAATGTTTGAACATGTTAAGATAACAATTACGGAGACCCCCATTCCAAGGCCATTAAAAGCACTAGTTGTAACAGCAAGTGCAGGACATAAACCAAGTAATAAGATAAATACGGGATTCTCATTTATCAGCCCTTTTGAAAAAATTGCATACTTTTCTTTAAATACATTTTGGTTAGTTTCCATTACTATCACCTCCACTTAAAGCTTCCCATTGAGCCAGTGCAGTTTTAGTCGCTCTAAAAATTGCATCTGATGAAACTGTAGCTCCTGTTACTCCATCAATTTCTGTACTGTCTTTAGTACCTTCACCACTAAGGGTATCTAGACCTGTATATTGGCCAAGCTCCTCAGGAACCATAGGAAGAGTTCCAAGGCCAGGAGTGTCAATATGTGTAACAATTTTAATTGCTACAATTTTACCGCTGTTATCAATACCAACCATTACATTCATAGGTCCACCAAAGCTTTTTTCCGTAGCCATTACAGCTATACCTTTATGGTTTTCTGACTGAAAGAAGGAGGTTGAGCCATCAACTGTTCCAGCATATTCTTCGAAACCTGTACCTGCTGGTAGCACCTCCTGAACAGCCTCGATTTGTGTTTGAGCAGTATTTGCTGCAATCACTGGTTCTGTTAGCTGATATACTACTGAGAGAGTAGCAGTTACAACAAGGCAAATTATCACTAATACAATTGGCGGTGTTAAATATTCTTTAAGAGTTTTGTTTGACATGTTTTAGCCCTCCCTTCGTAGCAAGTTTAATTGAAAGATTATCAAGTCTAGGTGCGATTATATTCATAATTATAATGGCAAAAGAAACACCTTCTGGATAAGAACCATATAATCTGATAATCATTGTAATTAATCCGCAGCCTACAGCAAAAATAACTCTTCCTAAAGGCATCATTGGTGATGTAACGTAGTCAGTTGCACAGAAGAAGGCCCCAAGCATTACACCTCCTGTAAATAACTGAAACAATGGATCTACACCAGCAATTATTGAAAAAACTACAACTGTTCCAAGGAAACAAATAGGAATAATAGGTGAAATGATTTTTTTAAATATTAGATAAAGTCCACCGAGCAAAATTGCCAAAGCGCTTACCTCTCCAATACAGCCTCCAACAAAGCCAAGGAAGGCATCCATATTACTAGCAAGTTCCCCTCCCTCTGCAAAGATAGCGAGTGGGGTAGGACCAGTAATGCTATCAGTTGTTAAAGCACCTTGAGAGCCTTTGGCAATAGGCCAAGTAGTCATCTCAGCAGTGAAAGAAATAAGTAGCACTAGCCTTGCACCAACAGCTGGGTTTACAAAATTCTGGCCAAGGCCTCCAAATAGCATCTTGATTATAACAATTGCAATGAAAGAGCCTACGATAGCCATCCAGTAAGGAAAATTGGATGGTAAATTGAAAGCAAGTAAAACCCCAGTTAGTATTGCTGATAAATCAGAAATTGAGTTTTGCCACTTAGCTACTTTACAAAATAAATATTCGAAAACCACACATGAAATAACGCAAACTGCAGTTAATACAGCAGCTCTATATCCAAACACATAAATTCCCATTATCATAGCAGGTATGAGTGCAATGAGTACATGACCCATTATACTTTGTGTATTCAAGGTTCTTACTATATGAGGTGCAGATGTGACAATTAGGACATCTGGGACCATTTGAGAGTTAACAGTATTTGTATAGTCAGGAGATTTTTCTTTATTATCCTGTATGTCTAAATTTTTATTTGCCATCGACATTAGCCTCCTTTATTAGTATCTTTCCTATTCTATGAATAAAATTCAAGGGCTTTCGTGCAGGACAGACATAAGTACAACTTGCACACTCCATACACTCCATGATATTTAATTCCTCCATTCTTTTTATATCTCTACCCTCATAGGCTAGGGCCATGGCAGCTGGAACTAAATGAATTGGACAGACGGAAATGCATCTTCCGCAGTGAATACATGCTGCCTCTTCACCAATAAAACTATCTTTTTTATTGAAAGCAAGAATAGCATTGGTGTTTTTTATAATAGGGGTTTGATAGTCCAGGAGAGTCATTCCCATCATTACACCACCCATTATTATTTTTTCGGGTTTCTCTATGAATCCCCCAGATGCCTTAACTACTTCAACAATTCGTGTACCTATTGGAACGATAAGGTTTTGAGGTGATCTTATTGAAGATCCATCTACAGTAATCCTTTTTTCAATTAGGGGAATTCCTGTATTTAGGTAATCGCCTATAAAGGCTATTGTGCCGACATTGGTTACAATTGCTCCAAGACTAGCAGGAAGGACACCAGCAGGAAGGGGTTTACCTAATATTTCTTCAACAATTACCCTTTCAGCACCTTTAGGATATAACTCAGCTAAGCCTACAGTCCAAACATTATTCATTGATCGTTTTGAAATTTCTGTATCAAGAAGCGAAATTGCATCCATCTTATTTTTTTCAATACCAATATACACCTTTTCAATGTTTAAGTGCTTTTTTATCGCAGCTATTCCATCGAGAATTGATATTGGGCTTTCTAACATAAGTCTGTGGTCTGAGGTAATGTAAGGTTCACATTCAGCAGCATTAATAATTAGTGTATGAATCTCTTCGAGGTTAGGTGGATCAAACTTTACATGTGTTGGAAAAGCAGCACCTCCTAAGCCAACGACTCCACTATCTTTAATGGCATTGATTAAATCATCTTTAGTCACTATGGTAGGTGGTTTTATAGATGGGTCAAGTTTTTCCTCTCCATCAGAAGAAATAATAATAGTTTGATTTTTACCACCATGCATGGCTCTTCTTTCAGAAAAACCTGTTACAGTTCCGGAAATGCTTGAATGAATTTTAGCACTGATAAATTGATCAGAAAGTCCTATGACTTGACCTTTATATACATAGTCTCCTTTTTTTACAGTAGGTCTACAAGGAGCTCCTATGTGTTGAAGCATGGAAATTTCTACCTCTGGGGGTGTGGGCAGTTTTATTGTTTTGATGCTTGCAGTACCTTTGTAATGTGGGACTACTACACCTTTAAGTTTTTTTATTGGATTAATCATTGGTCACCTCAACTTATTTAAGAATTAACTAGTAAAGAGTACATCTATAAAAAAAGAAGTTTTCAGAATTGAACGTCAATTGCTATAGATGTGAGTTAATTATACAAGTTATGTACTTTAAATACAACAAAAATACAAAAAAGTACTGTATACATAGAAGGTGCTTTGCATACCATGAAAATAAAAAAGAAACGACAATTTGCCTTTATAAGAAAGTTAGTTTAAGTTTCAACTTTCACAATAGACGTAGGTCGTTTCAAGTTAATTTTTATTTTTTCAAGATTACTTATAGTATAAGTCCTTTAATGTTTGTGTAATTGAGAATTTAGCACAGAGGCTTTCCACTTCTTCTTTAGCTTTCTGACGGCTTTCTTGAGAGAGCTTAGATTTACGAGCTCTAATCATAATATTCTTTGGTGTATGCTCCATATCAATAAATTCAATTATATTAGTTTTATAACCTTTAGAGTGAAGTAGCTTTGCTCTTAGAGTATCTGTGAGAAGAGAAGAAAATCGCTCTTTAACTATGCCATGCTCAAGAAAGATTGACATATCGGTATTTGTTTTAATTTGCTTATTGATTTCATGTTGGCAGCAAGGTACAGATAATATAGTATCTGCTTCCAAGGTATCAGTGGCATGAAAGATAGCATAGTCAGTTGCTGTGTCACAGGCATGGAGAGATATAACTAGGTCAATCTTTTTACCAGATTGGAAATCTTTAATATCTCCTGCAAAAAAAACAAGATTGCTATAGTTGTATTTTTTTGCTAGTATATTACAATTTTCAACAACTTGGCTTTTTAAGTCGATCCCTGTAATATCTACATTTTTTCCACGTAGTTCAACTAAGTAATAATATATTAAGAATGTTAAATAGGATTTGCCACTTCCAAAATCTATAATTCGGTAGACATCCCTATCACCTAAATGTTCAATTTCATTTTCTATTAACTCTAGAAATTTGTTGATTTGTTTGAATTTAGAATACATAGAATGAATGATTTTTCCATCCTTTGTCATTACACCCATGTCGATGAGTGGAGGAACAATGGTGCCCTCTTGAATAATATAATGTTTTTTTCTATTATGAGTAGGCTGAAGGTTTATTTTATTGGTATGAGATTTTTCTAATGTAGATACTTCTCCTTTTTTGCTTATAAATATAGAGAACTCTTTCTCTTCGCTCCATGCATTAATCTGCCTATAGTTTTGAGTCTGAATTTCCTCCAATAAATACTCTAAGAGATGGTCAATGGTAATTTTTATGTGGAAAACCTGGGCTTCGGTATACTTAGAAATTTGAAAAAAATCCCCAGATCTTACTAGAACTTGCTTTTTGTATTCCGCTTTCTTACTCTTACTTAAAACCATTTTTTCTATTGGAGTAGAATTGTTTAATAAGTTATTTAATGTGTCTTGTGTATTCATACTAAACCTTTCCTTTAGAACTCTTCTTTTATTGAAGTTTTTGATAACCCAGAGCCAAGCATAACCATTAGCTTTATTCTTGCTTTTTGCCCAGAAAGATCTCCGCCCCAAATTACACCTAGCCTATCCAAGCTTACTCCGCCACCTTTATAGTTGTAAACTGGGATGGCTCTACCGTCATGGCATCTTGTGACAATTACAACGATTAAGCCTTCTGCAATAGCAGCCTGAATTGCATCATAAATTGTTGGAGGGACATTACCTGCACCAAAGCCTTCAATTACTATGCCTTCGTATTTATTGTCAATACAAGCTCTAATAAAAATATCATCCATACCTGTACATACTTTTATAAGACCAACTTTACAGTTCATTGTCTTAGGGTTAAATACAAAATCCTTTACAGGAGTATGGTGATAATATATTATTCCGCTTAAAACCTGTCCTAAGGTTCCTTGTGGAGAAATAAAAGCATCAATTTTGTTTGCATGATACTTTTCTACATCTCTTGCTGCATGAATACCCTCATCAAAATAAACTAGTACACCTTTACCTTTTGATTTTTTGTCAGCGGCTATTTCAATAGCACCGATAAGGTTTCCCATGACATCCATATAAAGCTCTTTGCTACTTTTCATGGCTCCAGTAAAAATAACTGGCTTATCACTGAGAACTAATAGGCTAGTTAAATAGCTCATCTCATCAAGGGAGTCTGTACCCTGAACTATAACTGCACCATAAATTTCCTCTCTAGATAAAACATTCTTAATTTCTTGAGAGAGAGAATGTCCATACTCTGGAGTTAGGTGTGGGCCAGGATTTATACCTTTTTCAAAAAGCTCAACCTCAATATTCCCTTCAGATAGATGGGGCCTAATAAAAGCTAGAAGTTCTTCACCTGATAGGGCAGGGGTAATTACTTTTTTTATTGGGTCGTAAATTGAACTAATGGTTCCACCAGTTGTAAAAAGTGCTATTTTTTTCATATAAAGTCCTTTCAAAAATTTAAACTGCAGTTCAGTATAGCATATTTAAAAAGAATATTAAATGAGGGATGGGTTTATTAAAGATTACCTAAATAGTTGCACTCATAATAACCGTAGTGTATTCACCCCTATATTCATAGCCAAGCTTTAAGGCAATATGTTTAGAGATAAGATTTGCAGCATCCCAGCAAGCGCGAAGGCCTCGGTGTTGTGACTCAAGAAGTAAGGCTGCAGCAACAGGGACTGCCAGACCAAGCTTCCTATAATCTGGGTGAGTGGCTAACTGGCTTTCCATGCCCCCATCATAAACGGTCATGGTAGTGGCGCCAGAAACTAGTTTTCCGTTTATTGTAATAGCAAAGCCAAACCCATTTTCTAAGAAATGTGTAGAAGATTCAAATGTTTCACAAAACTCTTTTGACCAATCCTCGCTCATTGCTTGATTATATAAGTCTTCGTCAAAAGCTTTAAGTTCATATCCGATAGGCACGTTGTTGATATAGTAATGCAGCTTGTATTCATCAAAGTCATAATCTTTTTGTACTAAGCCATATCTTGAAACTAATTTTGGATTGTTTGCTGTTGTAGAAAGTAATACAGTTTCCCATCCTGGTTCGCCTTCATTATCAAAAATGCAAACAGATTCTTTACTAGAATTTACTGTAAATAGATTTTCAGCAAATTCAAAAGCAGCTGGATCACTGCAATCACCAGCAAAGAAACTAAACTCTCCACTAATGATTAACCCTACTTTTGGGTTAGGCAACTTATCAACGTATGCAGAACCCATATAACCTTGTATACAAGCGGTTACCATAGAATCGCCTATATTTATGAACAAAGGTTCAATTTGGCTCATTTCATTCTTTTTTAATTTTCTCATTGTCTATCACCTCCGTTGATTTCGAACAAAGTATACCATAAAATAGAACAATTGCAAGGACAATTTAAAATATTATGCAAATATTTAAATATTTAAATTGGACTGAAAATAAAAATGAAAATTTTGCATAAATTAACGATTGGTGATATACTGAATTATCTAATGGAGGAAGGAATAGGCTATGTTAGAGTATTTAAGAGTTAGTATAGGCGGACCATCAGCAGGACTGATGGAAATAGATATAGTTGTAAAAAACGGAATAGTGGGCGTGCTGATGGATAACCACACTGAAGGCTATACCGAAGAGACTGTTCTAGATATTGAACGAAGTGCAGAGTGGCTTGAAAAACTAGAAGACATAGGGATGCATAACTGGAAGAGAGAGTATTTTGATGATTCAGCAGAAGAAAATTTAGAGTATATTGACTGGGAATTAAAGTACAAATATCAAGACAGTATAGAAAGAACTGTTGAGGGTAGTGATTTATTCCCATATAACTGGTCAGAATTTATAGTTTTAACTGAAGAGTTATTCAAACTAAGCGATGAAGAGTTGATAACTAAAATTAACTTTAAGTATATTAATCATAACAATCAAAATGGAATTGTGACTAAATATAGAGAAGAGATGACTTTAGACAAGGCGGCAGAGACTTTTAGTTATATGAGAGAATTTCCTAATGGAATAAGAACAAAGCAAGAATACTATATGAAGGGGGAACTTATTTCTTTTCTTGAAGAGTATTCAGAGTGGTTTTTTGATGAAAAAAGCTTTGAAGGCAAAAGAGTTTTAGGTAAACCTTATTTTGAGCTTACAATAAAATTTGGAACAGGTGAAGAAATTTATCAGACAGGGGTATATAGAAAAGAACTATTACCAAAAGCCTGGGAAGCCTTTGCAGAATCTTTAATTGGGATGATGCTGCATTTTGGAGTCATGGCAGAAGCATTAAATCCTGATGTTTTTACTAATTTAGATGAAGGTGGCATTGTGAAGGAAAGCAAAGAATATAAAGATAGAAGCATCGGCATGGATACTGGTATTGACATTCATAGAGTCTATGAAGAGGAAAGTGAAACAGGAAATAGCCATTCTGGAGAGATTCCTTCAAATATTATAGAAGTAGATTTTTCTCAATTATCAAAATAAAATCAAAAAATCGTTTTCATTAAGAAAACGATTTTTTTGAAAATTTGTGCTAATATAGAATTTGAAAAGGTAGACTTGTTTTGTTAAAATAAGAAAGAAAGCTGAAACAGAAAGGAAAAAGTCTTATGGAGTACTTTAAGAATAGGGATCATGTAAATGAGTATCTCAAGATGACTGAAGAGTATGATGGAGCCTATATTGTAGATAAAGTGAAAAAATACCTTGATGCAGGGGCTACAATATTGGAGCTTGGAATGGGGCCAGGAAAGGATCTTTTACTTTTAGCAAAAGATTTTAATATAACAGGCTCAGATTATTCGCCAATCTTTGTTGAAGATTTTTCTCTAAAGCATCCTGATATTTCTGTTATGCAACTTGATGCCATAGATATAGAAACTAACAAAGAATTTAAATGTGTATTTTCTAATAAAGTATTACACCACCTTACTGTTAGTGATTTTAAAAAATCACTATTAAGCCATCACCGTGTTTTAAGTGCTAGGGGGATTGCAATTTTCACTTTGTGGAAGGGGAAGATGCATGAAGAACTAATGGAAGAATATAATCTTAGGTTTACATATTATGAAAATAAAGATATAAAAAATATAGCAGAAGAGTTAGACTGCTTTGATATAGTAGCAATTGAAGAGTATACAGAAATTGAGGAAAATGACTCTCTATTTATTGTTATGAAAAAACGTTAAGGGGGACTTATGAAAAAAAGTGAACGAATTGGAGCCATAATAAAAATACTTACAGACAATCCTAATAAGCTTATTAAATTAACTTATTTTTGCGAGGAGCTAAATGCAGCAAAATCAAGTATTAGTGAGGATATTAGCGTGGCAAAAGAGGTAATGACCACCCTTTCTTTAGGGAAAATCATAACAATCTCAGGAGCTGAGGGTGGAGTAAAATATGTACCAATTATTAATGAAGAGAGATTTAAGCAAATACAAAATAATCTAATTGAAAAGTTAAATGACCCATCAAGATATGTTGGAGGCGGGTTTCTTTACACCTCAGACATTATGTTTGACCCAGAGTATATTAAGCAAATGGCGTCGTATTTTGCGACTTACTTTAAAGATAGCGGAGCAGAATGCGTTGTTACACTTGAAACAAAAGGAATACCATTAGCTTTTTTAACTGCAAGTCTTCTAAATATACCATCAGTTGTACTAAGGAGAGAAAGTCGAATTTCAGACGGCCCTACAGTAAGCATAAATTACTTTTCGGGATCAGCTGAACGAATTCAAAAAATGTCTTTATCAAAAAAAGCTGTTCAGAACTTTAAAAAAGCACTAATAATTGATGATTTTATGAGAGCTGGAGGGAGTCTAAAAGGGATTGAAGAGATGCTTATGGAGTTTGACATAACAGTTGTGGGCATAGGTGTAGCAATAACAACCCTTGCTCCAAAAAAGAAAAAAGTTAACGATTACGTTTCTATAATTTATTATGATGATGCAGAATCTTCAGGCAAAGATTTAATATTCCATAAAGAACTACCAGATACAATTTAATAGTAATGTAAATAGAAGAAAAAACTACCCCAAACGGATAGGTACAAAAGAGTTAGCATATGTTAATATAAATACATAAGCAACAGAGAGTTGCAATTAAAAAGTCTTCTAAAATCACATTATATATATTGAGGGTGGATGTTGTGAAACATCGGCCCCTTTTTCTTTTTTGTAACAAAGGATGAAGTATATTAGAATATAAAAACTATCTTAGGAAAACTAAGATAGTTTTTATAATTTGATTATTTCAAGGATATTTGACCATTAGCATAATCGACTTACGGGCATTAATCAAAGACCTTTTGTATAAGTTGAATTTAGGACTCATCAGATTCCATAATCTTTAGCATGATTGCGCATTCCATCCTTTTCTTAAATAGTTTACACCCATATTCATAAAGACCGTTAATATCATTTGTTTGATGATATGCATTGGCAAGACAGCCTCCAGAGCAGTAGAGGTTTGCCCAGCAGGTTTTGCACTCTTCTTTAGTATAAAGGTTTGTATTTTGAAATGAATTTCTAATATCTTTTCTTTTAACGCCATCCCAAATATTACCCATAAGCATGTCTTCGTCTCCGACAAACTGATGACATGGATAAAGTTCACCAGTTGGAGTAACTGCCAAATATTCAGTTCCAACTCCGCAACCAGAAATCCTCTTTTGCACACAAGGGCCATGACCTAAGTCTAAGGTATAATGGTAGAAATTAAAAGGGGAACCTTCTTTTTGCTTATCAGCCATAAGCAAAGCAAGTTTTTCATATTGCTCATAGAGTACCTCTAAATCATCTTCTCTCAAACTAGTTGGATCAGCAGCATCGCACACAACAGGTTCAATACTGAGTTCTTTAAAACCTAATTCTGCCATGTGTTTAATATCCTCAAGAAAGTCTAAATTGTTTCTTGTAAAGGTACCGCGGATATAATAGCCCTTACCATTTCTGCTTTCAATTAATTCTTTGAATTTTGGGATAATATTATCATAACTTCCTCTACCCATAGAATCTACACGATATTTATCATGAATTTCTTTTCTACCATCAAGGGATAAAACTACATTGTCCATCTCTTTATTTACAAATTCAATAAAGTCACTGTCTATTAAAACACCATTTGTTGTGATGGTAAATCTAAAGTTTTTATTATGATCTTTTTCGATAGTCCTCGCATAAGAGACAAGATCTTTTACCACATCCATATTCATAAGAGGCTCGCCTCCAAAGAAATCAACCTCAAGGTTAGTTCTACCAACAGAGTTTTCGATTAGAAAATCAAAGGCTCTTTTTCCAACATCATAAGACATAAGGGCTTTTTCTCCCTTATACTCACCTTTTCCAGCAAAACAATATTCGCAGCAGAGGTTACAGACATGAGCTACATGTAAGCACATAGCTTTAATTGGAGCATTTTCATTTCTTTGCATTTCAGAAACTGCTTGGAAATCATCTTTTGAAAAGAGTTGTCCATTTTCCTTTAATGTTGTAATATCAGCGTAACAATCTATAAGGTCTTCTAAAGTTACAGTATTATCTGTATTATATTTTTTTAGAAGGGTATTAATTACCTCCTCCTTAGAAAAGCTTTCATACATTTCAATCATATCATAGGCAACAGAATCTACTGAATGAATAGAGCCGCTATATGTGTCGATAATAATGTTATAATTATTTAATTTATATTGATGCATTTTTTCTCCTTCTGCACTGTTTAGCTTGATTTATTGTCAATTGTACTCGAAAGTAAAAAGCCACCTAGTAGGTGGCATAAAAATTATTTTTTAGTTTGCTCGCATGGTTGATTTGCAACTCCACAAGATGTTTTGCATGCAGATTGACAAGATGTTTGACATTCTCCACAACCACCATTTTTAATATCTTTTAGGTTACGAGTAATCATAGTTTTAATTCTTTTCATAGTATTCTCCTAATCTTTAATTTTTCAACTACTCTAGTTTATCCTATTATAGGTTCTTTGTCAAATTTTCAAAAGGCTGTTACAGTGAAATCCTTTTTTTAAGCAGGGTTCTTCCAGTCATTTCTAGTGGTTTTTCTAATCCCATCATATCAAGAAGTGTAGGAGCAATATCGCATAGTGAGCCGCCTTCTTCAAGTCCTTGTGGACTGGAAGATATGTTTATTAAAGGGACATTATTCAAAGAGTGCGCTGTTACAATATTTCCATTGCTGTCAATCATTTCTTCCGCGTTTCCATGATCAGCAGTAAGAAGGATTTGTCCATTTGCTTCTAGCATTGCATCAACAACCTTACCAACACAGAAGTCTACAGTTTCGATTGCTTTAATAGTAGCATTCATATCACCAGTATGGCCTACCATATCAGGGTTTGCATAGTTTAGTATGATTAAATCATATTTTTTCGATTTAATTTTTTCAATTACCTTATCTGTTACTTCTAAAGCACTCATTTCAGGTTGCATATCATAGGTTGCAACTTTTGGAGAAGGAATAAGCTCCCTGTCCTCACCAGGATAAGGGGGTTCGATACCTCCATTAAAAAAGAAAGTGACATGGGCATACTTTTCAGTCTCTGCAATTCTAAGCTGCTTTAAGCCTAGAGCTGAAGTATACTCACCAAGTGTGTTTTTTGGGCTTTCTTTAGGAAAGGCAACAGCTACATTTTCAATTGTTTTGTCATACTCTGTCATAGTAACAAAAGTTAGGTCATTAAGTGTAACCTTTCGCTCAAAACCTGTAAAACTAGAGTCTATGAAAGCTCTAGTAATTTCTCTTGCTCTATCTGGTCTAAAATTAAACATTATAACGCTATCATGATCCTTAACAAAATCTGAGTTAGCAAAAACAGTTGGAACAACAAATTCATCATTTATTCCATGTTTATATGAATCTTGGATAGCAGTTAGAGAATCACTAGAAAGGTTTAAGCTTTCATTTGAGGCACCAGTTAGGGCATCATAGGCCAGCTCGACTCTTTCCCAACGACTATCTCTATCCATGGCATAGTACCTACCTGAGATAGTAGAAACCTTTCCGAGGCCAACCACAGCAATATACTCTTCTACTTCTGCTAAGAATGTGTAGGCACTATCTGGAGCAACATCCCTCCCATCAAGGAAACAGTGAATAGATACATTTCTTATTCCTTTGGCTAGTGCCATATTGATTAAGGCGAAAAGGTGGTCCATATGACTATGAACTCCTCCGTCAGAAACAAGTCCCATTAAGTGAAGGTGAGAATTTTTTTCCATTACATTGTCCATAGCTAAATTTAGTGCAGGGTTTTCATAAAATGCACCAGTTTGAATATCCTTAGAAATCCGTGTTAAATCTTGATAAATAATACGGCCAGCACCTATGTTTAAGTGGCCAACTTCTGAATTTCCCATTTGTCCAGCAGGAAGCCCTACCTTTTCACCTGAGGCTCCAATAGTAGTAATAGGATATGAGGCAATGATTTTATCAAGATTAGGCTTAGAAGCCTTAGAAATAGCGCTTAAAGATGGATCAACACTTACTCCGAAGCCATCTAATATCATTAATAGTGTTTGTTTGCTTGCTTTTAACATATAATTTCCTCGTCTAAAATTAAAAATAAATTCTATTAATTATACCACAGATGATATAATTAATAGAAGTGAAAAAGGAGGCCAAAATATGACAAGATGGTCAAGTGAACAATTACAGGCAATAGAAACTATTGATAAGAATGTATTAGTTTCAGCTGCTGCAGGATCAGGGAAAACAGCGGTCCTTGTGGAGAGAATTACAAGACTTGTTATTGAGAAAAAAATACCAATAGACAGGATGCTTGTTGTTACTTTTACAAATGCTGCGGCAAAGGAAATGAAAGAGAGAATCCACAAGGAGATTATTAGGTTGATTTCTGCAGACCCTAAAAGAGAGGACATAAAGGCACTTAAGACGCAACTTAGTAAATTGAATAATTCTTATATTTCGACAATACATTCATTTGCACTTAATATAATTAGAAGATACTATTTTATGGTTGATGTAGATAGCAATTTCAAAATGGGAGATGAAACTGTAAATAACCTTCTTAAAAAAGATGCGATGGATAGAGTATTTAGAGAATTCTATGAAGAAATAAATAAGGATTCAGTAGAAATAACTCCATTTCAACAATTTATCCAATCATACTCAGCCATTAAAAGTGACGATAAGCTTAAAGAGGAGCTCATTAGGTTTTATTCTGACTTACAAAGTCTTGTAAAGCCATTTGAGTTTTTAAATGAAGCTGTTAAAGAGTATAGTAAGGAGGTTAATTCTTTTTCAAAATCAGAGGGAATAGCCTATGTGATGGGTAGAACAGGAAAGAGGTTGCAGAAGGCAAAAGAGTACATGGAAAAAGCTGAGACCTTTATAGACCCCATTAAAATGCCTAAAATTGCAGAACTTTTGGCACTTGATAAATTAAATCTAGATTCGGTTATTATGGCAGCTGATGGAGAAAATTTTGATAAGATTAAAATTGCTTTAGATAATATGAAATTTGTCACCATGAGAGCGAGCAAAGAAGAAAAAGAAGATTATGAATTTGTAAAAGAAGATATTAAGGCTCTCCGTGAAATGGCAAAAAGTGAGGTTAGCAGCTTAAAAAAAAGCTACTTTGCTGAAACCTTAGAAGATATGGTAAAAACACAAAATTATGCATTTGAAAATTGCTTAGTAATTGAAGAAATATTAAAAAGGTTCCATGATGCTTATAGAGATGAAAAAAAAGAGAAAAACATTATTGACTATAGCGACCTTGAGCATTTAGCACTTAAAATTCTTGAAGATGAAGAAGTAAGAAAAGAGTACAGGGAAAAATTTGACTTTGTATTTGTTGATGAGTACCAGGACACAAATGATGTTCAAGAAAAATTAATATCATCAGTTGAAAGAGGAAATAACACCTTTAGAGTAGGAGATATTAAACAGTGTATTTATGGATTTAGAATGGCAGACCCATCTATTTTTAGAGAAAAGTACATAAGTTATAGAGAAGGCGAAGAAAATTCAATTAAAATCGACCTAAATCAAAACTTTAGGAGTAAAGGGACTGTAATAGATGGGGTTAATCAGGTCTTCTCAGAAATTATGGAAGACTATGATGAAGATGCAAAATTAAAACAAGGACTTCCAAAAGAAAAGAAATATGAACACCCAATAGAGCTGCATTGCTATGATCCAAATGCATTAGAAGAAAAAGAGGGAAACTCTAATGAGCTGATTAGAGGAGAAGATGGAGTCAGAGTGATTACATCAGCTACTGATGACTTAGTTGATGAAGAAATAAGTGAAATGAATGCAGCTGAAAAAGAAGGCGTCATTATTGCAAAAATCATTAAAGAAAATTTAGGAAAAATGATTTTTGACAACAAGAAAAACTGTGAAAGGCCTATGACACTTCGTGACATAGTTATACTATACAGAAGTGGGAGAATAGCTGCAGAGTCAATAAGGACGACACTCAAAGAACATGGCGTTGAAGCCTTTGCAGAAGATAGAGAAGGATACTTCGAAACCTTAGAAATTTCAATAATAGTAGAACTACTAAAAGCAATAGATAATAGAAAAGATGATTTAGCATTACTAGCAACATTAAGATCACCAGTATTTAACTTTAATGCAAATCAATTGGCTCAGATTAGAATAAGTTCTCCAAAAGGATTTTTCTATGATGGCTTAGCTTCCTATGCTATCATGGGAGGGGATGAGGAACTAAAGGAAAAGTGTCAGAAGGCTATAGAGCTTATTGTGGATTGGAAAAAAATGTGCAGGAACATGGATGTCAATGTTTTTGCTTGGAAACTTATTATAGAAACAGGTATTTATGAATATGTAGGAGCTATGAGAGGTGGAAATAAAAGACAGGCAAATCTTAAAGCCTTTGCGGATAAAGCAAAGTTTTTTATAGAATCTGGAGATGGAACAATATATGGATTTCTAAAGTATATAGAGCAGTTAAAAGCTCGAAAGATTGAAATTGGGCAGGCTAATATGTTAAGAGAAAGTGACGATGTTGTTAGGATTATGACCATTCATAAAAGTAAAGGCCTTGAGTTCCCTTTGGTTATAGTTCCTTTCCTTGCAAAGAAGCTTAAGAAAGCAGGCGCGGCACCATTAATTGAAATGAATAAAGACATAGGAATAGGGATTGAAATGAAATCTTTTGAAAAACAACTGAAGGTTAACACTATTTTTCAAAAAATAATTAAGGACATGAACTATGAAAAAGAATTTGCTGAGGAACTTAGAATTCTCTATGTTGCTTTTACAAGGGCGCGGGATAAACTTGTATTAATTGGAACCTTAAAAAATAAAGAAAAACTAGAGAGCTTAGTGGAGCAAGGTATAAAGTCGGAAGCATCATACATGGATATACTTTATGGATTAAAAGAAAAAACGGATATTAATATGTTTTACCATAATTCTTTGACCCTAGAGCAGCTAATATCCAATAAGTATGAACTAGAAGAGCATAGAGAAGAGTTACTTGAAAATTTAGGAGAGCCAGGATCAAAATATGAAGAGATTAACAGAAGGTTATCTTATGAGTATGAAAATCAAGCAGCACAGATGATGAAGGCTAAAGTGTCAGTGAGCAAGCTAAATAGAAATGAGATAGCTGAGGTTAAAATTCAAAGTCCAGAAATGCTTGGAGAAAAAATAGAGCATCTTGGTATGTTAATTGGTACTGCTAACCATGCGTTTCTTGAGCACCTGGATTTTGCAAGGGCAATAAAGGAAGGGCATCCATATATGGAAACCTTGCTTTTAGAATTGGGAGAAAAGAATATCATACATGAAGATAAACTGAAGTATGTAATGATAGACAAAATAAATACGCTTATTAAAAATCCTATATTTGAAAGGCTAAGGAAAAGTTCTCAAATAGAGAGGGAAAAAGAGTTCACCTTAGTTTATGAAGAAGAATCAGGATTGGAACAGTTAATTCAAGGTATTGTAGATTGCTTCTTTATCGAAAATGGGAATATAATATTAATTGACTACAAAACCAATAGGAATATTATCGAAATTGAAGAAGAGTATAAGATGCAACTAGGACTTTACAAAAAAGCTTTAGAGGAGTGTTACTGCATGCCAGTTACTGAAACCTATCTGGCGCTTTTATCTACGGGCGAGCTAAAAAAGGTAGACTTATAGTTGAGGCAAAGGGTTGCTATATTAAAGCTCTCGAGCTATTAGCTACCCTTTGCCTTTTTAGGATTTAATCTTCTAAAACTTTACCATCTAAAGTTAGAGTTTTTACTTGCCAAGGTATCATTTTCCCACAGTCACGGAGAGCATTTATTGTTGCAGTTTCAATTCCACTACAGCATGGAACTTCCATTCGCGCGACAGTGACAGACTTTATGGAATTAGCTTTTAGTACTTCTGTGAGTTTTTCTGTATACTCTACTGTATCTAACTTAGGACAACCAATTAGAGTTACCTTATTTTTCATAAAATCATTGTGGAAATTACCATAAGCATATGCAGCGCAATCAGCTGCAATAAGTAGGTGTGCATTTTGTAAAAAGGGTGCGTTAACTGACACAAGTTGAATTTGGACAGGCCACTGGTTTAAATGTGTTTGAGCAGGTGCTGATACTGGGTCAACTTCAGGACGAGCAACAGTAGAAGGGGCAGGCTGATCCATGGAATTGTTTTTCAATGATCTGTTGGAAGAACCAGGGCAGCCAGTTGGCTGAAGACTTTCATTTTTAGGCTCTGATTTTTCTTTTGAGTTGTTTACTTCTTTCTCTACAAATGAAATTGCATCAGTAGGACATACTGGTAAGCATCTTCCAAGTCCATCGCAATAATCCTCTTTTAGTAGTTTTGCTTTGCCGTCCACCATGCCGATTGCACCTTCTTGACAGGCATTAGCACATAAACCGCAGCCAACACATTTATCTTCATTTATTTCAATTATTCTCTTTTTCATAGTAGATTCTCCTTTATTATTCTGCAAATTATATTTGCGTATATTGTAATTATATATCAATTATATTAAAATAAAATAAAAATGTATGTTGCAAATACAACGGAATGGATAAAAAATGGAGTATAATAAGAGCATTATAGAAAATATTCTTTTTAAAGGATTAAATGAAGAAGAAATTAATGAAGCTATAAGGAAGTTGGATGGTAGAGTTAGAACGATTACTTCTGAAGAAATTATATTTCATGCTGGTGATGATGCTAACTATGTTGGCATAGTTCTTAAGGGGGCAATTAACATAATAAAAGATGATAGCCTTGGAAATACAAGAATCCTAGCGGCATTATCAGAAGGAGAAGTTTTCGGAGAAGTTTTCCCTTTTGTCGGTATAAAAAAATATCCGGTATCAGCTCAAGCTGTGAGGGATAGTGAAATATTGTTATTAAGATATGGAAATCTGCTATGGGGAGAGGAAAAAACTAATTCAATTTTGATTAAAAATATGCTTAATCTTATGGCGCGGAAGAATATTCTTCTAAATCAGAAAAATGATATTTTAAGTAAGAGGACTATTAGGGAAAAAGTGATTTGCTTTTTAAGCTATGAAAGCAGGGGTAGGAAAGAATTTGTTATTCCACTTAATAGAGAAGAGATGGCCATGCATTTAGCTGTGGATAGAAGTGCCTTATCAAAGGAGCTTGCTAAGATGAAGAAAGACGGTATAATTGATTACAATAAGAATAAATTTGTGTTAAAAGCATTGTATAGAGCTAAATAAAGAGAAGGTAATGAAAAGGTCAATATATATTTATGATAGTGCGAAAACTCGTAAAATATGGTATAATATAAAGGTTGATTTAATTTTGTATTATGAAAGGAGAACTATGGATAATTTATTTAGAGAAAAATTAGCAGTTTTAGTTGGCCAAAAACAGGATTACTATTTAGAAAGATTTGAAAAAATGGAGGCTACAAACAGTAAAGTATCATGGAATTGGTGTGCTTTTCTTGTTAGCATATATTGGATGGTATATAGAAGGATGTACTTGGTTGCATTAGTTTACTATGTAGGGATTGGCGTTATAACTAATATACCTTACATAGGGTGGATTATGAGTATTGCTATCTGGATTTGTACAGGGCTATTTGGAAATTATGTATATTACGAAGTTCTAAAAAAGCGAATTGCTATTGCTGATGCTACGATGGAGCCAGCAAAGAGTGAGTATATTAAGAAGAATACTGGAGTTAGCTCTACAGCGGTATGGGTAGTTATTGGTGCAGGAATTTTAATTAGTATTATTGCAACGGTAATACTTGTGCTCGTCGTTGGAGTGCTTGATGGAGTTGGATATTATTAAACTTTATTATATATTAAGTAGTTTAATTTATTAAAAGAATAGAAAGGAGAGACTTTAATGGATAACTTGTTTAGAGAAAAATTAGCAGTATTAGTTGAAAAAAATTCTGATAAATACTTAGAAAAGTTTGCTAAGCTAGATGCTACAGGAAGCAAGGTTTCGTGGAACTGGTGTGCTTTTTTATTTAGTTTCTGGTGGCTTGCATACAGAAAAATGTATCTATATGCAGTAGGATACTATGTGGCAGCAGCAGTGGTTGCAAATATACCATATGTTGGCTTTGTAGCAATTGGATTCCCAATCGCAATGGGTATTTTAGGAAATTCGATTTACTTCGAAACACTAAAGAAAAAAATTAATATAGCTGATACAATGCCTGAGCCTGAAAAAAGTGCGTATATTAAAAAGAACAGTGGTACTAGTACAGTAGCACTAGTAATACTTATTGTAATATCAGTGCTATGCATTTTTGCTATTACAGCATTACTTGCATTATTAGGTTTAGCTGCATATTCAATGTAATTGAGTAATTAAGCTTATTTATTAAATGGTTACGTCTGCTTTATAGCTGCGTGACCATTTTTTATATTATCAGCAAAATAAAAAGTCCTGTCAAAAATGATAGGACTTTTGCTTTTGATTTTACTTAACGTTTATAATTTAATTAATTGGGTATTAAATTACTTTGAAACATCAATAAATGGTTTACCGATTGGAAGGATTACTTTTCCAAAAGTTGATTGTAATACAGCTGCTGCTGAACCGTAGAAACCTAATAAAGAGATGATTAGCTCTGAATAAGCAGCTAACATGTGCATTTCATGCTCCATAAATCCAAGAGTACTTGCTGCAAGTCCAATGAATAATAAGTCGATAAGTACGAAGATTGCAGTTAAAACTTTGTTAGTAGCAAGTGAGCCAACAGTCATGTATACCGAGAAGATTAAAAATCCGATATAAGCGAATCCCATTTGATCAACATCTGCATTTGCTTGCATTTCAGGTCCGAACATACCGTTTTGAGTTGCCCAGCTTGCAGCCATTGCTAGCCAGAAAAATGCATACGCTCCGAAAGCAGTTGCTCCGAAAGTGTTGTTTATTTTTGCGTCAATAATTGAAGCGTAGATTTGAGCACATGCCCCTAAAAAGATTGCCCATGGAATAACCATTGATGTTCCGTCAGTGATTCCTAGTTTAGCTGAAGCTGCGACGAAAGTTACCATTGCTAATCCGAACAAACCAATCGGTGTTGGGTTAGCCAGTGATGAGTTGTGTGACATTATTTCCTCCTGTTGAAAATATCATAAAGTTAAACATAAAAATTAGCCGTAAAAAAAACGACCATGTAAGTTATATTATATATGGTCGTTTTCAATTTGTAAAACTATTTTTTTATTTTTTTCAAAAAAGTTTCAAAAAAGTTTTGTTATTTTTTAAATTATCAAAGTTTGACTAAGAATTAAATTCCTTGAGCCATCATAGCATCAGCTACTTTGATGAAACCAGCAATGTTAGCACCAGCTACTAGGTTGTAACCGAATCCATATTCTTCAGATGCTTTCTTGCAGTTGTCATGGATGTTTACCATGATTGTTTCAAGTTGCTTATGAACGTCAGCAGGAGCAAATACTGTATGTCCAGCATTTTGTCCCATTTCGATACAAGAGCAAGCAACACCACCAGCGTTAGCTGCTTTTGATGGTCCAACAATAATTTTGTTTTCAATCATGTACTCGATAGCTTCGTTTGTAGATGCCATGTTAGAACCTTCGCAAACATATTTAGCTCCGCTAGCTACGATAGCCTTTGCATCTTCCATTCTAATTTCATTTTGTGTAGCGCAAGGGATGTAAATATCAGCTTTTACTGCCCATGGTTTTTCTCCTGGGAAGAATTTAGCGTTAGGATATTTTTCTGCGTAAGGAGCACAGATGTTTTGTCCTGAAGCTCTTAGGTCTAGTAGGTAATCAATTTTGTCACCTGTTACGCCATCTTCGTCTAGAATGTAACCGTCTGGTCCAGAGATTGTAATTACTTTAGCGCCAAGCTCTTCTAATTTTAGAGCTGTTCCCCATGTAACGTTTCCGAAACCTGAAAGTGCAACAGTTTTTCCAGCAATTTTTTCGCCACAAGCTTCAACCATAGCATTAGCAAAGTAAACGATTCCGAATCCTGTAGCTTCTGCTCTTCCGTAAAGACCACCATATGTTAGGCCTTTTCCTGTTAGAACGCCTTCATATTTGTTTACGATTTTTTTGTATTGTCCAAACATGAAACCGATTTCTCTAGCTCCAACACCGATATCTCCAGCTGGTACATCTGTTTCAGGACCGATGTGTCTGTAAAGTTCAGTCATGAACGCTTGACAGAATCTCATGATTTCGCCATCTGACTTACCGTTTGGATCGAAGTCAGAACCACCTTTACCACCACCGATAGGAAGTCCAGTTAAGCTGTTTTTAAAGATTTGTTCAAAACCTAAGAATTTAATAATTCCAGAGTATACGTTTGGTGCAAATCTTAGACCGCCTTTGTAAGGCCCAATAGCACTGTTAAATTGATATCTGAAACCTCTGTTAACTTGTACTTTACCAGCATCGTCAACCCAAGCAACTCTGAAAGTGATTCCTCTTTCAGGCTCGATTAGTCTTTCAACGATTCCTGCTTCAACATACTCAGGGTACTTTTCTAGTACTGGCTCTAATGAAATTAGAACTTCTTCGATTGTTTGTAGAAACTCAGGTTCGTGTGCATTCTTAGCCTTAGCTGCATCAATGTAAGGTTGTATTAATTTTCCCATTTTTTAATTCTCCTTTTAAAATGAATTTTATACGTTTCAAGTAACATTTACTATTTACTTTAATAAAATTTTAACACTCTAAAAATCATAAGTCAAGAAATAAAGTTGTCAAAAATAAGAAATTGTATGGAATTGTATGAAAAATACAAAATAAAAGCAAAATAGTGACATTTTTTCTAATGAAAAAAATGTAAAACCTCATAAATGGGAAAATTTAAACAGTTAGAGAGAATGTAAAAAAATGTAAAATTGTCATAATATACTGTATACATGAGGGAAAGTGCGAAAATTGGTAAGATTATTGCTATAAAATACATAAAAAAAGGAAGTTGAGTAGTTGTAATTTACTATAGTGAATCTGAGTTGGAAAAAATGAAAAAAGCTGATGTAAAACATAAAAGTTTGGTAAAAGTTTTGCTTGTTAGAGCCATGCACACTTGATATTTTTGCATGAAATAGAGTATAATTAATAAGATTATAAGACTATTCTAGTGCAATGGAAATGTATATTTAGTAAAAGAGCAATTTGGTAAAAGGGAGGAAGACTATGGATGAAAAAACAATATTTGACGAAATGATTGAGCAAATTATATCCCTTTTGGACGAAAAAAATTATATAGAAGCTAGAAAAATGGTTTTGGATAATAATGAAGCAGATATAGCAGAAATTTTAGAGGAAATTTATGAAGAACTAGGAGTGTACATCACAGTATTAGTTTTTAGGATGTTACCAAAAGATATTTCTGTCGAAGTATTTTCAAGATTGCCTTCAGAAGATCAAGTGAATATTATTGATGCTATTACTGAAAAAGAAACCTCATATATTTTAGATGAGCTTGACTTTGATGATAAAATAGACGTCTTGGAGGAACTGCCTGCAAACGTTGTAGATAAAATTTTGGAGAACACACCCAAAGAAGAACGAAAAATGATAAACACCTATTTAAACTACCCTGATGACTGCGCAGGAACACTTATGACGCCAGACTATATTAGTTTGCAAAAGGACATGACTGTTGGGGAAGCTTTAGAGTATATAAAAAAAGAGGGTATGGATAGCGAAACTGTCTATACCTGTTATGTAAAATCAGCAGGAAGGAAATTAATAGGCATTGTTTCTTTGAGAAGTTTAGTAATCACTGATAATAATACAAGAATTTCAGATATAATGGCTGAGGAATTTGTTTCTATTAATGTATATGAAGATCAGGAAGAAGTTTCAGACAAGTTCAAAAAATACGGTTTTATTGCTATACCTGTAGTTGATAATGAAGAGCGATTAGTGGGAATCATTACAGTGGATGATATTTTAGATGTAATCGAAGAAGAAACTACTGAGGACATGGAAAGAATGGCGGGGGTAATGGATGATACCACCTTAGAGTACCTAGATATGGGTGTCTTTAAACATGTGAAGAACAGAATCGTGTGGCTCTTTGTATTGATGGCCTCATATGTAATAACTGGTGCCATTATTACATCTTTTGAAAGTACACTATCAACAGTAATAGCCTTAGTGGCATATATGCCAATGCTTATGGGTACTGGTGGTAATTCTGGATCCCAATCAGCAACACTGATTATTAGAAGTCTAGCCGTAGGTGATGTTGTGCCTAAGGAATGGTATAAGGTCCTTTGGAAAGAATTTAGAATAGCATTAATTGTGGGAATTATTTTGAGTATATTCAATTTTGCCCGAATATACCTGATAGAAGATCAGGGAATGGGAGTTGCACTAACTGTTTGTGCATCAATGATTGTGATTGTCATTATTGCAAAAGCCACAGGAGGAATGCTACCTTTATTAGCAAAAAAACTAAAAATAGATCCAGCGCTTATGGCAAGTCCCATGATTTCATCTATTACAGATATGGTTTCGGTAACTACATATTTCTTATTGGCAAAGTTAATTTTAGGAATATAAATAAAAATAACATATGTAATAATTGGCATATTTCATTATGAATAAGATGTGCGGAGGTCTGTTATGGATTTTACTAAGGAGAATTGTGAAAAGGCATTCAATAAAAGGGACAGCAGAAGTCATAAAGGCGATTTTGGGAAAATATTAATTGTAGCAGGGTCTTACGGAATGATGGGAGCAGCAATTCTTTCCGCTGAAGCGGCAATTAGAAGCGGTGCAGGACTAGTTACTATTTCCTGCCCAGCAGATTATTTTTCTTGTATGCACACCGCTGTACCACAAGTGACCTGCATTAATAGAGAGAGTTTGAATTTTAATAGAAAAAACTTAGAAAAGTACGATGCAGTTGCCATTGGCCCAGGAATGGGAACCCAAGAAAGTACAAAAGATATACTAGAAACAATTTTAGATAATTTTGAAGGTCCTATAGTAATTGATGCAGACGGTCTAAATGTAATTAGAAAATATGAAATTACTAAAAAAATTAAAAATTATTCAGGTATAATTACGTTGACACCTCACATTGGTGAGGCAGGTAGGCTATTAGTCGGGAAGAAAGGGGGATTTTATATAAATCGCCTTGAAGAAGTTGGCATTAAAAGCAAAAGTGATATACTTGTAGGTACTGAAATAAAAACTCTTAGATTAAAGATTGGTCATGAATTAGCAATGGAATTTGAGGCCATCTCTGTTCTTAAAGGTGAAGGGACAGTTGTTTCCAGTGTTGAAAAACAATTTGTGAATACAAGTGGTAATGTAGGGATGGCTACTGGTGGGTCGGGAGATGTATTGACTGGCATAATGGTGAGCTTTTTGGGACAGTGGAAAAAGGGGTTGATTAGATCCCCGGAAGAAGCTGTTGCGGCGTCGGTTTATTGCCATGGTAGTGCAGGAGACTTTGCAGCAAAAAAATTAGGACATTTTTCTTTAACGGCTTTGGATATTGTGAGGAACTTACATAATGCCATGCCTGAAAATTTATAGTGTTGCCAGATTTTTCTATTAAATATATAATAATAAAAGGATGTTTGATTTATAAATGATAATATATGTTTTTCTTAGATGAAAAATATAGTAAATAAAAGAAGGAGAAAATAATGAAATTAACAGAAAGAGCTAAAAATATTAGAATTAGCATAATAGAAGGGGTTAGCGCCGCAGGGTCAGGTCATCCAGGTGGATCTCTATCTATAGCAGATATAATGGCAGCTTTATATTTTGAGGAAATGAATGTGGATCCTAATAATCCAAAGCTAGTAGAAAGAGATAAGTTTGTTCTTTCCAAAGGCCATGCAGCGCCTGCACTTTATGGTGCCTTAGCAGAAAAAGGGTTTTTCTCTAAAGAAGAAATTTTAAATTTAAGAAAAATTGGCGCAATGCTTCAAGGACACCCTGATAGAAAAAAAATTCCAGGTGTAGAAATGTCAACGGGTTCATTAGGACAAGGTTTTTCAGCAGCAGTGGGTATGGCTCTTGCCAACAAACTTGATGGTAATCCAGGTAGAATATACACTATATTAGGAGACGGAGAACTACAAGAGGGAATTGTATGGGAGGCAGCAATGGCTTCAAGTCACTATAAGTTAGATAATCTGTTTGTAGTGGTGGACTTCAATGGTCTACAAATTGATGGAAAAAATGAAGATGTTATTACAGTACTTCCAATAAAAGAAAAGTTTGAAAGCTTTGGATACAATGTAGTTGAAGGATCGGGGCATGACTTTGAAGATATAATTAAGGCGTTCGAGGCTGGAAAAAATACCAAAGGTAGGCCGACAGCTTTTATAGCGAAGACAATAAAAGGAAAAGGAGTTTCGTTCATGGAGGACCAAGCAGGCTGGCATGGTAAAGCTCCAAATAATGAAGAAAGAGAAATGGCAATAGCAGAAATTAGAGGGGAAAAATAAGTATGGAAAAAATGGCGACAAGACAAGCATATGGAAAAGGCCTTGTGGAATTTGGAGAAAAATACGAAAACCTAGTGGTACTTGATGGAGACTTATCAAAGTCTACAATGACAGCAGACTTTGGCAAAGCGTTTCCTGAAAGATTTTTCAATATGGGAATTGCTGAGCAAAATTTATATGGAGTGGCAGCAGGACTGGCTGCTTCAGGAAAAATTGTATGTGCGAGTACATTTGCTATGTTTGCAGCAGGTAGAGCCTTTGAAATAATTAGAAATTCAATTGGATATACTAAGTTGAATGTGAAAATCTGTGCCACACACGCTGGTATTACTGTTGGAGAAGATGGAGCAAGTCACCAAACCTTTGAAGACATAGCTCTGATGAGAACTATACCTGGAATGGTTGTATTAAATCCATCAGATGGAGTTTCTGCAAAGATTCTATTGGAGCAAGCAATTAACCATGATGGGCCTGCATATGTAAGGTTAGGAAGGGCTGCAGTACCAGTTGTATATAGTGAAGAAGCGGATCTGAAACTAGGCAAGGGAAACACAATAAGAGAAGGTAAGGATATTACTATCGTTGCAACAGGAATAATGGTAGCAGAAGCTATTGAGGCTGCAAAAATCTTAAATGTAGAAGGAGTAGATGTAAGGATAATTGATATTCACACAATTAAACCTATAGATGAGGATATAATATTAAAAGCAGCAAAAGAAACAAAAGGCATTGTGACGGCTGAAGAACATTCGGTTATCGGAGGTCTTGGTGAAGCTGTGAGTGGAGTATTAGCGAAAAAGTATCCTACAAGAATAGAAATGGTAGGTCAAATGGATACCTTTGGTGAATCTGGAAAGCCAGATGAACTAAAGGCGAAGTACAAAATGACAGCAGCAGACATAGTAGAAAAAGTAAGAGTATTACTATAAACTTAATAAGAATTATATAATAAACGAAAGAAAGCTTTATAAATACGTAGAGCTTTCTTTTATATTAAAACTAAAGAAATAGCTGAATGCATATCAATAAAATATCAATTATGTGTAGTATTATATTATAATGCGTATAAATTTGGAAGAGGTTTGGAATTATTAAGGTAGATAGAAAACCGAGTCTAAACTACAAACCTTGCAAAAAATACAAAAAAATGTTAGAATCGTAAAGGAGATTTAAAAAAAGGAGTAAAGGTTTTAATGATAAGTTTGAAAAATGTGACCAAAAAATACAAGACAAACATTGGACTAGACGATGTTTCTATAAATATTGAAAAAGGAGACTTTGTCTTTCTTGTAGGTGCTAGCGGTGCAGGAAAAACAACCTTTATTAAACTTTTGTTAAAAGAAATAGAGGCAGATAAAGGCAGTATAAAGGTGAGTGGAAAAGAGGTAACAGCTCTAAAGAAAAAAGAAGTACCATTTCATAGAAGAAATATTGGAATGATTTTTCAAGATTTTAGACTTTTACCGCAAAAAACCGTGTATGAAAATGTAGCCTTTGCTCTTGAAATAACTAGTCATGATAAAAAAGATATTAAAAGACTAGTACCAATGGTACTTAAAGTAGTAGGCATTGGAGAAAAGGGAAACAAATACCCAAATGAACTTTCTGCAGGGGAGCAACAAAGGGTTGCAATAGCGAGAGCTCTAGTAAATAAACCTAAACTTATAGTTGCAGATGAGCCTACCGGAAATCTAGATCCTAAAACAGCTTGGGAAATTATGAAACTACTTGATACAATTAACCAACAAGGGACAACAATTATCATGGTAACTCATGCCAAAGATATTGTTGATAGGATGAATAAAAGAGTTATAGCGATTGATAAGGGAAGAATCATCAGAGACCAAAGAGGTACTTATAGTAATTCAAAAAACCTAAAAAATAGAGCAACTGGCTATTTCTCAAAATCAGATATTGATTTAGTTTCAGAAAGAGTAGAGGTTTTGTTAAGTAAAAATGATTAAAATAGGATACACAGTTAAACAAGGAATGAAGCAAGTACTAAGAAATAGAGCTATGACCCTTGCAGCTACTTTTGCAATAACCGCAATGCTACTAATA
>CAYJFM010000010.1:40483-54928 GCA_964369805.1 uncultured Oscillospiraceae bacterium
GGAATATTTTTTATAATAATAGTTAATTTGAATTCAATTATTACAGGTATACAAGATGACTATAATACAATTGAAGTTTATCTTAAAGATACAACAACTAGTGATAGAACAATAGAAATACAAGAAGAAATAAAAACTTGGGATAATGTAGATACTGTTACTTATAGATCCAAAGAAGATGCAATGACTATACTAAAGGATAGATGGGGGGAAAATGCTTATCTACTAGACAGCCTTGGTGAGAATCCACTACCTAATTCAATAGTGGTAACAATGGATGATTTGGATTTAGCTGGTGGAGTGGCTGAAGATGCAAAAAAAATCGAAGGTATAGAGTCAGTTGCCTTTTATAAAGACACAGTGGATAAACTATTAACAGTAACAAATAGTTTGCAGATTGGTGCAGTAATACTTATGCTATTTTTAGTTATTGTTTCCGTCGTTGTAGTTTCAAATACAATTAAGCTAACAGTTGTTGCTAGGTCAGAAGAAATAATTATCATGAGATACGTAGGTGCCACTAATGGATTTATAAGAGGTCCTTTCTTGATAGAGGGAATAGCTATAGGACTTATTTCAGCTGTGATTTCAGCAACCTGCGTTTTAGGCTTATATAGTTTTATTCTCAATACTTTTGGGACCGAAATACTAGCAATGCTTTCAACATCTTTAGTACCAGTTAGAGACCTTGCGGTTTATGTAGCAGCTATTTTCTTTGGGCTAGGATTGTTTATAGGAACGTGGGGAAGTATGCTCTCTATGAGAAGATTCCTAGAAAAATAAAGCGAATACTAAAACTTATGGAGTTTGAGGAGGCAGAAATAAGTTTTATCGATATATATAATAAACTACTTTGATAAGATAGATATCAGAGGTAGTATGTGTGAACGAAAAGCCAGAGTAGTATACATAATTACAATAAGCAGACAATAGGTAATAGGAGGATGTTTATGACTATGGTAAAAAAGAAGATTAGTTTATTTTTAGTGTTAACAATGATAGTTACTAGTTTCTGTATAACTAATGTTTATGCAGAAGATTCACTAGAGAGTGTTCAAGGCGAAATTGATGCAGCAGAGGATAAGCTAGCAGAAGGACAATCAGAGGTTAGTGGGTTAACTGATAAAATATCATTATTAAATGAGGATATTGCTGCAGCACAGGCAGATATTGATACTGTGAATGCGAGTATTGCAGAAAAAGAAGCAGAACTTACAACGGTTACAGCAGAATTAGAAGCAAAAGAATTAGAAATTGAGCAAAGCACATCAGAACTTAATGAAAGGTTAAGAGCTATGTATAAAAACGGAAGCTTAGGCTTTGTAGACGTGCTACTTAATTCAGAAGATGTTTCGGAGTTAATTCTTAATGTAGAGATGGTTCAAATGATTTATGAAAATGATCAAGATGTTGTTAAGTTGCTAGAAGAAGACTTTGCAATTATTGAAGCTGAAAAATTAAAGGTTGAAACAATTAAGGAAGAACTTGAAGCTGAAAAGGCTACACTTGCAGAGAGTGAACAGGCTTTAGAAGCAGCAAAAGATGAATTAGCAGCTGAAAGAGATAAAATTTCTGATGAAAACTTAGAAATTGAAAGACAAATCCAGGCTTTAGAGAAAGAAGCAGAGGCTCTTACAAATCAATTTGAAAGTGGAAACTTGGGTAGTAGTAATTCTGGAGATGGAAGTAGCTTTGATGATGGGAATGGATTTCATTGGCCAACTGTATCTAGATATATTACTTCGGACTATGGTACTAGACCAGATCCTTTTGGTAGTGGTAAAGATGGATGGCATTCAGGGATAGATTTATCGGCTAATATTGGAGCTAATATTTATGCTGTTTCTTCAGGAACTGTTATTTTATCTGGTTGGGGCGGAGGCTATGGAAACATGGTAATAGTAGACCATGGAGGCGGTGTTTCAACCGTATATGCCCATAATAGTAGCTTAGCAGTGTCTGTTGGACAGACTGTAAGTAGAGGACAAGTAATTGCATATGCTGGTAGCACAGGAAACTCTACAGGCCCTCATTTACATTTTGAAGTAAGGGAAAATGGGTATGCAGTAAATCCAATGAATTACTTATAACTTGATATAAAAAGTAGTGTAGCGTTACATATTTACTAAAGCTAATTAGTAAAGCGTTACTCAAATTTAGAAAGGGATATATTTTATGAAAAATATAAACCCAATAATAATCGAATTTTTAAGAAATAAAGGTATGGGAGAAGCGGAATTGGAAGAATTTCTTTCTCCCGTGCCAAAACTAACACATGATCCATTCCTCCTTTTAAACATGAAAGCAGGAGTGGATTTTGTATTGAATTGCATTAAGGCAGGAAAAAATATATGTATCTACGGTGACTATGACGCTGATGGAGTGACTTCAATAGTAATTCTTAAAACAATACTCGATTTCATTATTGATGAAAATGATAAAGATAATAATAAAAAATCTAAAGTAACTTATTTTGTTCCATCAAGATTCAAAGAAGGTTATGGCTTATCTAAAGAAGCACTAAAATCTATAAAAGAAGATGATGTGCAAGTTGTGATTACTGTAGATTGCGGAGCAGTATCTTATGAAGAGGTTAGATACGCAAGAGAAATTGGTTTAGAGATTTTAGTAACAGATCATCACTCTGTAGGTGATAAAAAAATAGATTGTTTAATGATTAATCCTAAACAGGAAGAGTGTAAATATCCTTTTAAAGGAATCGCAGGGTGCGGAGTAGCCTTTAAACTAGGGCAAGGCTTAATTAAAGCAAATGGATCAGACTCAAAAGTTGTTAGGGAATTGCTAGATGTATTAGCTATAGGAACAATCGGAGATGTGGTTCCGCTAATTGATGAAAACAGAACTTTTGTTAAATATGGACTAAACCAACTGAATGCAAAGAGGAGAAATAGTATTAAAATGCTATTAGAAAAATCTGACTTTCAAGGGGAAAAAATATCAGCAGAAGAAGTAGCGTTTCTAATTGTACCACACATAAACGCAACAGGCAGGATGGGTAATGCCAGCATGTCTGTAGAGTTCTTTCTTAATGAAGACACCTTAGAACAGACCACAGATGCATTAATAAATGCTAATTTGCAAAGAAAAGCAAAGCAAGAGGAAACCTATTTAGAGTGTGTTGAGAAAATTGAAACTCAATGTAATGGTAGTAATATTTTTATTATATATGCGGGAGATGCTCATGAAGGTATTACTGGTATAGTAGCAGGAAAGATAAAAGAACATTACAATAGGCCAACTGTTATAGTTACTGATATGAAAGATGGATTAAAAGGGACTAGCAGAAGTATTGATAAAATTAATATTCATAGCATGTTAAAAAAACATGAAAGTCTATTTATGAAATTTGGAGGACATAGCAGTGCTTGTGGGTTTTCAATGAAAAAGGAAAATCTAGAAAAGTTAAGGAAAGGAATTCAAGCTGACCTTCTAGAAATGGAAAACGAAAATGAAAGCCTATTTGTTAGAGAGATTAAAAGTGATATAGAGCTTTCACCAGATGATATTAACATTGAATTTGTTGAAGAGTTAGAAGCGTTAGGGCCTTTTGGGGCAGCTAACGAAAGACCGAGAATAGGGCTAAACAAAGAGGTTATATTTAATCAAGCTCCTATGGGCAAAGCTGGCAATCACGCTAGATTTACAGTAGGAAAAGGAAAAGCCAAAGTTGATTGCGTAATCTTTTCGAAGGCTGTAGAATACGAAAAAGTAATTTATGGTAGAGGGGAAGTTTCAATAGTAGGTAGCCTTTCAATTAACCAATGGAATGGTAGAAAAAAAGTACAAATTATTGTTGATGACATAACAGAACAGGAGTAAAACCATGGTTTCGATTTCTAAAAACAAATTAATTCTAGTTATTATTGCAGCAGCTCTTATAGGTGGAGTCCTAACTTTTATGGGGACAAATTTGAAATATTTAACTGGAAATGGGACGATGAAGGTAGATGTGGAGGAGTATAGCAAATTAACTGAATCATACGAACAGTTTGAAAAGTTAGATACGCTCATAGATACTATACACCAAAATTATTACAAGGATGTTAAGACAGAAGACTTATTAACGGGTGCCTACAGGGGCATATTTACAGCATTAGGAGATGAATATTCATATTATATGACTGAGGAAGAGCTAGAGGAGAGAATGAATGCTTATAATGGAGAATTCTATGGAGTTGGTGCTGTATTTAAATTAAACGAGGATGGTAGTATAGTTATAAATGAGGTTTATGTTGATAGCCCAGCCGAAGAAGCGGGTCTT
Organism: uncultured Oscillospiraceae bacterium; assembly: GCA_964369805.1. Classification (GTDB taxonomy): domain Bacteria; phylum Bacillota; class Clostridia; order Peptostreptococcales; family Anaerovoracaceae; genus CAYJHC01. The sequence continues at coordinate 44,766 of CAYJFM010000010.1, forward strand.
AAAGAAGGGGATATATTACTCAGCGTAGATGGAGAGGAAATGGAGAGCCTAGATGAGGCTGTAAATAATATTCGAGGGGAAGACGGCACGACGGTTACACTTGAAGTCCAAAGGGGCGATGAAGTTTTAGAAATTAAGCCAACTCGAGCGAAGATTGAAGAAAAAGACTTAGCCGCAGAAATAAGAGAAGATAATATTGGTGTTATCCAGCTTAATTCTTTCGACCCGAATACTCCAGATAACTTTGAAATAGAACTAGATAAAATGGAAGAAGCGGGAGTAAAAGGAATTATACTTGACCTAAGATTAAATGGCGGCGGATCTGTTGATGCAGCAGTTGAAATTGCAGACATGCTAATGGATGAAGGAGTAATCGTTTCTGCAGAAGGAAAGGGTGAAAACTCAACGGTATATGAAGCTAGTGATGGGAAAACAGCGATTCCGATTGTAGTTTTAGCTGGACAAAACACTGCAAGTGCATCGGAAATTCTTATAGCAGGACTACAAAGTCAAGGAGTAAAGGTTATAGGAGAAACCACATATGGAAAGGGAATTACCCAGGCCCTATCTACCTTAACTGACGAAACAGGATTTTCAATAACTACTAGCCAGTTTGTAACTCCTGATGGTGAAGAAATACATGAAGTAGGCATTGAACCTGATTACAAAATAGAAGATCTAGATGAGCAGTTTAACAAAGCACTATCCTTATTAAAATAAGGTGAGGCTTTTCTATGTAAAACATATAGACTTTAATTAGTTATAAGTTTATAATGTATTAAAGTGCTAAAGTGGGAAAGAGCACGTGAGGAGGATATAATATGACTTATCAATCAAAATTAAAAAGAGAGGATGTAGATGGTTTATTTGAAGCCATTTTATCTCTTAAGGATGAAGAAGATTGCTATAGATTTTTTGAAGACGTGTGTACAATTCATGAACTCCATGTAATGGCGCAAAGGCTTCACGTGGCAAAAATGCTTGATGCTAGTGCCACATATAGTGAAATTGAAGAAGCGACAGGTGCTTCTACGGCTACTATAAGCAGAATAAATAAGTGCTTAGTATATGGGTCAGAGGGATATTCAAGAGTGTTAGAGAGGTTGAAATGATTCCATTATCCACTAGAATGAGACCGAGAACCTTAGAGGAATTTGTGGGACAATCCCACTTTTTATACAAAGGTTCTCTTTTATATAACTCGGTGATAAATAAAACTTTTGAATCTGCAATTTTTTTTGGTCCAAGTGGAACTGGGAAAACAACATTGGCAAGAATAATAGCAAGAGAAATGGATGGAGAATTTGAAGAAATAAATGCATCCACTACTGGCACTAAAGAGTTGAAAGATATTTTAAAAAAATGTGAAATAAGAGCTAAGGGGCTAGAAAAGAGAACAACATATCTATATGTGGATGAGTTTCATAGATGGAATAAACTGCAGCAAGACTCCTTACTAAAGGGACTAGAAGAAGGCATTGTGAAATTTATAGGTAGCACAACCGAAAATCCATATTTTTCTATTAACAATGCGATTATTAGCAGGGTGAGAAGAATTTATGAATTTAAGCCACTAACTGAAGAAAACATAAAAGAAATAATCAATAACACTCTAAATAATAGAGAAAAAGGATTAGGTAATTTAAATATCAAAATTGATAAAGAAGCACTAACCACTGTAGCAAATTTCAGTTCAGGAGATGCAAGAGTAGCATTAGATACAATTGGGTTTGTAGTTGACAATCTTGATGAAGGGGAGAGAATTTCTCTGCCAATTGTTGGTGAGGCCATGCAAAGGAAAGTTAATTTTTATCATAAGGAAGAGGATAAGTATAATTTGCTATCTGCCCTTCAAAAGTCAATTAGAGGAAGCAATCCTGATGCAGCAATTCATTATTTGGCACGATTAATAGAAGGCGGGGCAGATGAAAAGATGATAGGACGGAGACTACTTGTTATTGCAAGTGAAGATGTAGGCCTGGCTTATCCGGAAGCAATTTCAATTACAAAGAACTGTGTTGATGCAAGTTTGATGGTAGGTTTTCCAGAGGCTAGAATTAATCTGGCACATGCTGTAATAATGTTAAGCTCTTGCCCTAAATCAAATGCCATCTTAATGGCCATAGATCAAGCCTTAGCCGACGTAAAACTAAGAAATGTGGGTGATATACCACCACATTTAAAAGACGCCCATTATAAGGGTGCAAAGGAACGTGGGATAGGCCTTACTTATGAATACCCACATGCCTATGGAGGATATGTAACCCAGCAGTATTTACCAGATGAACTACAAGAAGATGGAATAAAATACTATTTTCCAACAGACAATGGAAAAGAGTCTGCGTTCAAAAATTATTTAGAACAGTTGAAAATGATAGATGCAAACAACCATAAGAAACAAAGATAAAGTATTAGGAGAAGGTGTAAGATGGATGAAAAAATTATAATAAGAGCACCTCATTCAGGCTTTTGCTTTGGAGTTGAAAGAGCTATTTCTAAGGCTGAAGAAATTATTGAAAAGGTGGCTGAAAATACAGGAACTGTATACTCTTACGGAAAACTAATTCATAATAAGGAAGTAATAGAAAAATTAGAAAAAAAAGGACTTATTACAGCAGAAAGCCTTGAAGATATAACTCAAAGTGATAAAAAAGTACATTTGATCATTAGAGCTCACGGGGTAGGTGAAGAAATATATAAACAAGCCCAAAAAAACAACTTTGAAGTAATTGATACAACATGCCCATATGTTAAGAAAATCCAAAAAATGGTGTATGAGAAAAAAAGAGAAAACACCATAATTATCATTGGAAAGAAAGAACACCCTGAGGTAATAGGAATAAATGGGTGGTGTGATAATAAGGGCTATATTATTAATTCTGCAGAGGAAGCTTTAAATCTTCGCAGTCTATTATCAAATGATGGGGAGAGGATATTTGTAGTTGCACAGACAACAATTAGAAAAGAAATGTTCGATGAAATTTCAGAAACTCTTAAAGAAAATTTTGAGAACCTGGAAATAGTAAATACTATCTGTGATGCAACTACAAAAAGACAAGACGGATGCAAAAAAACTGCTGAGAAAATGGAATTAATGATAGTCATTGGAGATAAAAATAGCTCTAATTCGAGAGAATTATTTGAAATTTCAAAAAAAACCTGTAAAAATAGTATTTTTATTGAAAAAATATCAGATTTACCATTGAAAGTAGTTAGAAAATATAATAAAATAGGTATTGCGGCAGGTGCATCGACACCTGAGATCGCGATTGAGGAGGTATTTAGTAAAATGAGCGAAAAATTTGAAGGGCAAGGAATGCAAGACTTCATGGAAGAAATCGAAAAATCTTTAAGATTACCGAGAAATGGAGAAATGATCACAGGTACAATTCATCAGGTATCAGACAAAGAGATTATTGTGAATCTAGGTTGTAAAAAAGATGGAGTAATTCCACTGAATGAGATCACAATGGAAGGGGATCAAAAGTTGACTGACGTCTTTAAAGAAGGCGAAGAGATCGAAGCTAAAGTTGTAAAGACTGATGATGGAGACGGAAATATTCTACTTTCTAGAAAGAAACTAGAAGCAGGAGAACACTGGGATGAAATTAATGCAGCCTTTGATAATGGTGAGCTTATCGAAGTTACAGTTGCAAGACAAGTTAACGGTGGTGTAATCGCTATCTATAAGGAAATTCAAGGATTTATTCCATTGTCTCAACTGTCAGACAAGTACATTGAAGACTCTAAAGAATACTTAGGTCAAACATTTGATGTAAGAGTAACTAGAGTTGACAAAAGAAGAGGCAAGGCTGTTTTCTCTAGAAAACAACACCTAGCTGACGAAAGAAAGAAAGTTATCCAAGAAATCTGGAGCAAAGTTTCTGAAAAAGATATCGTAAAAGGTACAGTAATGAGATTCACTGATTACGGTGCATTTGTAGATATAGGTGGAGTAGATGGACTTCTACACATTTCTGAAATTTCATGGGGTAAATTAAAGCACCCTAAAGAAGCTTTAACTTTAGGTCAAGAGATTGATGTTATGATTCTTTCAATGAATGAAGATAATGGAAAGATTTCTCTAGGACTTAAACAAACAAAGCCAGAGCCATGGACTACAATAGATGAAAAATACAATGTAGGTGATACAGTATCAGGCAAAGTTGTTCAAATTAAAGAATACGGTTGCTTCATTGAACTTGAACCAGGACTAGATGGACTTGTTCACATTTCTGAAATCAGCCACAAAAGAGTTGGCAACATCAGCGAAGAACTAACAGTTGGAGAAACTGTTTCAGCTAAAATTCTTGAAATCGATAAAGATAGAAAAAGAATTAGCCTAAGCATTAAAGAAATTCTTCCTGAGCCAACAGAAGAATCTTATGATGAAGTTTCTAAAACAGTTACAGAAGTTGAAGATGCTCATGCTTTTGAAGAAGAAGCATTAGCTAGCGATGAAACAGGAGCAGGATCAGAATCATATGAAGAAGATTTAAAAAGCACTGAAGAAGCGCCTAAGGATGATGAACCTTTGTACTAAAATAAGCATTTAAAAAAAGTGGGCGGTTGCCTGCTTTTTTTTATGCTTGATCAAGTTAAGGAGGAGTTATGGAATATATTAGAGGCAAAATATTTACAACTGAAGAAGGAACAGAACTGGTATCTTTGATGCTAGTGATGAGAGGTATTGAGCAGTTTTCAATTGAAGGTCCAGAGGTTAGAGAAGAAGTAATTATCAATAAAGAAAAGCTTCTTTGGGACTTTTTACCTGACCAGGTGGAAAATGAAGAAACGGTCATTACATTCTACTTAGACATAGAAAATATTGACATTATGCGTGACCTTCAGAGTGATATCTTAACAATGAGAAGCAGAAATGATTACGCAAAAGAGAGAGCAATAGATTTAGGTCGGCTTTATTTAGAAATAGATGATGTTGATGATGCTGCTTGGAAAGATAAGTGGAAAGAACACTACAAAGCGACAAAGATCTCAGATAGTTTTGTGGTTAAGCCAACGTGGCAGAATATTTCTGAAAAGGAACTTCAAAATGAGTTTGCAAATTGCAAAATCATTGAAATGGATCCTGGTATGGCTTTTGGAACAGGCACTCACGAAACTACATCTATGTGCATAAGGCTGATGGAAGACTATGGATGTGAAGGAAAAACTATACTTGATGTAGGAACTGGCTCTGGTATTTTGGCTATTGCAGCAGCTAAATTAGGTGCAATAGAAATCCTTGGTGTAGATATTGATAGGGATGCAGTAAAAGTAGCTGAGGAGAATATCAAAATTAATGGAAATAGTGGTGAAGCAAAAGCAGTCTATGGAGATCTAACAAAAGGCATAGATATAAAAGTAGATGTTGTTGTTGGAAATTTAATATCATCTTTAGTGATTTTTTTATCTGAAAGTGTGAAAAAACATATGAAAGAAGGAGGGATTTTCATTGCCTCTGGAATTTTAATTGAGCAAAAGGATGATGTAGTAGAGAAACTATGGGAAAGAGGTTTGATTTTAGACAACTATGTTGAAGATGGTGAATGGTGTGCAATTGCAGTGAAGGGTTAGTATGAATAGGTTTTTTGTAGATAAACATGATATTGTGAATGATAAGGCTTTAATTATTGATAGAGAAGAAGTAAAACATATAACGAAGGTCTTAAGGCTCAAAGAAGGTGATTTAGTAGAGATATCAGATGGGGAAGTTTTTGAATACTTATGTGAAATTTCTAATATAGATAATGATGTAGTAGAAACTAAGGTTTTAACAAAGAGCAAAACAAAAGGAGAACCATCATATAAAATTAAACTATTTCAGGGAATGCCCAAACAAGGAAAGTTGGATTTAATTGTTCAAAAATCTGTAGAATTAGGCGTTTGTGAAATAACACCTGTATATATGGACCGATGTGTTTCTATAAAGAATGCTAAGGAAGAAAAAAAAGTCCAAAGACAAAACGCAATAGCCTTATCCGCAGCAAAGCAATCCAAGCGTGGAACTATTCCAATAGTGAATACACCGCAAGATTTTAAAGACATAATTAATGAGCTAAAAAAAATAGACCTAGTAATATTTCCATATGAATCTGCAGAGGATATTACCATAAAGGAATTACTAAAAGCAGAGGCTGAAAACATTAATAAGACTGCAACTATAGGCATCTTAATTGGACCTGAGGGCGGTTTTTCTGATAATGAGGTACAAATACTTCAAAAAGAAGGTATTAAGGCTGTAACCTTAGGTAGCAGGATTTTGAGAACAGAAACAGCATCGGCGGCAGTTTTGTCAATGATACTATATGAGCTAGAGCTTTAGGACTAAACCTATAAAAAGTCGATGGAAATATAATGTATAATGGAAAACGGATAAATTCAAAGTGAATTTATCCGTTTTGATTTTACTTATTATTTAATATATTAATCTGGATTGATATATTAAATGCCTTTAAGGTGTTGTTTCTGGGTCTTCAGGTTCTGGAGTAGGTGTTTCCTCATCTTCCTTATCTTCTTCCTCTTCTTCAGGTTTTGCATCTGGATCTACAAAATTCGGATTAAGTGTCGCACCAGGTGCTATTTCATATTTACCTGTATTATGAACATTACAATAGTATTTACCTTTTTCATCATCTTCATCTAAAATTTCTTCTGAAGTATCTGTACACCAAGGTGTAGCTACATAGCCTGAAACATTACAAACTGTTACTTCAGTGCCTGGTTTTTTTAGATTTTTATTTGTCCCAGTAACATAATACTCTCCATTAGAATAGATTACATTACTTGGTTGAGCAGAATATTCACCACCCATGCCAGCTATAGCATCGCTCATTACATCTGACCACAAACTAGCAGCCATATAAGAAGCACTTGTAAGTTTAATATTTACATCAGAGCCTATCCATACAGCAGCAGAGTATTGAGGTGTTATCCCTGCAAACCATATATCAAAGTTATTATCAGTTGTACCTGTTTTACCTGACACTTGAGTTCCATATATGCCAGCAGCAGTACCAGTACCACTTGTAACAACATCAAACATTATATCTCTCATGATGTATGCAACCCCTGGATCAATAACTTGAGTCTTAGTTTGCTCTGGTCTATCTAATACCTCATCACCATTATTATCGGTTACTTTAGTATATGAAATAGGTTCTACATAAACTCCTTCATTTCCAAAAATACCATATGCAGCAGAAAGTTCTTGCGGAGAAATTCCAACAGTCATACCACCTAGGGCTAGTGCCGCAGGATTTTGGTCATTAACGTCTTCGTCTGAATCAACAATAGTTGAAATTCCCATTTTTTCTAAATGCTCAGTAGCTTCAGTAGCACCAAGCATATTAAATGCTCTAACGGTAGCAGCGTTGGAAGAAATTGTAACAGCATTACGCATGGTTATAAGCCCTCTATAGCCACCGTAAGAGTTTTTAGGCCAGCTAGTACCGTTTAAGTTAAGGGCGGCATCATTAATATAAGATGATGCTGTCCAGTAATCACCAATATACTCAGGTTGATCTTTGCTATCTGTTGTAGCAAATGTCATTGGTGTTCCTGTTTCAGCTGCTTCAGCACCTTTTTGTAGTGCTAATGAATAAGTAGATAAAGGTTTGATACTAGATCCAGGCTGTCTTGGTGAAGTAGCTCTGTTATAAAGCATACTACCGCTAGTGCCTCTGCCTCCAACCATTGCTTTTATTTCACCGTTTTTATAATCAGTAATTACCATGGCAGATTGTGGTTGAACAATAGCTTGCTTTAACAAATAGCTTCCATCTGAAACAACGTATGAAGTTCCTGACTTAACAAAGAAATTTGGATAATGTCCTTCTGTAAAGAAAGAGGCATCAATTACTAAGTTTCCGTCTGAATTTAAAGTTTTATATTCTTGAGGAATTAATAGAAATCCATTTTCAATTGTATGTAGAGTACCATCAATGAAGTCATACATAGCAGGAAATTCAACACTGTAATCAATAGCTCCATTTACGGTAGTTTCAATGAATGAAAGTCTCTTATTAGCATATAATATCATATTACCAGCATCATCAAATGTATACTCGCTTGATGTAAGTGTAAAAACATCATCGCTGATAAATCGATCTAAAGGTTCTAATATTACATTACCATAGGTATCTGTAATGTTGTTGTTTCCATCATAAGGTATAGAGGTTAGGTATGGAAAGTTACTTGAATTTTCATACTCTTCAAGTATAGCATTTTGAGCTTGTTGATTTAAAGTTGTATAAATATGTAGGCCGCCTCCATACACCATGGCTGCTGCTTGTTGCTCCGTATACCCTTCAGCGACTAAGTCTGCCTGAACTTCATTTATAGCATAATCCCCAAAATAAGCTGTGACCTTATCTTCTTGATCGGTAGTTACATGTATATGAGACTTAAGATCAGCTGCAATTGCTGCTTGCTCAGTTGCCTCGTCTATATAACCTTGATCTTTCATGTTATATAAAATTAACTCTCGACGGTCTTTTGATTCATCTCCATTATAAACATAGACAAAGTTTGAGCTAGTATCTAAAACTGAATTAGGATCAATTTGAGTTGTAATATTACTAGTGTCAACTTGCTCAACCAAAGCAAATGCCGTTGGAGATTTTGGAATAGCTGCAAGGGCAACGCATTCTTCTAGTGTCATTTGGCTAGCAGGCTTGCCATAATACGCCTGAGAAGCAGCTTCTATACCATATGAGTTATATCCTAAAAATACAGTATTAAGGTAAGCTTCTACAATTTCTTCTTTTGTAAGGCTTTGTTCTATTTGCATTGCATAATAAGCTTCTGATATTTTACGGCTATATGATCTAATGCTCATTGTTTCTGGCAAATATACATTTCTTGCTAGCTGTTGCGTAAGTGTACTTGTACCAGAAATATCACCACCACCAACAAGGCTTTCGAATATAGCTCCAAATATTCTAATAAAATTGAATCCGCTGTGTTCCCAAAAAGTCTTATCTTCAATAGCAACTATAGCATTTATCATATTTTCTGGAATTTCTTCATAATCAATTAAAACTCTAGAGCCTTCTCCGAAAGAAAGGGTCTCAAGTTTAGCACCTTGATCATCATATAGTGTTGAACTTGAATTTAGTGTTGAATACATAGTTGTAGGATCTATTTCAGGAGTTGCAGATACAACGTTTGCTGCAAAAAAACCAATATATAATACACCGGCTAGACAAAGTAAGAAGGCGTATTTGAGTACCATTTTTACTTTAGATTGTGGTTTTCTCTTTGGACTATTTGTTGCCAAGATTGCCTCCTCAATTAGAACTTCATTTTTACTATCAATTATATCGGCTTCGGTTAATGAAGATAAAACCTGCGTTTCATCACTAGTTTTTTTCTCATTAGGACTTTTTTCTATTATATTGCTACTTGACATATCAAAGTGCTGTGTTTCAGATGATACCACCTTACTTTCAGCATTGTTTAAAGCATCTGTAGAGATATTATTAGATGGTGCTTTAGTAAGCTTTTCTTCAGGTGCTAGCTGCTCCTCTTCTACTGAACCAAATAGTTCTGCAAGCACAGGGTCATTTTTTAAACTGTTAGAGTCCTTGGTTGTACTGCTGTTATTGCTTGAATTTTCTACATTTTCAGTTACTGGCTCATCGCCAAACAATGAATTTAAAATACTATCATTGCTAATATCGTTTTTTTTGTTATTATTCAAATTAGTTACCTCATGATTCTTCAAAATAATCTAAAATATTATACCATAAATTGAAAGTAGGTGCAAAAGTAATTAGTTGCAAAAATGGAAAAAAATGGTATAATGTTCTTATTAAATATTTTACTTATTATAGCTTTAAGTTATGATATGCAAGTGTTTTGCTAGGATATTATGAATAGTTGAAAGAAGATGGAAAAGTTATGAAAGACAATGGAAATGACTGAAAGCACAATTAGAAGGCCTATTGTAAGCTTTACAATGGCATTAATACTTGGGTTAGTTACTGGATATATCATATATTTAGAAGAAGGTGTTGCAATTACCATCCTAGTCTGTGTAGGTGTTGTAATTATTATTACTGTGCTTTCTTTGTACTTTAGAGAGAAATGGCCCCTCAACCTAACTAAAAGTTTTTTCTGGGGTAGTGTAGCTTTTGGTGTCGGGGTTTTCATGTTTTGTG
>CAYJFM010000011.1:0-52863 GCA_964369805.1 uncultured Oscillospiraceae bacterium
GAAGGAATATACTTATATGAAGAAAATGGAAAAAGATATTTAGATGCATGCTCAGGATCAGCAGTAGCTAACATTGGACATGGAAATAAAGAAATTGCTGAGTACACAAAAGAATTAATGGAAAGAATTGCTTTTACCCACCTTTCAAGATGGACGGTAGATACAATTGAAGAATGCGCAGCTAAAATTGCAGACTGGACACCAGGTGACTTAAATCACGCATATTTTGTATCAGGTGGTTCAGAGGCTACAGAATCTGCAATTAAGCTTGCAAGACAATACTTTGTAGAAAGAGATGGTGGATCATCTTCAAAGCATAAAGTTATTTCAAAGTGGACTTCTTTTCATGGCAACACACTAGGATCACTTGCAATTACAGGAATTACAGGCAGAAAAAAAATGTTTGATCCACTATTGCAACAATTTCCTAAAGTACCACAATTCTATCATTATAGAAACCCTTGGGGATGCGAAACATTAGAAGAAACAAGCGTTAGAGCTGCACAAGCAATAGAAGAAGAAATTTTGAGACAGGGAGCTGAAAATATTATGGCCTTTATCTCGGAACCAGTGGTAGGTTCAGCAGCGCCAGGAGTTCACCCAGCACCAATTTACTTTAAAATGGTAAGAGAAATTTGCGACAAATATGACGTACTTTGGATAGATGATGAGGTTATGGCTGGATTTGGTAGAACCGGTAAGAAAATGGCCATCGAACACTATGGTGAAGAATTAGTTCCGGATATTCTATGCGCCGCAAAGGGTATGAGCTGTGGATACACTCCTATTGGAGCTTGTATTGCTAATGACAAAGTATTTGATGCGGTTATGGTTGATGGTTCTGGAAGCTTCCACCATGGGCATACTTATGCAGGAAACCCTCTATCGGCAGGTATAGCTGCAAAAGTAATTTCTATTATGGAAAGAGAAGGATATGTTGAAAATGCAGCAGTGCAAGGAGACTACCTAAAAGGAAGACTAGAAGAACTATATAAATACCCAATTGTAGGAGAAGTAAGAGGAAAAGGCTTAATGCTTGGGATTGAATTTGTTAAAGATCAAGCTACTAAAGAGCCATTTGAAACAAGTGCAAAAGTGAACTCTATTGTTACAAACCACTGCTTAGATCTTGGAATCGCACCTTACCCAGGTGGCGGCTCTGCAGATGCAGTAAGAGGAGACCACGTTCAAATTACACCGCCTATTAACATTACAAAAGAAGAATGTGACGAACTAGTAGAGGGTCTAGAGGAAGCAATTAAGAGAACTTGTGAGGAGGTACTATAATGGAAAAACTAATATTAACACTAGCTCATACGGGCAATGTCCCAAATAAAGAAATGAACCCTAATACACCTGTAACCATCGACGAAATGGTTGCAGACGTAAAAAAATGTGTTGAGCTTGGAGTATCGGTTGCACACATGCATGTTAGAGATGAAAATGGAGAGCCGACAAGTAGAAGAGAGTTATATGAAGAGTATCTGAATAAGTTGGATGAAGAAAACATTAATGTAATTCGTCAGGTCTCAACAGGAGCTAGAGGTGGCGAAAATACTGTAGAGTGGAGAGGGCAAATGCTTGACCTTCCACAAGCGCAAATGGCTAGCTTAGCGACAGGATCCTCAAACTTTATTGCCAGCGTCAATGCGAACTCACCTAAACTAGTTACTGATCTTGCTCAAAAGATGCTAGATAACAATGTGAAACCAGAAATTGAAGCCTTTGATGTTGCAATGATTACTAATACAAAACACCTTGTGAAAAAAGGAATACTTAAAGAGCCGCTACATTTTAATTTAGTAATGAACGTGCCAGGATCAATAGAAGGAACGCCAAAGAATTTACTACACATGGTAGAAAGTCTACCAGCAGGATCAACTTGGACTCTTTCTGCAATCGGACCATCTCAATTCAATCTTATTCCACTAGCAATAGCTTTAGGCGGACATGTAAGAACGGGACTTGAAGATGTAGTAGAATTCCCAAAAGGACATAAGGTAAGCAATGCAGAACTTGTACAAAGATGTGTAGATATTGCTAAGGCAATAGGAAGAGAAATTGCTACACCAGAAGAAGCTGCAAAAATGATGAGTGTAGAGAAAAAACTACCTCAATGGGGAGAATAATATATGAAAAATAAAATTATGACAGCAAAGGAAGCAATAGCTGACATAAATGACGGAGCATCAATAATGGTTGGAGGCTTCATGAGCTGTGGAACCCCAGAGATACTAATGGATGCTTTAGTTGAAAAAGGTGTTAAGAATCTTACTATCATATGTAATGATGCAGGAGTGCCAGGTAGAGGAGTTGGAAAGCTTATTTCAGCAGGAATGGTAAAGACCTTAATAGCTTCGCATGTTGGACTAAACCGAGAAGTTGGTGAAAGAATGAATAATGGGACTATAGAGTGTATTTTAGTACCGCAAGGAACATTAGCAGAAAGAGTTAGAGCTGGTGGCTTTGGACTTGGTGGTTTCTTAACTCCTACAGGAGTAGGCACTATAGTTGCTGAAGGCAAAAAAGTAATTAATGTTAAGGGCAGGGACTATTTGTTAGAAGAGCCTTTAAGAGCTGACTTTGCTTTAATGAGGGGAAATAAAGTTGATGAATTTGGAAATGTAACTTATCTAGGTAGTACAGTGAACTTTAACCCTTTAATTGCAACTGCAGCAGATACTGTAATAGTAGGTGCTTATGAAATAGTTAAGGTTGGTGAAATTGAACCAAATAACGTTACTACTTCAGGAATCTTTGTAGATGCTATAGTAGGAGGTGAGAAGAAATGGGAACTGTAGATCCAAAAATTACTATTGCTAAACGAGTAGGAAAAGAACTAAAAGATGGTGATGTTGTTAATCTTGGTATAGGAATGCCAACGATGGTAGCAGATTATACACCAGAAGGAGTTTCCATTGTTCTACAATCTGAAAATGGGATTATGGGCATGGGCGCTGCAGCTGAAAAGGGCTTAGAGGATGTTGATATAATTAATGCTGGGGCAGGATATGTAACACTAAATCCAGGATCTATGTGTTTTGATAGTGCAACCTCATTTGGCATTATCAGAGGTGGACATGTTGATGCAACGGTTCTTGGAGCGCTTCAGGTTGACGAAAAAGGCAATATTGCAAACTGGATTGTTCCAGGAAAAATGGTACCTGGAATGGGAGGTGCTATGGACCTTGTTGTTGGAGCAAAAAAAGTTATAGAATCAATGCTTCACACACAAAAAGGGGAACATAAAATACTTAAAGAATGCACCTTGCCATTAACTGCAGTTGGAGTAGTAGACCTAATTGTAACTGAAATGGGTGTTATAGAAGTAAAGGAAGAAGGTCTAGTTCTAACAGAAATTCATCCAGACTTTACAATTGAACAAGTTCAAGAAGCTACAGGGGCAGAACTTGTAATTAGTCCTAATTTGAAGTCTATGGAATAAGATTAAGCAAATATAGAAAATACAATAATTACAAATATTGAAGAAGGACTTGGCATAAAGTAATAAAAATGATATAATAAGGGCTGTAGAGTAATGCTGTTTTAGCTGTCTACAGTCTAATTTTTTATTATGAATAAAATAATTAGAAAAACAGTTGACAGGTAGGCGAATTCATGTTATTCTACAAAAGTAACAAAGAAGAAGTTTCCGCTTCTCACCATAAGTATATCTAATATGGTTAATATGTACAAATAGGCAAAGCCTTAAGTATTGTAGCGGAATTTTTCAAATTCACTACAATTTTTTTTTAGGAGGAAAGAATTATCAGTAAGGAAATTTTAATTAATGATGAAATTAGAGGAACAGAACTAAGAGTAATCGACGCAGATGGAGAACCGCTAGGTGTAATATCTAGAGAAGAAGCTTTAAGCATTGCTGAAGCAAAAGGCCTTGACTTAGTAAATATTTCTCCAAACGCAAATCCACCTGTTTGCAAAATCGTAGATTATGGTAAGTTTAGATACGAAATTCAAAAAAGAGAAAAAGAATCTAAAAAGAAACAGAAGATGGTTCAAGTAAAAGAAATTAGGCTTAGCACATTTATAGAAGACCATGATATTCAAGTTAAGGCTAATACTGCTTCTAAATTTCTAAAAGATGGAGACAAAGTCAAAGTAACATTAAGATTTAGAGGAAGAGAGAGGGATTGCACAAACAGAGGTATTGAAGTTATGAACAAGTTTGCAGAAGTTGTTTCAGACTTTGCCGATGTAGAAAAGGCACCTAAGATGGAGGGTAGGAGCTTAGCTATGTTCCTATCACCTAAAGCAAGTAAGTAATAAAACATATAGGAGGAACGAAATGGCAAAGAACAAAATGAAGTCACATAGAGGTGCAAGCAAAAGGTTCAAAATCACAGGATCAGGAAAAGTAAAAAGAAACAAGGCTTTCAAAGGCCATATTCTTACTAAAAAGTCAGCTAACAGAAAAAGAGGTCTAAGAAAAGCAACTATGCTAACTTCAGCTGACCTAAAAAGAATTAAAGCAGTACTAAGCAAGTAAGAGATAGAGAGGTAAGATTAAGATGGCAAGAGTAAAAAAAGGTTTAAACGCACACAAGAGACATAAAAAAGTTCTAAAATTAGCTAAAGGTTTTTACGGACAAAAAAGCAAAGTATTTAGAGCAGCTAACCCAGCGGTAATGAGATCACTTAAGACTGCTTACGTTGGTAGAAAAAATAGAAAAAGAGATTTCAGAAAACTTTGGATCGCTAGAATTAATGCTGGAGCAAGAATGAATGGTATTTCTTACAGCAGACTAATGAACGGATTGAAGGTATCAGGAATTGAAATTAACAGAAAAATGCTTTCTGAAATGGCAATTTATGATGCAGCAGGATTTGCAGCTTTATGCGAAACAGCTAAAGGCGCACTTAACAAATAAAAGAATATGTATAAATACCCAAAGCAATAAGCTTTGGGTTTTGTGCAATTTAGGGCAATGTGATAAAGAAAGTATAAAATTGTGTTTTTTATGTGACCAATTACAAATAATAAAGGAGGAAATATGTTAGAAAATAAGGAAAAAGATCAAAATATTGATTCTAAAAACGAAGAAACACCTGTGGAAGTTGAGACTACGGAGGTTGAGGTAGAAGAAACACTTGTAGAAGCAGAGGCAACTGAAGTTTTAGCAGAAGAAACACCTGTGGAAGTTGAGACTACAGAGGTTGAGGTAGAAGAAACACTTGTGGAAGCAGAGGCAACTGAAGTTTTAGCAGAAGAAACACCTGTGGAAGCAGAGGCAACCGAAGTTTTAGCAGAAGAAACACCTGCAGAAGTAAAAGAGGATGCTGTTACAAATAAAACTGAAAAAATAGCTAAACCTGAAAAAACTGCAAAGAAAGAGCAACCAAAATCAAATAGTAAATTAATTATGGGAATTGTTGCAGTTGCAGTAATTGGCCTTGCTGTTGCAGGATTCTTCCTACTTGGAGGAAACTCTGAAATGGATAGAGTGAACTATGATACAGAAGGATATATAGAGTTAGGTGAATATAAAGGTATAGAGATTAATGAGGTTACAGCAGAAGTTACAGATGAAGATGTTAATTTAAGGATTGCTTCTGACCTTGATGCAAATAGAGTTCCAGTAGAGTCTGAAGGTACAGTTAAAGACGGAGACACTGTTAATATCGCGTATGTCGGAACAAAAGATGGTGTTGCCTTTGATGGTGGATCTACAGATGGAACTGAGCTTGAAATTGGATCTGGAACATACATTGATGGTTTTGAAGAAGGTCTGATTGGTGTTGAAACAGGAGATACAAAAGTTCTAGAATTAACTTTCCCTGATGACTATGCTGCTGAAGATTTAGCAGGGGCTGATGTCGAATTTGAAGTAACTGTAAATAGCATAACTTCTTACGAAGATGCTGTTCTCAATGATGAATTTGCACAAACGATGGGTTATAACACTGTTGAAGAGTATGAAACTGCAATAAGAGAAGAGCTAGAAGCCAGCGCGTTAACAGAAGCTGAGTATGCTGAAAAAACAAGAGTATTTCAACAAATCTATAACGCATCAGAGGTAATTAGTTATCCAGAAGATCAGGTTAACAGTATTATTGAAGAAACAACTAAACAGTTTGAAGAGGAGGCAAGTGCACAAGATTTAGAGTGGGATACTTACGTTTCTCAATATTTAGGTATTGAAGCTGCTGATTATGATGATACTGTAAAAGAGTATGCAGAGACTACAGTAAAAAATGAATTGGTTATTTATGGGATTGCACAAGCAGAAGGTATTGAAGTCACTCAAGATGAGGTTGATGCATATGTGGAAGAACAGCTAGCGACTATAGGTCTTTCAGATCAAGAATACAAAGAGTACTATGGTGCTACTTATGAAGATACAGTTGGTCTTGATGCTATTTATCTACAAATATACATTGATAAAGTTATGGAAAAGGTTTTCTCTTTAGGGAAGATTGTTTAAGATGCAGCAAAGTAGTTGCTAAAAAATAAAATAATGAATTTTTATTCAATGAATAAGCCGCAATCACCATAGATTGTGGCTTATTTTGGCTATTATGTTAAAAATTGAATTTTAAAAAATGAGAATTTGAGTAAAAAAACAAAGCAAACTTATCATTATAAAAATAAAGAAAACCCTTGAAAAACCATAGAAAATTTGCTATTCTATTGATAGTAGATGTTTGTTACTAAATTAACATAGTAATAAAAACATTTAATCTCTGGAGAGTCTCCAATGAGCGCCGAAGGTGTAATGCTGAATAAATATTCAGTTAATCTCTCAGGCAAAAGGACAGAGCATAGTAAAATAATATCGATATAGTTCTAATATTTCTATAACTTGATTAATGTCGATGAATACAGGTCTGTCCATGGAAGCTTTTGCTTCTTAGAGTTTCGATTTATAATACTTTTTTTTATATAGTATTGAAATTCTAATAGGCCCATTACCAGATGTGGTAATGGACATCATGGACAGATTTATTATTTAAAGTTCTATGAAATCTTCAGAGTCGTTTATTCGGCTTTATTTTTTTTGTATTGCAAAGGAGAAGTTATTATGACAGAATTTTTGGGACAAGTTAATGGTGTGGTTTGGGGTATTCCTATGATTGTGCTTATAATGGGTACAGGTATCTATTTAACAATTAGATTAGGTTTACTGCAATTTAGAAAGTTAGGGAAGGCTCTTTATTATATGAGCCATAATGAAAAAGATGTAGAGGGTGAAGTAACAAGTTTTGCTGCTCTTTGTACAGCTTTAGCTGCAACTATAGGTTCAGGTAATATAGTAGGTGTTGCTACAGCCATGGGTATTGGAGGTCCAGGTGCATTATTTTGGATGGTACTTGCAGCCTGCTTTGGTATGGCAACAAAGTATGCTGAAGGCGTTCTTGCAATTAAGTATAGAACCATAGATAGCAATGGAAAAGCTCTAGGGGGGCCTTTTATGTATATCGAAAAAGGTCTTGGTGTAAAATATAAATGGCTAGCGGTACTGTTTGCTATTTTTGCAATCGGCGCAGGTCTACTAGGAATAGGTACAATGGTACAAACAAATTCAGTAGTATCAGCTGTTCAAGCATTTTTTGATCCGCAAAAGGAAAACACAATTATGCTATTTGGAAATGAGTATACAATTGCTTTAACCGTGGCTGCGGTTGTAGTAGCAGCTTTGACTGCACTTGTAATATTGGGTGGTATAAAAAGAATATCTTCGGTTGCAACATTAGTTGTTCCGTTTATGGCAGTTTTATATGTAGTAGTAGCTATTGCAATTTTGGCTTATAACTTTGAGCATATTCCTGCTGCTTTTGCAACAATTTTCAAAAGCGCTTTTGGTGCTGATGCAGTTGCAGGAGGGGTGATAGGAGCAATTTTAGTTTCAGTACAGGCCGGCGTTGCAAGAGGTATTTTCTCTAATGAAGCAGGTTTAGGTAGCGCGCCAATTGCAACTGCAGCAGCGCAAACTAAAGAGCCTGTGAGACAAGGCTTAGTAGCAATGACTGGTACATTCTTTGATACAGTAATAATTTGTACAATGACGGGACTTACCATCGTTATAACTGGTTCATGGAATATTGAGGGGCTCGAAGGCTCTGCTGTGACAATTAATGCTTTTGCAAATGGATTACCATGGTCTTATGAAGCTGGAGCTTTTGTATTAATGATTAGTCTTGCTTTCTTTGCCTTTACTACAATTCTTGGTTGGAATTATTACGCTGAAAGATGCTTAGTATACTTAACAGGTGAAAAGAAAAGCGTTATTACAGGATTTAGATTGATTTGGATATTAACAGTTTTAATTGGTCCATTTGTAGCCTTAGAAACAGTTTGGTTATTAGCAGATACAATGAATGGTTTAATGGCTCTTCCAAACTTAATTGCACTATTAGTATTGGGTGGAGTAGTTGTTAAAGAAACTAAATCTTACTTTGAAAGATTAAATAGTGGACAAATAACAGATAGATAGTTATTGTTTAAACATGAAATTTTATGGCGGCAAGCTGCGTATATAGCAGTGAGCCGCTTTTCTTTTAGACTAAATTAATACTTAGCTATGGTAAATTGTGAAAAGATGCAAAACAACTTGTAAAACTAATGTTTTTTTGGTAATCTAATAATGCTAGATTAAGCAGCAAACGCAAATCGAACTAATAGCTTAGGAGGTAAGATATGAGATGCCCATTTTGCGAAAAAGACTCAACTAAGGTTTTAGACTCTAGACCAACTGAAGATGGTAGAATCATCAGGAGGCGGAGAGAGTGCGAAAAATGTGAAAGAAGATTTACTACTTATGAAAAAGTAGACGAAATAATTGTAATGGTTATAAAAAAAGACTCAAGCAGAGAAGCTTATGATAGAAGTAAGGTAACAAACGGAATAATAAAAGCTTGTGAGAAAAGGCCTGTGACTATTGCCCAAATTGAGAGTATTGTAAATGAAATTGAAAGAGGCATTAATAACCTAGTCGATAAAGAAATTAGTAGTGCTCTAATAGGTGAATTAATTATGGATGAATTAAAGGATCTAGATCAGGTAGCATATGTGAGATTTGCTTCAGTGTATAGACAGTTTACAGATATAAAAACATTTATTTCAGAAATAGAAACACTTCTAAATAAAAAATAAAATAAAATTTAAGTAATACTAAATATAAAGAGTATACTTTCGTTATTTAAAATCTATGGCAAATCACTTGTCATATGTTTTGTGTGTAAAAGGAGATTAAATGAACTTAATTAGAATTGCAATTGATGGGCCTGGTGGCTCTGGAAAGAGTACAATAGCCAAAATAATTGCAAAGGATCTTAATTTAGATTATATTGATACAGGTGCTATGTATAGAGCTATTGCATTAAAGGTGTCTAAAAGTAATATTGATATTAAAGACAAAAATAGCTTGATAGCTCTGCTAGAATCAACTGAAATAGACTTTTCAGAGGGAAGCATTTTCTTAGATGGAAGTAATGTAGACTCATTAATTAGGACCCCAGAAGTTACTATGATGGCTTCAACTACATCAGCAATTGATGTGGTAAGAGAAAAATTGGTAACTTTGCAAAAAAATATGGGAATGACCAAAAGTGTAGTTATGGATGGTAGAGATATAGGCACAAATGTATTGAAAGAGGCAGAATATAAATACTATATGGTTGCCTCTGCTGAAGAGCGTGCTCAAAGAAGGTTCAAAGAATTAGAAGAAAAAGGTATTGAGATTTCTTTCCAAAAAGTATTGAATGAAATAGAAGAAAGAGATCATAATGATATGACAAGGGAGCTTAACCCACTTAAGCAAGCAGATGATGCAAAAGTAATTGACACAACTAAAATGACTATTGAAGAAGTAGTTAACAGTATTAAGGAGGATGTAGTAAATGGCACAAGTAAGACCGTTTAAAGCAGTAAGACCAGCAAAAGAGCATGCAGCAGAAGTAGTTTCATTACCATATGATGTAATGAATAGAGCAGAAGCGGCTGAAATGGCAAAGGATAAACCCAATTCATTCTTACATATTTGTAGGGCTGAAATTGATTTACCAGAAGAAAAGGATCAATATGCACAATCAGTATACGAAAAAGCAAGAGACAATATCTCTGATTTTCTAGAAAGAGGAGTTTTTGTAGAAGAAGAGAAAAAAGTATACTATATTTATAGACAAATAATGAATGGAAACATTCAAACAGGAATTGTAGCACTAGCTTCAATAGATGATTATATTAACAATGTAATCAAAAAACATGAATTTACGAGAGTAGAAAAAGAAATCGATAGAATAAACCACTTCGATATTGCAAGTGCTCATACAGAACCTGTGTTTTTAACATACAAAGATGAAAATTCTTTAAGAAAAATAATCAACGAATATGCAGATACAAATGCACCACTATATGATTTAGTAACAGATGATGATGTAACTCACATTATGTGGAAAATAGAAAGTGATGCAATAATCGAAGATATTACTAATCAGTTTAAAGATATACCAGCATTATATATTGCAGATGGTCATCATAGATCAGCTTCATCATGCAAAGTAGGATTAAAGAGAAGAGAAGAAAACCCAGATTATGATGGAACAGAAGAATTCAATTTCTTTATGACTGTAATCTTCCCAGACTCAGATCTTGAAGTTTTTGACTACAACAGAGTGGTAAAGGATTTAAATGGCCTAACTGCTGAAGAGTTCTTAACAAAGGTTAAAGAAGCTGGCTTTGAAGTGGAAGAAGTAAGTGAAGAGCATAAGCCTACAGCAAAAAATACTTTTGGAATGTTAATTAAAGATAAGTGGTACAAGCTAACAGCTAAAACTGAAATTATACCAAATGATGTAGTAAACTCTTTAGATGTAGCTATACTTCAAAACTACATATTAAATCCTATTCTAGGCATTGAAGATCCAAGGACTGATAAGAGAATTGACTTTGTTGGTGGAATTAGAGGCATTGAAGGCCTAGTAAAAAGAGTAAATAATGACATGGAAATTGCTTTCGCAGTATATCCAGTTGACATCAAAGACCTAATTGAAGTATCAGATAATGATATGATTATGCCACCAAAATCAACTTGGTTTGAACCAAAACTTGGAAGTGGACTATTCCTGCACAGATTTTAGAATAAATCAAATAGAAAACTAAAACACAGAAATCAATAAACTAAGTATTGACTTGAAACTTTCGAGTCAATACTTTTTTTATAGAAAATTTGCAGAAATTAGCAGTAATAAATAATTATAAATATAGAAAGGGTAGAGAGATGAAACTAAAAGAATTACCAAAAGAAGACAGGCCAAGGGAAAAAATGATGTACAAAGGAGTTTCTACACTGTCAAACGCAGAGCTCCTAGCGTTGTTTGTAGAGAATGGAACAAGAGAGAAGACGGCAATTGACTTAAGTGAAGAGGTTTTGGCTTTGAGTGACAAGGGTATTATGTACTTAGCTAATTGCAGCGTAGAAGAAATTTGCAAAGTTAGGGGAATCGGTCCAGCGAAGGCTTGTAAAATTAAGGCAGCTGTTGAACTTGGAAAAAGAATAAATGAAGCTCCTAGAAAGAGGAGGTACATAACATCTGCCCATGATGTACAGGAGATGTTTATGGAAAGAATGAGGCACTACGAAAAAGAACATTTTAATGTGCTCTTATTAAATACTAAAGGGGAAATTATTGGAGAACAAAGCATTTCAGTAGGAGATATAAATTCAAGCATTGTAAACCCTAGAGAAACATTTATTGAGGCAGTAAGAAGGAATGCAGTTGCAATAATTCTTATTCATAACCATCCAAGCGGTAACCCAGAGCCGAGTGGCGAGGATCTTAATGTAACGAAAAGGTTGGTGGAAGTAGGAAATCTTATTGGGATTAAAGTCTTAGATCATTTGATAATTGGTGATGGCACTTATGTTAGCTTGAAAGACCGTGGAGCAATCTAAATAACTCTAAAATATCAATGTGATAAGTTTATCAGAACCTGCTTAAGCCATAGGCCTATAAAAAAGGGGCTAGTACATATAAGTACTAGCCTCACTTGAATTTTACTATTTTGTTTTTTTGTACTCTTTCATACCTTCTTCAAGAATTTTCATAGCTCTTCTGATTTCTTCTGGGCTACTAGCACAGAAAGAGAATCTGATTTTTTGCTTACCCTTAGCAGGATCTTGATAGAAACCTGAGCCAGGAGCAAATGAAATAGTTTCGCCTTCATATGTGAAGTGTCTAAGAATCCACTCTGCAAAATCATCAGTATCTTCGATTGGAAGTTGAATGAATGCATAAAGTGCACTTTTAGGTGCTACACAGATTACGCCGTCCATCTCTGAAAGAAGTCCGCAAATAGTATCTCTTCTTTCTTTATATGTTTCTCTAGATTCTTTTATATACTCATCAGCATGTCCAAGTAGGGCAGCAGTTGCAACCTGATCGATTGTAGAAACTGATAATCTAGCTTGACCTAGTTTTAGTACTTCAGCCATAAACTCTGAGTTTTTAGATACAAGAGCACCTACTCTAGCACCACAGGCGCTATAGTTTTTAGAAATACTGTCAACAACAATAACGTTTTCTTCTGCACCTTCCATTTCTAGGAAAGATTTGTAGAACTCGTCTCCGTAAATAAAGTGTCTGTAAACTTCGTCAGCAATTATAAAAAGGTCTTTTTCTTTTGCTACTTCACAAATAGTTTTCATTTCCTCTTCAGTTAAAACTGCACCAATTGGATTGTTTGGATTAGAGAACATGATTGCTCTAGTTTTATCAGTAATTGCAGAAAGTATTTCCTCTTTAGATGGAAGTGCATATCCGTTTTCAATTTTTAATTCACAAGTTGCAATTTTTGCACCTGATAGTTTTAAAAATGTATCGTAATTTGAGTAGAATGGTTCGAATATTAGAACTTCATCATCTTCATCACATATTGTAGTAATAGCAAAGGTAAGAGCTTCACTTCCTCCTTGAGTTATTAGAATATCTTTAGGCTCTACATTAATTCCTAGAGATTTGTAATCCTTAGAGAAAGCGTCTAATAAGGGTTCAATTCCTTTTGAGTTAGTATATTTTAAGATAGTATCTTCAAAGTTTTTAGCTGAGTTTAGAAAAATTTCTGGCGTATCAAGATTTGGCTGCCCGATATGCATTTCATGCACAAATATTCCATTTTTTTGAGCTTCCTCTAAAAACGGAACCAGTTTTCTAACATTTGAATAGTTTATGCTTTTAATTCTGTTTGAAAATTTCATTAATTCCTCCTTGTGAATGTTAAATGTGTTACATAATTACATGTAAAATAATGTATATACATTATACAATAAACAACAAAAAAAATCTAGAGGATTAGATTGAATACAGCGTAATTTTAGTACTTTTATGACAATTTAATCTATTTGGTATTTGGGCTTTAGAAATGCAGAAAGTTTATCGCTAACGACAAATATGTGTTATAATTTTTAGATGAGAACAAGGAGGATGAAATGACTTTTTTAGAAATTTTATTAGTAATTTTGCTACTAATACCTATTGCTTTGTTTTCTGTTTCATTAATTATCAATTTAATTAATTCATTAAGAAAAGAAAAGAAAACTAAAAAAGAGATAGGTAGACAAAAGTCTATTGAAAAAAAAGAAAGTGAAGCAGAGTGGTATGAGAAAAGGAATATTCCTTACAATAGAAGGCCCTGATGGAGCCGGCAAATCAACACAATTAAAATATATAAAAGATTTTTTTGAAAAAAGGGGAATTACACCTATTTTCACAAGAGAACCAGGTGGAACGGATATTAGCGAAAAAATCAGAGAGTTAATACTTGATAAAGATAATAAACTAATGAATCCAAAGGCGGAAACACTGCTATATGCAGCGGCAAGAGCTCAGCTTGTAAATGAAGTAATAAAGCCAGCACTTGAAGAAGGTAAGATTGTAATTTGTGATAGATATATTGATTCTTCAATTGCATACCAAGGTTTTGGAAGAGGTCTTAGTACAGGTGTGGAGAAGGTAAATAAATGGGCAACAGATGGGCTTATGCCTCATATGACAATTCTTTTATATGTAGACCCTGATACAGGAAGAAAAAGAAGATCGAGTAGAGCTGAGGATAGGATAGAAATTGAAAGTGATGACTTTCACAGAAAAGTTTTCGAAGGTTACATGGAAATTGCAAAAAGCAATCCTGAGAGGGTGCTAGCCATTGATGGGCGTGAGGATATAGAAATAGTAAGGTACAAAATAGAAAAAAAACTAATAACTTTACTGGAAAAAATGTAATGGAGTTTTAATTGAAAAGGGAAAATATACTTTTTAGTGATTTTGATAATAATAAAAAAGTAGTAAATAAATTAACTGATAATATATTAAGTAATAAGATTAATCATGGTTATATCTTTGAAGGCCCAACAAGTGCAGAGAAGTTTGAACTAGCAAAGGCCTTTGCTAAGGGGATAGTTTGTCAAAGCAAACCAGGTGATGGGTGTGGCCTTTGTCCTGCTTGCATTAAAATAGAGAAGGAAGTTCACATAGATTTTGTAGTAATTGAAGAAACTCAAGCAAGAGGGTCGAGTACTAAGAGTATTAAGAACCAACAAATTAAGGATTTGCAAGAGAGGTTATCTAAAACTCCTATTGAAGCTGAGCGTAACATAGCAATCTTAAAGCAAGCACAAACGATAAGTGAAGAAGGATACAATACATTTCTAAAAACATTAGAAGAACCTCCAGAAGGCACTGTATTAATATTGCTAGTGGAAAATAGCAAATTAATACCAGATACCATAAGATCGAGGTGTGTTAAATATTTTATTGTAGAAGAAATGAAAAAAGACTTTAATGATAGTAAAAAAAATACTATAATAGAACTTGTTGAACTTTTAATAGAAAAGAAGCCATATTTTAAAATTAAGCCTTTAATAGATAAATACACTAAAGAAAAAGAAGACAGCCTTTTCCTTTTAGATCAATTAGAACTTGAAGTACGAAATATGTTAATAAATGAAGATAAAAGGATTTCAAAAGAATTTGCTTTTATGGCTATAGATGAAATAGAGAAGGCGAGAACAGAGGTTCAAAGGAACATGTCAAAGGCCTATGCCATTAAAAAAATGGTTCTTAGAATTGGGGGATAATAATGAAGAATGTTGTTGGTGTAAAATTTAGGACGGCGGGAAGAGAATACTACTTTGATCCTAACGGACTAGAGTTAAAACTTAAGACAAATGTAATTGTAGAGACAGCAAGGGGACTAGAATACGGAACAATAATAAGTGAGGAAACTGCAGTAAAACCTTGTAAAATTGTAGAACCACTAAAAAAAGTAGTTAGAATTGCGACAAAGGCTGATGAAGAAAAAAATAAAGAGAACTTAAGTAAAAGAGATAAGGCAATGAGAATTTGCCAAGAAAAAATAGAAAAACATAATCTGGATATGAAGCTTACTGATGTTGAATATACTTTTGATAACACAAAGGTAATTTTTTACTTTACGTCGGATGGAAGAGTTGATTTTAGAGACTTAGTTAAAGAGTTAGCATCTATTTTTAAGATGAGAATAGAGCTTAGGCAAATTGGAATTAGAGATGAGGCAAAATTACTAGGTGGAATTGGTCATTGTGGAAAAGGTCTATGTTGTCATACATGGTTAAATGACTTTGATTCTGTGTCAATAAAAATGGCGAAAACTCAAAATCTTTCACTTAACCCATCGAAAATTTCTGGAATTTGTGGTAGATTAATGTGCTGCCTAAAATTCGAAAATGACTTATATGCAGAAATGAGAAAAGGGATGCCAAATTCAGGGGAAAAAATATTAACTCCGGATGGTGAGGCAATTGTTATGGAAACTGTTATTCTAGAGCATAAAATAAAAGCAAGACTTATAATTGAAAAGGGAACTGCTGAAAACAATTACCATGATAAGCTAAGCAATGAAGTTATGGTTTTTGCTAAAGATGATATAAAAAGAATAGATAAAAAAAGTAAAAGCACTAAAGATAAAAAAGAAGATAAAATTGACGCAGAATTAAAAAAACTGTTGAAAGACTAGATTTACAAACAGTAATCTACCTAATTAGCATGAAAACAATTAATGCCTTTTTTGTTAAAAAAAGATAGCAAAAAAGTAAAAAATATGGAAAAACTGTATTTTTTGTGGTAGAATATAGATGCAAACATTATTAGAGGTAATAATTACTAGGAGGTATTAATGGACGCTGTAATAAGTATTAAAGATTTAGGTATGTTGTTAATTTTTCTCTCTCTTACAGTTCTAATCATATATTTAATAAGATTAGTTAGTAACAGCATAGAGACGATAAAAAGGACCAATAAGATATTAGCAGACACGGAAAAAATAACTACCATTGCTAGTAAGCGAACAGAAGATCTTGATGCTATGGTTGACGATGTTAGTGGCGCTGTTTCAGGTATAACAGCAGCTTACAAAGGAAACGAAAACACAGTGAAATCATTTACTAACTTTATTGCCGCTATAAACTCATTGATAAGTTTAATAAGAAAGGGTACGAGTAAAGATGAAAGCAACAGGAATAGTTAGAAAAGTAGATGAGTTAGGTAGGATAGTTCTTCCAATTGAAATTAGAAGAACATTCGGTATAGAAATCAAAGATGCTGTGGAGATTTTTGTAGACGAAGAACATATAATATTAAAGAAATACGAACCAGCATGTATCTTTTGCGGAAATGCAAAAAACATTAAGAAAATTAGTGGCAAGAATATTTGCGAAGATTGCGTAAAGAGCATTGGCCAATTATAATTACAAAAATGAAACTTTAACGGCAGGGTAACCTGTCGTTTCTGTCGATTTTAGTTTGGTTTTGGAGGATAAATGACAAAATATTTAGTATCAAAAAGTGGACCGCTTAGAGGAGAAATATCTATTAGCGGTGCAAAGAATGCTGTACTGCCACTAATGGCAGCAACACTTCTTACTGATGATGAATGTATTATTATGGACACACCACATCTAAAAGATGTAGAGATTATGTGTGAATTATTAAGAGCTATGGGAGCTAAGGTAATTGACTATTTGGAAAGTAACGTAGTAGAAATTCATGCAGAAGATATAAAAACTACAGAAGCACCCGTCGAACTAGTAGGAATGATGAGAGCTTCTATTCTAATTCTAGGGCCTTTGCTTGCAAGAGTAGGGAAAGCTAGAATAGCACTTCCGGGAGGTTGTGCCATTGGAGATAGACCGATAGAACTTCACCTTAAAGGCCTTAAGGCAATGGGTGTAAAGATTAATATAGATGATGAGGGTTGGCTAAACTGTGAGGTTGATAAGCTTGTAGGAACTACAATCTATTTAGACTTTCCAAGTGTTGGGGCAACAGAAAATATAATGATGGCAGCGGTAAGAGCTGAAGGGACTACTATTCTAGAAAATGCAGCGCAAGAACCAGAAATAGTTGATTTGGCTAACTTGCTAAATAAAATGGGCGCAAAAATTAGGGGTGCAGGAACAGATAAAATTAGAATTGAAGGAACAGATAAACTTCACGGAGCAAAACACAATGTTATTCCAGATAGAATTGAAGCAGGGACTTTTATGGTTGCAGCTGCAATGACAAGAGGAAATGTTTTTGTAAAGAATATTCTACCTGAGCATATTACACCTGTAATTGCAAAACTTAAAGAATGCGGTGTTTCTATAGAGGAATTTGAAGATGGATTAATCGTAAAAGGAAATGAAGCTAAGCTTATTTCAACTAATATTAAGACTCTACCTTACCCTGGTTTTCCAACAGATATGCAAGCACAATTCATGTCATTTTTAACTACAGTAGATGGTTCAAGTGTTGTAATTGAAACTGTATTTGAAAATAGATATATGCATGTAGATGAACTTAATGTTATGGGTGCAAAAATAAGAACCGATGATAGAAGTGCTGTAATTGAAGGTAATGCAGAACTAATAGGATCAAAAGTGAAGGCTACTGACTTGAGAGCTGGGGCTGCAGTTGTTCTTGCGGGGTTAGTCGCAGAAGGAGAAACAGAAGTTTCTGAAATTTATCATATCGAGAGAGGCTACGAAAAATTTGTAGAAAAATTAAGAAGCCTTGGAGCAAATATTGAAAAGGTTGAAGAATAGTTAAATTAAAGGAGTAATATGGCAAAGAAAAGAGTGCTTGAACTTTTAGCTAAAAAATATCCCAATATTCATGCAGCAACAGCAGAAATAATAAACTTAAATGCAATCTTATCACTACCAAAAGGGACTGAGTACTTTCTTAGTGATCTTCATGGTGAATATGACGCTTTTGCACATATGATAAAGAGCGCTTCAGGTGGAATTAGAATAAAAATTGATGAAACTTTAGGCGCTGACCTCACAAAAGAGGGGAGATATAATTTAGCTGCATTGATATATAACCCAGAGCATGAAATTGAAAAAGTCAAAAAGGCACTATCAGAAAAAGAATTAGAGAGTTGGTATTATCAGAATATATATAATCTAATTGAAATATGCAGGGCTGTTTCAACTAAGTACTCTAGGTCGAAGGCAAGAAAAAGATTACCAAAATACTGGGGATATAGTATAGACGAGCTTTTGCATGCAGATAGCGAGACTAATAGATCACATTACTATACGCAGATAATAAAATCAATAATTGAAATGAAAGTTGCAGACACGTATGTTAAAGACTTAGCAGAAGTTATAAGCTCTTTGGCTGTTGACAAGCTACATATCATTGGTGATATTTATGATAGAGGTCCGCACCCCGATTATATTATGGATTTTTTAATGGAACACCATGACGTGGATATCCAATGGGGTAACCATGATATTTTATGGATGGGAGCTGCAGCTGGAAATTGGGCATGCATTACTAACTTGTTAAGAATTAATATTTCATATAATAATATTGACATGATAGAAGTTGGATACGGAATTAATTTGAGGCCATTAGCTGTTTTTGCAGAAGAGGTTTATAAAAATGATCCATGTACTAACTTCAAGCCAAAAGGTATAGATGAAAATATCTATGGAGGTATTTCTGAAGAACTTTCAGCAAAGATGCATAAAGCTATAGCCATTTGTCAGTTTAAAGTTGAAGGGGAAATAATAAAAAACCACCCTGAATTTGAATTGGAAAGCAGACTATCTCTAAATCATATAGACTTTGAAAAGAACACAATTATGATTAAGGGTGAGGAGTACGAATTAAAAGATAGTAATTTACCAACTATTGACCCAAAGAATCCTTACAAGCTAACTGAGGGCGAAGAGAATCTTTTAAAATCTCTGGCTATTTCAATTACAAGCAGTGAAAAATTAAGGGCACATATGGACTTTATGTTCACAAATGGAGCCATATATCTAAAATCAAACGGTAACTTACTGTATCATGGTTGTATTCCAATGACTGAAGAGGGTGAATTTGATTACTGGGAAATTGACGGCGTAAAATACGCAGGCAAAGCTCTGATGGACCACATAGATAAAGTTACAAGAAATGCTTATTATCATGCTGATAGATTTGAAAATAGAGGGTCAACAAGTGATATTATTTGGTATTTGTGGCTTGGACCTAAGTCACCATTCTTTGGAAAAGATCAAATGACAACCTTTGAGAGACTTTTTATTGCAGATAAAAAAACTCATAAAGAAAACACAGCACCATACTATAAGTACATAGACAATAAAGAAACCTGTCAAATGATACTTAAAGAGTTTGGACTTAAAACAGATGGAAGCAATGTAATTTTAAATGGGCATGTACCAGTAAAAATTAAAGATGGCGAAAGTCCGGTAAGAGCTGGTGGATTAAGATATATTATTGATGGTGGTATTTCAAAAGCTTATCATAAAACTACTGGTATAGCAGGATACACCCTTATATATAATTCATTTAGTCTATCTTTAGTAGAACATATGCCATATATTGGCAAAAATAATGAAGGGGATTATGAATATCATAGACCAAAGATAACAACTATTCAATCAAGAAATAAACAGCTTACAATTGCAGATGTAGATAAAGGTGTAGAACTAAAACAAGAAGTTGACGAACTTTTAGAACTAATTGAATCTTATAAAGCTGGTAAAATTGGTGAAGTGTTATAATAAAGTATAAAATGTAATATTATAATAAAAAACAATTGAATTATTTTATAAAATATATTATACTTACATAGGTGTCTGGAAAGGCACTAATGCGCGCTATTAGCTCAGCTGGATAGAGTAGTGCACTACGAATGCAAAGGTCGGGGGTTCGAATCCCTCATGGCGTACCAAAAAATAGAGGCACCGATAGGTACCTCTATTTTTAATAGTAAAGGAGAAGGAATTCGAACACGAAAGAGCACGAACGTAAAGAAACAGTTCAGCGAACTGTTTCTCAGAGAGTGGTTCGAAGCGACTGAAAAGGAGTGAAATGGAAATTATGACAAAAGAAAAGAAGAAACCATCATTAGCTATTTATATTGTAGGAGCATTAGCTTTAGGAATTGTTGTAGGGTTATTTATGACTGGCATGCCTGAAATCGCAGATGCATATATTGCGCCATTTGGAACAATATTTTTGAACCTTATTAAATTCATCGTAATACCAATTGTGTTTTTCTCAATTATTTCAGGAATAATATCCATGAAGGATATTAAAAAAGTAGGATCCATCGGGATTAAAACTATTATCTATTTCTTTATGACTACTGCTTTTGCACTTGTGCTTGCATTAATTATAGCGAATTTGTTTAAAGGTTCTTTTGCTGTTCTTGAAACATCAGATTTAGAATACACTCAAACTAGCGAAACTGTTTCATTTATGGAAACTTTAGTAAATATGTTCCCAAGTAATATAGTACAGCCTTTTTCTGAAGCTATAATGCTACAAGTTATATTTGCCTCAGTAATTTTTGGATATGGTATACTTGTTGTTGGCGAAAAAGGAAAACCTTTTGCTGACTTTGTTGAGAGTACAACTGCAATTTCAATTGCTATTATGGATTTAATATTAAAAATTTCTCCAATAGGAGTATTTTGCTTGATTGTTCCTGTTGTTGCAACCCATGGAGCCTCAATTTTAGGAAACCTAGGAATGGTTCTTCTTTGTGCATATGTGTGTTATGTTCTGCATACTTTGATAGTATATTCTATAACGGTGAAAGCTTTTGCTAATATTAACCCATTAACTTTTTTTAAGAAAATGGCTGCAACAATGATGTTTGCTTTTTCCTCATCTTCTTCCGTAGGTGCTCTTCCTTTAAATATGGAATCTTGTGAAGCATTAGGAGCAAGGAAGGATGTAACGTCGTTTGTTTTGCCTTTAGGTGCGACAATAAATATGAATGGTACCGCAATTTATCAGGCTGTATGCGCTGTGTTTATAGCTTCTTGCTATGGTATAGACTTGACGATTGCCCAGATGATTAGTATTGTAATTACAGCAACGCTTGCCTCTGTTGGGACGGCTGGAGTTCCAGGGGCTGGTGTGGTTATGCTAGCCATGGTTCTTCAAAGTGTAGGTCTTCCAGTTGAAGGAATTGCTTTAGTTATGGGGATCGACAGAATTTTTGATATGGGCCGAACAACTGTTAATATTACTGGAGATGCCGCTTGTGCTGTAATAGTGTCTGCTATGGAAGAGAAAAAAGAAGCTAAGAAAATGAAGTTAGCAGAAAAAAGTAGATAATTATTGATTTATAGAAGTTACGTTTGAATATGAAAGAAATATACATAAAACATAATAAAAGACAAAAAAGATCGATAATTTTACTAATAATTTTAATATTCTTAGTATTACTATCAATTGTTATTATAGAATTTTTCAAGTATCCATACTTGGAAACATACAACAAACATAAGGATTATCAAGTCTCAGCAGATTCTAAATACATAACAGTAATAGATGATGAAGTAGATACATTTAAAACAGGAGTAATACTGTATCCAGGGGGACTCGTAGATCACCATGCATATATTCCTTTAGCTAAGGAAATAGCAGCATATGGACATATAGTCATAATACCAGAGATGCCGCTAACCTTTGCAATATTAAATACAAATGTTGCAGAAGATATATTGAAAATATATCCAGAAGTAGATTTTGCTATTGGTGGGCATTCCCTAGGAGGTGTAAGCGCAGCTTTGCATTTGAATACAAATGATGGAATTGATAAATTGTTTTTATTAGGAGCATATCCTTCTAATAGCTTAAGAAATAGTGATATTAGAGTTGTTTCAATTTATGGAACCTTAGATACAGTTTCGAGTATTGATAAAATTAAAGGTTCCAGTAGTGACTTACCTAGGGATACGGTATTTTATGAAATTGAAGGAGGAAACCATTCTGGATTTGGAGATTATGGTTTACAGTTTTCCGACACTAGCGCAACTATTACACTAGAAAATCAACTTGCAACTTCAGCTGAGCAGATTAATAGATTATTTATTGAGAAACCTAATGAGTAGTACATAAGTAGGGGCTCAGTATAAGGAATTTTAAGATAAAATTCAAGAAATAAGCGATACTTCTAATTGTAGGAATATTCACTAAAAGCACAAACTTGTTTTGATTTAATTAAATGTTTTTACAATATTGCTTACTAAATTACTTTAAAAATTTTACTTTGTTAATTTTTGGCACTAATTATACTTTTTATCAATTATGTATTGATTATTATAAATCATGTTGTATAATAATTACAAAGTTGCAAAAGATATAAAGGAGGCGATTAAAATGGTTAAATTATTAGTAGGTCATGCTGGTACCGGAAAAACCAAGCAAATCATTGATTTAGCTAACGCGGGTGTTGAAGAAGCAAAAGGTAATGTAGTTTTTATAAATAAAAATCAAAGTTTAATGTTCGATTTACAACATGACATAAGAGTTGTATGCATGGAAGATTTTCCTAACATTACAAATAGTGACGAATACATTGG
Organism: uncultured Oscillospiraceae bacterium; assembly: GCA_964369805.1. Taxonomy (GTDB): domain Bacteria; phylum Bacillota; class Clostridia; order Peptostreptococcales; family Anaerovoracaceae; genus CAYJHC01. Next base: position 22,872 of record CAYJFM010000011.1, read on the forward strand.
GTTTATATATGGAATTATTAGTTCAGATAATGACATTGAAAAAATCTTTATTGACGGCATAATGCATCATGCAGATGTATCTCTAGGAGCTTTACCAGGGTTTCTAGCAAGAATTAAAGACATTTCAAAAACTTACGAGATAGAAATAATTGTAAGCTTAAGTGCTGCACGTGAAGAAATGATCGGTGTAGACTTTGAAAATGTGGAAGTATTGAATTAATAATGACAGCAGTGCTATGCACTGCTATTATTTTTTTCAGCAAAATGAGCAAATAAGACCTGCAGATTACCTGTAGGTCTTAAATGTTTTTTGTGACTGCTTATGTTATAATAATATAGTAAGAATTTAGTATGAGTTTATATTAATTTGGTGGAAAATGGAATTAGAATATATTAGAAAAATAATTAAAAATAGAGAAAAGGGTTCGGTTGGGAATTGTTCATTTTTTTCTGTAATGATACCTTTAGTTGAAATAGAGGGTGAGATTCACGTGCTTTACCAGATAAGGGCAAAAACATTAAAAAGGCAGCCAGGTGAGATTAGTTTTCCTGGGGGTAAAGTAGAAGCTGAAGAATCTCCAAGAGAGACGGCAATAAGAGAAACTTGCGAAGAGCTTTGCATAGAAGAAGGGGACATTGAACTTCTGGCAGAGTTTGATACGCTATATGGTAGTACAAATTTTGTTATGTATTCTTTTGTTGGAATTATATCAGAAGAAACATATAAAAATATGAAACCTAGTACTGATGAGGTAGATGAGGTGTTTTTAGTCAGCTTGGAATACTTAATGAATAATGAACCAGCTCTTTATGATTTCGAAGTCTTTTCTAGGCCAGTTACTGATAAAATTCATCATCATAAGGGCATTAATACAGGCTATTCTTGGGGGAAAGCTTTTAATGAGACTCCAGTTTATCCTATTGGTGACACACCTATATGGGGAATTACAGGAAGGGTTACTAGAGAGTTTATCAAGGTAATAAAAAAAGAAAAGATTTAGGAATTTGAGTTAAAAAGTGGATATTACTAAGCTTTATTGTTAGGAGGTTAAGAATGAATAGGTTTAATCTAGGCATTTGCCAAATGGAAGTTGGAACTGAAAAAGAGAATAACTTAGAAAAGGCTAGAGTTTTAGTTAAAGAAGCAGTAGAAAAGGGTGCGGATATGGTCGCCTTACCAGAAATGTGGAACTGTCCATATTCTAATAAATTTTTTGTCAAATTTGCTGAGGAAGAAGGCGGGAATACCTATAGATTTATGTCTGAGCTTTCAAAGGAATTAGGAATATATTTAATTGGGGGATCTATTCCAGAAAAAGTGATTTCCAATGGGGAACAAAAAATATATAACACTTCATACATCTTTGATAGAGAGGGAAAACTCATTGGTAAGCATAGAAAAGTACATTTGTTTGACATTGATATAAAAGAGAAAATAACTTTTAAAGAGTCTGACACTTTAACAGCAGGTGATTCATTTAATTCTATTGATACTGAATTTGGGAAAATAGGTGTAGCAATTTGCTTTGACATTAGATTTCCAGAAGGATTTAGGAAGATGGCCTTGGAAGGTGCAAAGTTAATTATTTTGCCAGGGGCTTTTAATATGAATACAGGACCTGCACATTGGCATACTACAATAAAAATTAGGGCGGTGGATAATCAGGTGTATTTTGCTGGGGTTGCTCCAGCTAGGGTAGAGAGTAAGTACTATGTCTCTTATGCTCACTCATGTGTGTTCAATCCGTGGGGCGATGAGGAAGTGGACTTAGGTAAGAATGAGGGAGTTTCCGTTTGTGAAATTGACTTGGATTACCTGGAATCAATAAGGGAACAGCTTCCGCTGTTAAGCGCAAGGATGCCCGAATCTTACTAATTAGAGTTTAACTCAGATTAGATGATTTATTTTATAACTAATAATTTGCAAATAGCTTTATGTAGGCTAACCATAATAGTAAAACAGAGAAGGATAATTAATGAATAAAGAATTTTTACCTATTAATAAACAAGATATGATAGAAAGAGGATGGGACTGTGTAGACTTTGTTTTAGTGACAGGAGATGCATATGTTGATCATCCATCTTATGGAGCTGCTGTAATTGGTAGAGTTCTTGAAAGGCATGGGTTTAAGGTAGGGATTCTCGCCCAACCAAATTGGAAAAACAGTAACGACTTTAAAGAGTTTGGCAAACCAAAACTTGGATTTTTGATTACATCAGGTAATGTGGATTCTATGGTAAACCACTATTCAGTATGGAAAAATAAAAGGAAGGTAGATGAGTACTCTCCTGGTGGTATCACGGGAAGAAGACCAGATAGAAGTGCTATTGTATATGCAAACAGGGCAAGAGAGGCTTTTAAGGATACAGCCATAGTGATCGGAGGTTTGGAAGCAAGCTTACGTAGGTTTTCTCATTATGACTATTGGGATGACAAAGTTAGAAAATCTATTTTACTTGATAGTAAAGCTGATATTTTAGTATATGGCATGGGGGAGAAAGCGATAATAGAAATTGCAGAGGCTCTTGAAAGTGGCATTGAAGGCAAAGATGTTACATGGATTAGTGGAACCTGTGTAAAAATAAAAAAAGAATATTTAATGGATGACTATATTAAACTTCCAACTTTTGAAGAAGTTGTAGAGGATAAACGAAAGTATGGAGAGAGTTATTTAATTCAGCAAGAGAACAATGATCATATTACAGCTAAGTGCATTTATGAAGAATATGAGAACGAAGTCATTGTTGTGCAAAACCCACCAAACCCACCTCTTGAAGGAGAAGAGCTAGATAGGCTTTACACATTACCTTTTACACGAGAGGCTCATCCAGTTTATGATGCAGATGGTGGAATACCAGCACTTAGAGAGATTAAGTTCAGTATAACAGCAAATAGAGGTTGCTATGGGAATTGTAATTTTTGTGCTATCACCTTTCATCAAGGAAGACAGGTAAGAGGGAGAAGTTTAGACTCCATAGTGAATGAGGCAAAGGTTTTAATTGAAAAACCTGACTTTAAGGGATATATCCATGATGTTGGTGGACCAACTGCTAATTTTATGAAGCCAGCATGCGAAAAGCAATTAACAGAAGGTGTCTGTAAGCATAGAGAGTGCCTTTTTCCAAAGCCTTGCCCTAAGCTAAATACAGACCACAGTGATTATTTGAAAATTCTAAAAGCTGTAAGAAATTTAGAAGGAGTTAAAAAGGTATTTGTAAGATCAGGAATCAGATATGATTATCTGCTTGCTGGGAAAAATAAAACCTTTCTAAAAGAGTTATGCGAACACCATGTAAGCGGAACTTTAAAGGTTGCGCCAGAGCATATTTCAGATAACACTTTAAAGTATATGGGAAAACCAGGTAAAGAAGTTTTTGAAAAGTTTTCAAAAGAATACTATGAAACGAATGATAAGCTTGGAAAAGAGCAATACTTAATTCCATATTTAATGTCATCTCACCCAGGTTCAACTTTAGAGGATGCAATTGAATTAGGACTTTTTCTTAAAAATTATGGCTTTATTCCAGATCAAGTTCAAGACTTTTACCCAACTCCTGCTACCTATTCTACAACAATGTACTATACTGAGTTAGAACCAAAGACGGGGAAAAAAGTAAAAGTAGCAAAAAAAGTAAAAGAGAAAAGAATGCAAAAGGCAATGATTCACTTTAATAAGCGAGAGAATAAGAAATACCTAGATGAGGCTTTTAATCTAACTGGCAATAAAAAGATTAAAGAGCTACTAAGGAGGGACTAGTGCTAGGACATATTTACGAAGTTTATATACAAGCAAAAGAAGAATTTGAATTAGAAAAAAAGGTTTTCAAAGAAGAAAACCTTTTTTCAAGTGATATGGAAAATATAATAGCTGCGGGAGATAATTTTAGCTACTATCTGAGCTTTGCAGCACAGGGAAAGGAGCTTGATTTAATATATATGGATCCACCATTTTTTTCTATGTCAAATTACAGCTCAACGGTTAAAACTAGTATAACTGCAGATGAAGAAAAGGCTATTAATCTGAAGGTGCTATCATATAAGGATTCATGGAGTAGGAAAGACGGGAAGATTGAATATTTAAAGTATCTAACTAAAATATTATTAGTGAGTAAAGAATGCTTAAAGGACGGAGGCGTTGTTTGGGTGCATTTGGATTGGCACATAGCTCATTATATTAAAGTTTTAATGGATGAAATATATGGGGAAGGGAATTTCTTGAACGAAATAATTTGGACCTATAAATCAGGTGGAAGTGGTGGAAATACCTTTGCAAAAAAACACGATACTCTTTTAGTTTACAGTAACAATGGAAAAGTTAAGCTTAATGTGCCGAAGGAAAAATCATATAACAGAGGATATAAACCATATAATTTTAAGGGTGTGGCAGAGTATGAAGATGACATTGGATGGTATACCTTAGTTAATATGAAGGATGTATGGCAAATTGATATGGTAGGACGGACATCAAAAGAAAGAAATGGATATGCAACCCAGAAACCGAAGGAACTTCTAAGGAGGATAATTGAAAGCTCTTCTAAAGAGGGTGACTTATGCGGAGACTTCTTTGGTGGCTCTGGCGCTTTTGCTATGACCTGTACTGAACTGAACAGAAGGTTCGTAAGCAGTGATAAAAATAAATTATCCTTAGCATTATTAGAAAAATTTTGTTTAGAAAATAAAGTTAATTATTCTTTGGATTTACAGAGTAATATAAGTGAGGATTTATTCGAAAAATCTTTATGTGTGAGTATTAAAAATACTATTGAAGGATATGAGATTGTAGGATACAATTTGGATCTGAATAAGATAAACCTAGCAAAAGAAGAACGAGAAAAAGCTGAAGTTCAATTGAGGAAAGAGCCAACTAGCTTCATTAGTTACTATATAATCTATAGTAATAATAAGGCCAAAATTATTTCTTCTGAAAATGGCAGGTTGAATTTGAAGTTTAACAGAGACATAAACTTTAACAAAGAGGTAGTAGTAGTAGATATTTTTGGTAACAGAGTAAAACTTGATGAAGGATATCATTTTTAAAATATAGCCATCACTTTTAAAACGCATATGTAGTGTAGAATAAATTAGGTTTTTAGTGTATAATATATCGAAAGCGATTAAACCTATTGGAGGTATGAGATGAAAAATATAATGGTTTGTGTGACACAGCAAAAATCATGTGATAGATTAATAAAATTTGGTAAGCATATGGGGAATGATGGAAAGTCAGAGCTTTATATCATTCACGTAGCATCAAAAAAGGGAAAGTTTCTAAATGGAACTTCAGATACTGATGCACTTGACTATCTTTATGAAAAAGCTAATGATGCGGGAGCTCACTTAACTGTAGTTAGGGCTACAAATGTTTTAGAGGCTTTATTAAATATAGTTGATAAGAATAAGATTACTCATGTTGTTATGGGTACTTCAGGAAAAGTTGAAAGAGAGGAAGGGCTAATTGAAGTCTTCCAGAAAAAAGTAGAGGGCAAAGCGGAGGTTACATTCCTACCCCCTGAAGAATTACAGGAGGACGTAGGTTAATGGGAATTATTACCCTTTTTACAGGATTAGTAGTATTACTGACAGGTATTTTTGTGGCATCAAACCCTGGCAGCACTTTTACATCAGTAGCTTTTGTAGTTGGGCTAGCGTTACTTTTATTAGGCTTTGTTTTAGCAATGGGATATTGGCTTGGTACAAAGCACAAATCTAAGATGAAACACTCTTGGGTTTTAGTTGATGCAGTTGTTGCAATATTAATTGCTGCATTTATTCTTTCAAGTAGTCCAGTACTTGAAATTTCAATCCAATATGTACTGGGGATGTGGTGTCTATATTCAGGAGTTATGAGAATTGTTGCTGGGACTAATATTAATTTTAGAGAAAAGAAAATTAACTTTATTGCAGCAGTTGGTACTGGATTCTTTTTAGCATTGATTGGAACATTTGCTTTTACATCTTCATATTTTGGAATATTTTCTGTAAATGAAATAGTAGGTATTTTTATAATTATGCAAGGTATTAGTGTAATTGAACTTGGAATAAATAACCCTCACACAAGAAGGAATTATGAAGGTAAGAATTCTAAGGTATTAGATATCGATGACGTTGAGGATGTTGAATCAATTTTAGAGTTTGATGAAAATATTTTTTCAGAGGATCAATTTGAATCAGTGCTAGTTGTTAGAGAAGAAGTTAAAGCTGAGCTAGTAGGGCAAGAACAAGAAAAAAATGACTAGATTTAGATGGGAAAAGTGATGTTAGATTTAATTATAGTTGGCGGTGGTGCCTCGGGAATGATAGCAGCTAGTTATATAAGTCAAAATAGTAAGGATTTAAAGATAGCAATTCTAGAAAAAAACAAAATTTTGGGAAGAAAAATCAACGCAACAGGAAATGGGAGATGCAACATTACAAATGCTCTTTTGGAGGGAGCTGAAGTAAGTGTTGCTTTCTTTAATTCTATTGGTATTTCAACTTTTGTTGAAGATGAGGGGCGGGTTTATCCATATTCTGAGAAGGCAGAAGATGTTGTTTTGGCTCTTGAAAACTCAATTAATGCTGATGTTTATTTGAATTCGGAAGTAGTTAGCCTTAAAAAAATAAAGACGGGGTATTCAGTTTCCTATATAGAAGATATGGGCGACAAGAAGAATAAAAAAACTCTTGAAGCTAAATGTGTTTTGATTTCAACAGGTGGTAAAGCATCTCCAAACCATGGTAGTACAGGAGATGGGTATAGAATGGCAAAAGAACTTAGCCATGAAATAACTCCTCTTGCTCCTGCATTAACACCAATCGAATGTAGCGGCAACCTTTCTTTTATGAAGGGGAAAAGAGTAAAAGCTAAATTAACCATACTAGAGGGTGGCGAAAGTGTTTATGCTGAAAAAGGGCAGTTGCAGCTAACTGATTATGGTGTTTCTGGAATTCCTGCCTTTAATGGTAGTTTTCATATAGGAAAAAATACTGAAGATTTCAAGGCGGAAATTGATTTTTTTCCAGATATTAATGTATATGAAGAGCTTTTACATAGAAGAAAACTCACTTATTTACAAGTAAAGGACATTACTAGAACTTTGCTTGACTCTGAAATTTCATCTTATATTCTAATGGCATTAAAATATGATTTAGAAGCAAAGGCAAGTACTTTAAGCGATGAAGATATCAAAAGGATAGCTAGGAACTTTAAGCACTTTAGATTGAAAATATCAGGCCTAAAGGGTTGGAAAAATGCACAAATTACAAGAGGTGGTGTGATGCTTAGTGGTGTGAATCCAGATAGTATGGAGTCAAAATATAATGAAGGAATATATTTCTCTGGGGAAGTGTTAGATATGCAGGGATACTGCGGAGGATATAACTTGCAAATTGCCTGGGAGACAGGCATAAAGGTGGCAAAGGATATTATTAATAAAGGAAGTAAAGATGTATAGAATAAATGAAGTAAAACTTGGAATAGGTGAGAGTAAAGATACTATTCCCTCAAAAATAAAAGAAAAGCTGAAAAGAGAAGATATAGAAATCTTAAAATGGAAGATTGTAAAAGAATCAATTGATGCAAGAAAAAGGACAAATATAGTTCTGTCATATACAGTTGACTTTACTTGTAACCAAGAGTTAAACTTGCCAGAAGCAAAGACTGTAATTATGAATTATGCAAAAGCCAAGGTGGAAACACCTCCTGAAGACGGAAAGAGGCCGGTTGTTGTTGGTTTTGGACCATGTGGAATGTTTGCAGCCCTCGCCTTATCAATGATGGGACTTAACCCTATAATAATTGAGAGAGGGAAAAAAGCAGAAGATAGAAGCGTGGATGTAGCAAAATTTTTCAATGACGGTATCCTTAACCCAGAATCAAATGTACAGTATGGTGAAGGTGGAGCTGGAACATTCTCTGATGGAAAGCTAACCACAGGAACGAAGGACCCAAGAATTCAAACAGTTCTGAAAGAATTACATTTGGCAGGAGCCCCAGAAGAGATATTGTATAAAGCTAAGCCTCATATTGGTACGGATATTTTGCTTGATGTTGTAAAGAATATTAGAGAAAAGATTATAAGCCTTGGTGGAGAAATTATCTTTGAAGCAAGAGTTACCAAACTGCTTTTAGAAGATGGAGATATAAAAAAGGTATCTGGAATTTCTTATAGAAAGGATGACGAGAGTCACTCCCTAAATGCTAGGCAGATTATTTTTGCAACTGGACAAAGTGCAGTAGACTCTTATGAGTTATTAGAGCGTGCAGGAGTAAGCCTTGCGCAAAAGCCTTTTTCTATGGGCTTTAGAGTTGTGCATCCACAGAGCGTAATTGATAAGGCTCAGTATGGTGATGAAAAGCTAGCAAAGGTTTTAGGGGCTGCGGAATACAAGCTTTCACATAAGGCATCAAATGGCAGAGGTGCATACACATTTTGCATGTGCCCTGGTGGAGAAGTAATAATGGCATCAAGTTCGGAGGGAGAAATTGTAACCAATGGAATGAGCGGTAGTAAAAGAAATAGCCCTTATGCAAATAGTGCTCTTCTTGTAGATGTAAGAACAGAGGATTTTGGTTCAGATAAGCCTTTAGCTGGAATACATTTTAGAAAGATGTATGAGAGAAAGGCCTTTGCTGTTCAAAACAAAGAATATAAGCCGGTTGAGACTACATGGAAGGATTTTAAGAAAAAGGGAGATCCTCTTAAAAAATGTCTACCTGCTTTTGTAATTGAGGCTGCAACTGAAGCTATGGAGAGCTTTGGCAAGAAAATTAAAGGCTTTAGCAATGATGATGTGGTTTTCTTAGGGCCTGAGACAAGAAGTTCTTCTCCAGTAAGAGTAATCAGAGATGAAAATTTACAGTCAAATGTTAGTGGAATTTACCCAGGTGGAGAAGGGGCTGGAGCTGCTGGTGGAATAATGTCTGCTGCTGTGGATGGTCTTAGACTTGCAGAGATGGTAAAAAGTAAATATTAAGGGATAAAGCAATGGGGAAGCGGAAAATTCAACATTGCTTTTTTGTTTGTATATTAAAACTGTTGAAATTCTAATGAAAATATCTATAAAAAAAATATTCAAAAAAGTGTTGACTAATATTTTATTTTGGGTATAATGTAATTAGCACTCAAGAGAGATGAGTGCTAACAAACGAAGAAGGGAGGTAAAGATGCAGTTATCAGAAAGAAAAATGAAAATACTTCAAGCAATTATTGGAGACTTTGTTAAGACTGCTGAGCCAATTGGATCTAGGACTCTATCAAAAAGATATGAACTTGGAATCAGCCCTGCTACTATAAGAAATGAAATGTCTGACTTAGAGGAAATGGGATTTTTAACGCATCCTCATACCTCAGCAGGACGTGTACCTTCCATGAAAGCCTATAGACTATATGTAGATGAAATGATGAGTCAACATGAGCTACCTGAAGAGATGAAGGAACAAATCGCTAGTAGCCTATATGGAAACTTTTATGAACTTGAGAAGACTGTAGAACATGCAGCTAAGATTTTATCAGAGATTACACAGCTTACTTCTTTTGCAATTACACCAAAGTCAGATAGAGATACTCTTAAATATATTAAGCTTTTGCCTGTTGATGAGACAACTATTGTTTTGATGATAGTTTCAGAAAGTGGGAAAACATCTAACACGATTTTGGATGTGCCAGTACCTTATACTGATGAGGCCTTGGGAATTTTATCTAAGTCCATGACTTATTCATATAAGGGCAAAACTATTGGAGAAGCTTTAACTACCGACATAATAAAAACTTTTTCAGAAGATATTTCTGCTTTTGGAAATTTAGCCGAAAACATAATGCCTAATTTTATGAAGATTCTAGAAGAGATGCTAAATACGAACCTTTACATGGATGGCTTAACTAATATATTTGCACTACCAGAATATGGTGACATAGATAAAGCAAGAATGTTTATGGAAATGGTTAATAAAAAAGAAGACTTTGCTAGAACTTTAGATCAAAGAGATGACGGTATTATTATAACAATTGGTGAGGAAAATATTGATGATAGCATGAAGGACTGTAGCCTCATCACAGCAACATACCATGTAGATGGTAAACTAGTTGGGAAGCTAGGTGTAATAGGACCTACAAGAATGGAATATGGTGAAATCACCTCGGTGATTAAATACTTAACAGACAATATTTCAAAAACATATGGTGTTAAGGAAGGAGACGATGACGAACGTGAGTAAAAATGATGTAAATGAGGCCTTTGAAGAAAAGGTAGAAGACGTTTCTGAAGAAGTAGCAGAAGAGGCGGCAGAAGAAACTAAAGAAACTGTTGAAGAAGCTACAGAGGAACAACCAAAAGAAAACAAGGAGCAAGAAGAAAGCTTTGAGTCTAAATATTTAAGATTAATGGCTGACTTCCAAAATTACAAAAGAAGGTCAGAAAAAGAGAGAGCTGATATTCATGCCTATGCAAATGAAAAAATTGCAGGTGAAATACTAAATGTAATGGATAACTTTGAAAGAGCCTTGGCCCTAGATGCAGATGGTGATGGAAAGTTTCATGAAGGCATGGAAATGATTTTTACACAACTAAAGGCAGTTCTTGATGGTAGTGGAGTAGAAGAAATTAAAGCTATTTCTGAGAACTTTGATCCAAACTTTCACAATGCAGTCATGATGGAAGATGTAGAGGATGATCAAAAAGATAAGGTTATAGAGGTACTTCAAAAAGGGTACACATTAAAAGGAAAAGTTATTAGACCTTCAATGGTTAAGGTTGGTAAATAAATACTTAGTTAAAAATAATAATTAAAATAGAAAGGAAATTAAACAGAATGGGAAAAGTAATAGGAATTGACTTAGGAACAACAAACTCTTGCGTATCAGTATTAGAAGGCGGGGAGCCAGTAGTTATCACTAATGCAGAAGGATTAAGAACAACTCCTTCAATTGTAGGCTTTACAAAAGCTGGAGAAAGACTAGTAGGAGAAACAGCTAAAAGACAAGCTGTAACAAATCCAGAAAGAACAATAGCTTCTATCAAAAGACATATGGGAGAAGACTATAAAGTTGCAATAGATGGTAAGGATTATACTCCACAAGATATTTCTGCTATGACTCTAGGTAAATTAAAAGCAGACGCAGAAGCTTACCTTGGAGAAACAGTTACAGAAGCTGTAATCACAGTACCAGCTTACTTTACAGATAGCCAAAAGCAAGCAACTAAGGACGCAGGTAGAATTGCAGGACTAGATGTAAAAAGAATTATCAACGAGCCAACAGCAGCAGCTCTAGCATATGGACTAGATAAAGAAGAGCATCACCATAAAATTTTAGTTTATGACTTAGGAGGCGGTACCTTTGACGTATCTATTCTAGAACTAGGAGATGGCGTATTTGAAGTACTAGCTACAAGCGGAAATAATAAGCTTGGTGGAGATGATTTTGATGAAGTACTGTTAAAATTCATGGCTGATACATTTGCAAAGGAAAACGGCGTTGATTTAAGATCTGATAAAATGGCATTACAAAGACTAAAAGAAGCAGCAGAAAAGGCTAAAAAAGAACTTTCAAGCGCTCAAACTACAAATGTAAACCTACCATTTATTTCAGTAAGCGATGCTGGTCCACTTCACATGAACATGGATATTACAAGAGCTAAATTCGAGCAACTTTCAGCTGACCTTGTAGAAAAAACAATGGAGCCAATGAAAAAAGCAATGACAGATGCTGGTGTAACAAATAGTGATCTTTCAAAAGTACTACTTGTTGGTGGCTCTACAAGAATTCCAGCAGTACAAGAAGCTGTAAAAAAAGTAACAGGTAAGGATCCATTCAAAGGAATTAACCCAGATGAGTGCGTAGCAATTGGTGCAGCAATCCAAGCGGGAGTACTTACAGGAGAAGTTCATGATGTACTACTACTAGATGTTACTCCACTATCTCTAGCTATTGAAACACTAGGAAGTGTTGCTACAAGACTTATCGAAAGAAATACTACAATTCCAACAAAGAAGAGCCAAGTTTTCTCTACAGCAGCAGATAACCAAACGGCAGTAGATATTCATGTACTTCAAGGTGAAAGAGAAATGGCAGCAGGAAATATTACACTTGGAAGATTCCAATTAACAGGAATTCCTCCAGCGCCAAGAGGTGTGCCACAAATCGAAGTAACTTTTGATATTGATGCAAATGGTATCGTAAGCGTATATGCGAAAGACCTAGGCACAGGTAAAGAGCAAAGTATAACAATCACTTCTTCTACAAAATTATCTGATGATGAAGTTCAAGCTAAAATTAAAGAAGCAGAACAATTTGCTGAAGAAGATAAGAAGAAAAAAGAAGAGATTGAAGTCAGAAACCAAGCTGAAACTCTAATTTATGAAACTGAAAAGAATATGAAAGAAATTGGAGATAAACTAACTGAAGAAGAAAAAAATGACATTACAATGGCTAAAGATGCATTAGCTGCTGTTATGGAAAATGGAACAGTTGATGAAATCAAAGAAAAGACAGAAGCTCTAACTGAAAAATTCCATACAATTTCTGCTAAAATGTATGAGCAAGCTCAAGCAGCTGGTCAAGGTGCAGACCCTGGTGCAGACATGGGTGGCATGGGTGGCCAACAACAAGGCGCAGCTCAAGATGACGTAGTAGATGCTGAATTTGAAGTAGTTGAAGACGAAGAAAAAAAGTAAGATAGTTTAAAGTAAATAAATTAACTAGCGATGCAGGGTTTTATGCCTTGTGTCGCTATGTATGTTAATAACAAAGGCAAAGGAAGATAAAATGGCAGAAAAAAGAGATTATTATGACGTGCTTGGGGTGGATAAGAATGCCACTGAGAAGGAATTAAAATCTGCTTATAGAAAGAAAGCGATGAAATATCATCCAGATAAAAATCCAGATGATAAAAAAGCTGAAGAATCCTTTAAAGAGGTTAACGAAGCCTATAGCATTCTAAGTGATCCTGACAAAAAGAATAAGTATGATAAATTCGGACATGCTGGCGTTGATCCAAATGCCGGGTTTGGAGGTGCAGGTGGCGGTTTCTCTGGATTTGAAGATATCTTTGATATGTTTGGTGGCATGTTTGGTGGTGGCAGAGGTGGCTACAGCCAACAGAGGCGAAATGGACCAATGAAAGGAAAGGACATTCAGCAAAGAATGGTAATTACTTTCAAAGAGGCTGCTTTTGGTGTGGAAAAAACTATCAAAATGAAAAAAAGCGTTACCTGTGAAGGATGTTCTGGAACTGGAGCAGAAGCGGGAACTGCGAAGAAAACATGCCCAACCTGTAAGGGTAGTGGCGAAGTTTCAAGTGTACAAAGAACACCTTTTGGAAATTTCCAAAGCGTTTCACCGTGTCCTGAATGTAATGGAACGGGAGAGATTATAGAAACTCCATGTAAAGAGTGTGCTGGTGCAGGCTCAGTCAGAAAAGAAGTTGTGATTAAAGTAATGGTACCTGCTGGTGTTGATAATGACTCTGTAGTTCCTATTAGAGGCCAAGGTATGCCAGGGAAAAATGGCGGTCCTCAAGGTGATCTTTATATTGTGATTTCTGTTAAGAATGATACTATGTTTAAACGTTCAGGATCAGATTTGTATTTAGAAATTCCAATAGGATTTAATCAGGCAGCTCTTGGAGATAAAATTACGGTGCCTACATTAAGTGAGAAAATTTCTTATAAAGTTCCAGCAGGAACACAAACTGGCACAACATTTAGAATAAAAGAAAAAGGTATAGTTAGCCCAAGAAATGGGAAATATGGCGATCTTTATATTAAAGTTACAGTTGAAGTTCCAACAAAACTTAATAAAAAACAGAAAGAAGCTATTGAAAATATGGGTAAGGTAATGGATGATAGTTGCTACGAAAAGAAATCTAGTTTCTTTGAAGGAATTAAAGACTTATTTAAATAACTATAAATTTTATATATAGCTAAAAATAAAATAATATTTGAACACTTAGAGACCTTGTGATTGCAAGGTCTTTTATTTGACTTTATGCTGGTTTACCAATATAATTAGAACTAGGATAACTTAAAAGATAAATAACAAAGGACTATGATGAAAAAGATAAGAAAACTTATATTGATTATGCTTACATTGATTGTTTGTAATGCAGTAATACTAAGCAGCACGGCGTATAGCGATGAATACGATATTGAAGATACATATGACTCTATTTTTCAAATTTATTCTGGCTTTTATTCAGGCAGTGGCTTTGCTGTCAGTGAAAACTATGTTATAACTAATGCCCATGTTATCGATAATGAAGGTGATGTGGAGATAGAAAGTTATCGTGGGGAGACTTACAAGGCCTATGTAGCCGCTATTGATTATACACTTGATATTGCAGTTTTAGGAATAGAAGATGGAGACTTTGTTCCTTTAGTAACTCAATATGACTCAAAAGTTGGTGATGATGTATATGCCATTGGTGCACCAAATAGCTTAAGCTATAGCTTGACGAAAGGGGTTATCTCAGCATTAGATAGAGAATTCCCTTTGGATTATTCAACTACATATATACAAACTGATGCAGCTATAAACTCTGGAAATAGTGGAGGCCCATTAGTTAATACTAAAGGAGAAGTTTTAGGAGTAAATAGCTTTACTTATGTTGACTCAGAAGGGCTTGGTTTTAGTATTCCTATGAAGACAGTAGATGATTATATTGTGGAAAATAGTATTGATGTAAATGAAGCTTTTGTTCCTAGTGGAGAGATTTTAAAGAAAGCTTCTGAAGCGAATGATGCTTATTTATGGGAAATGATTTTTAATTTTGTAATTGTAGGGAACCTTGTTAAATTTGCAATTGGTATAGTTATTGCAATTATTATTGTAGTTACTAACCCAAGGAGACAACGAAATAAACTGAAAAAAATCAAAAGAAGAGAAAGGGAAGAGGCTCTTAGAAAAGAGAACTTCCAAAGACAAGCTGCTCAGCAGGCGCAACAAATGCAAATGAGACAGCAACAACCGTACCCACAGCAACCGCAGTCACAGCAGCCGCAGCAGCAGTCCACGTGGCAGTCGTCACAACAACAATCACAGCAGTCGGTATACCCTGTAATGAATACAAGTCAGGCACAACCACAAAAGCAGCAATCTCAGCTACAGCAAGAGATAAAACCTACGATTAAAAGAGAGAACCAGCCTCTTTATTGTGGTGAATGTGGTAAACTAAATAAAGAAAATAGTTTATACTGTGAAAGATGCGGAAGTAAGCTAGCTAAATAAATCGTAAGTTAATGGGATAGCGCTTTTCTTTGGTTAGGAGGAAGAAACAATGAGAATTAAGGAAATATATGAAAAATTCAATGAAATAGGTTGTCTTTCATTTACTACTGTGAACTCTGATGGTGCTCCAGAATCTAGAATTGCACATCTAAGAGCTTATGATGATGAAGGTATATATTTTATGACAATGTATACAAAGGATTTTTATTCACAAATTAAAGCAAATGGAAAAATATCTATTTGTGGAATGAATGCTGAAACTCAAGTGAAACATGATGAAAATGGTCTTCCAATTTTTGCGGGAGGATATACTATGCGTATGACGGGGACTGTAAAAGAGATTTCTATGGAAGAAATAAAAGCAAAGAACGATTCAATTTTTGATCTCTGCATTAAAGATCAAGAAAAATATGAGGCCATGGTTGCCATTTGTATTACTGATGGATACGGAGATATTTTTGATTATGATTTTGAGTGTATAAATCGTGATTATAAGCTGCAAAGAGAGTACTTTGCATATAATGGAGCTAATGTGAAATATAAGGGGTTAATTATAGATGAAGAGAAGTGTATATCCTGTGGAATATGTAAGAAAAAGTGTACATTCCTAGCAATAAATGAAGAAAACAAAAAGTATACTGTAAATGAACATCGCTGCGATGAATGTGGAGATTGTTATATAAGCTGCCCGGTGAAAGCTATTTCCTATAGGGCTGAGTTAATATAGATATGATAAACTAAAAGTGGCCTAGACTGTTACAAGCTAGACCACTTTTGTATTTAATACTAATATTCCATTTTTGCAATATGTTTGTTTAATTCATGCTGCAGGAAGCAATATGCTAGTAAAGGCATTCCAAATAGAGTTAGCACTAGATAAAGCGCAGCAAGACTACCCCTAAGTTCTCCTTGCTTACTACGTAAGTCATCTAATCTATTTCCATTTTTGAACATCCAAACCATTAGGTAGATATTAATGGTAATAATAGAAAATAGAAAAACAAGACCTCCTGATGTGGCTTGTGGATTCCCTGTTATTTTATTTGTTTTATTAACTAAGTCTATTTGCCAATAAATTGCATATATCCCAAATGTTATTATTGAGAACAAAAGCGCTAGGCCTATACTTCTTTCTTTCATATCTGTTTCTTTTGTTTCCTTTCATTAAATTGATATTTATATTATATCATGGAGGAGTTTAAAATAATAGGATGATAATTAAGAACAAATATAGGGAAAAATTGTAAAAATGGGACAATTTTGCTTAAATTATATAAATTATGAATTTATGAGAACTTTTACAGTGTAGTGGTGTATAATTTTAATAAGCTTAAACTGTATTATTGATAGGGAGGAGAGATGACTAGATTTTTTAGATGTGAGCATTGTTTAAATGTAGCAAAAAAGTTGTTAACCACGGTGTTCCGTTAGTCTGTTGTGGAGAACCGATGGAGGAATTGATCCCAGGTGGAATAGAGGGTAATACAGAAAAACATATTCCACTAGTTAAAATTACAGAGGATAGGGTAATAATTAATGTAGGGAAAATTGACCATGGAATGGCGCCTGAAGAATACATACACTTTGTATATGTAGAGACTCAAAGTGGTGGAATGGTGAAGAAATTAACACCACCGGATAAGCCTTATGCGGAGTTTTGTAAACCAGAAGATCAGATAAAGGCTGTTTACACATACTGCAACTTACATGGTCTTTGGAAAGTAGTAGTTTAGTATTAATTTTAATTGAAAAGGAGAATGAATATGACTGTATTTTATGTATGTAATCACTGTGGTAATGTTGCTAGAAAGATTGTTGACCGTAAGGTTCCGCTATTTTGCTGTGGAGAAGCAATGAAAGAGATGGTTCCAGGAACTGTTGATGCAAGCCAAGAGAAGCATCTTCCAGTTGTAACTGTAGAAGGAAACAATGTTACTGTTAAAGTTGGAAGTGTAGAACATCCTATGGTGGAAGAGCATTATATACAATTTATTTTTATAGAAACTGAAAATGGTGGATTAAAAAGAGTGCTTAAACCTGGATCTAAACCAGAAGCGACTTTCTGCGTTTGTCATGACAAACCAGTTGCAGTTTATGAATACTGTAACTTACATGGATTATGGAAAACAGAAGTTTAGTGGTGAGTAAAAATAAATGTAGATTACTATGAATTTTAATTAAAAAATAAGGCGAGAGCCTTATTTTTTTGTTATAATATACCTATGGAAGATTTTAATATAACATATGATAATGAAATGAAAGATGTAAGTATAGCAAACCTTGCTATATGTGTATGTGCGGCAAATGGTGCTAGACGAACGACTGGAGTTAATAGGCTAGGTTCTACACCAACAGAAAATGTTACAAAAAAATTATTCAAGAAAGAACCAATTTCAAAGGGTATAAAAATTTCTCAACATAAAAATGGAGTGAATGTTGAAGTATACCTTATAGTTGATTATGGATCGGATATTTTGTCTGTGGCATGGGACGTGCAAAAAAATGTAAAAGAAGAAATAGAAAATATAACTGAAAAAAAGGTAGGAAAAGTTAATATTCACATACAAGGAGTTGACTTACCTAGACAAGATTAATTAATAGGAGAATGAATGGCAAAGAATAATACAAAAGAGAATATTAGAATCAGAGAAATACTAATGCAAGCAGCGTTTCAAATGGAGTCAACTAAAAACGGAAGTAAAGAACAGCTAAGTGTTTTTCTAATGAATCAAGACCTTACAGATGAGCAATATGAATATGTAACAAAGGTGTTTTTGACCTTAGTTGATAAAATAGATGATATTGACTTTTTAATAAATAGATATTCAAGAGAATGGACTACAGATAGAATGATAAAAACAGACCTTGCTATTTTAAGACTAGCAATTTGCGAAATGTTTTTTGCAAAAGAACACCCTGCGCCAATCGTAATCAATGATGCAGTTAATATGGCAAAGAAGTTTTCTAACGAGGATTCATATAAGTTCATTAATGGAATTTTAGGAAATATTTATCGTAAGGAAATTGAGAATGGAGATAATTAATATACTCGGTATAGATACTAGTAATTATACTACGTCTATTTCACTCCTTCAGTTGGATACTAAAACCAAGGAGGAAGTATTATTAAAAGATCTTAGAATCAAACTTAAAGTCAAAGAAGGTGCAATTGGACTTAGACAGTCTGAAGCACATTTTCAGCATAGTCAAAACTTACCTATATTAATTGAAAAATTAAGAGGGGAACAGATTGACTGTATTTCTGTTTCTACAACACCGAGAAGGTTAGAGGGTTCATATATGCCTGTTTTTACAGCAGGAGCTGGTTATGGAAAAGCTTTAGCTGCTGCACTTGATGTAGATGTAAATGAGTTTTCTCACCAAGAAGGACATATTGGCGGCGCATTTGAAGTTAAGAAACTGGAAAAAAATAATGAGCTAATCTTTATGCACCTATCTGGTGGTACAAGTGAAATAATTAAGTCAAAAAATATCTGCAAGGATACAGAAATCATTGGAGGAACTTTAGATATTTCTATTGGTCAACTTCTTGATAGGGTTGCTGGAAAGATGTCTATTCCTTTTCCTGGAGGAGAAGAGATAGATAGGATGGCTCTTGAGCACTATAATAGTATAATTAACTCTCAAAATAAGGATACTATAAAATTGGTTAAAACCAAGGACTATAACCCTTTAAGCCTAATAAAGTTAAAGAAGTTAGAATTTAACCTTTCTGGACTTGAGACTAAGGCAGGAAGGCTAGTTGAAGAAAAAGTCTATTCCTTTGAAGAGATATCATATTTCATTATGGAAAGAGTTTCTAAGCTTATTGTTGATATTTTAAAATATATTGATGAAAGCTTAAGTGAATGTACAGTTTGCATTGGTGGCGGCGTTGCTAATAGCAAATTTCTAAAGGAATATTTATATAAAAATAATGAATTTAAGAATATTGACCTAGTGTTTTCTCAGTATGCAGATGATAATGCTGTTGGAATAGCAAGACTTGGAGGAGTGTTTTATGGCAGGTAAACCTATTAAAATCAGCCAACTAAATAAATATATTGGTAGAACACTTTCAGTAGATCCTATTTTATCGGATATTAACGTTATAGGGGAAGTGTCAAATCTTAACATGCATAGTAGTGGACACGCCTACTTCACATTAAAAGAAGAAAACAGTAAAATAAATTGCTTCCTAGCAAGTAGTAATTTAAAACATATTAGATACGAATTAGAAAACGGCATGGAGCTTATTTGTTCTGGATATATAAGTGTCTATGAAAAAGGCGGCTACTATTCGCTGAACGTAGTCGATGTAAAGCCAAGCGGAGAAGGTGACCTTAGTATTGCTTATAATAAACTTAAAGATAAATTAGAAAAAGAAGGTTTGTTTTCTAAGGAACACAAAAAACCAATACCAAGCTTCCCGAAGACTGTGATGATAATAACTTCACCAACAGGAGCAGCGATTAGAGATGCCCATAAAATTATAGAAAGTAAAAATAATTATGTTGATATCATAACAATGCCAGCCATTGTTCAAGGTGAACATGCAGCAGGTGATATTGCAAAAGCCATAAAAGAAGCAAACAGGAATCATAAATATGTAGATGTAATTATCCTTGGTAGAGGCGGAGGTTCTATTGAAGATTTATGGGCCTTTAATGAAGAAGTGGTAATTAGAGCTGTTTTTGAATCAGAAATCCCTATAATTTCTGCTGTTGGACATGAAACAGACACAACCTTATGTGACTTTGTAGCAGATGTTCGAGCAGAGACCCCAACTGCAGCAGCTAATATGTCGGTTCCAGATTTAACCGATATTAAAGATAGAATTTCTTACTTTAAAGAAAGATTGAATTTGGGAGTAAAGAGGAATATAGATAAGCAAGAACAGAGACTAAAAATTTATAACCTTGAGGCTTTGAATAGAGAGATTTTAAGAGAGATAAAGATTTATGAAATAACACTGAACTCTTTAATGAGTGAAATTTCAAGAGAAGTGGATTTGAAAATCAAAGAAAGACAGCAACTTTTAGCACAAGTAAAAATTAATTTAGATAGCCTGAATCCTAATCGGGTTTTGACGCGAGGATACGGTATTGTAAAAGATGAAAATGGAGTGGTAATAAGTTCTGTTGACCATGTAAGGGCTAATCAGCCTATTACTATTTTCCTTAAAGATGGAGCTTTTGAAGCTAAAACTATTGCTATAAAAAAAGAAAAGTAAAGGAGAGCATATGGCTAAAAAAACTGAAGAGAATTTTGAAGAATCATATGAAAAGCTTGAAACTATAGTTGAAAAATTAAACAGCGATACAGTATCACTGGAAGAATCAATAAAGCTATATGAAGAAGGTATTGAAAATTTAAAAAAATGTGAAAAAATATTAGCTGATGCTAAGCAAAAAATTGAAACAATAAAGAGAGAAGACTAGTTTAAACTGTTGATTTAAAACGTAAAAATAAAATGTGAAGAGTTTTTAGAAGAAATATGGAGGTGTTTATGTATAAAGAAGCATATAACAGATATTTAAACCTGATTAATGAACATATTATGGATTACTTTCCTGAAGTTGATCACAAAAGTCAAGTTCTATATGATGCCATAACTGATGGATTACTACCAGGAGGAAAGCGGGTTAGGCCTGTTTTACTGCTAGCTGCAACAGAGTTTTGTGGAGGTAAGGTAGAAGCAGCATTACCATATGCATGTGCAGTGGAATACATACATTGTTATTCTTTAATGCATGATGATCTTCCTGCTTTAGATAATGATGAATATAGAAGAGGAAAGTTAACTACACATAAAGTATTTGGCGAAGGAATAGCATTACTTGCTGGGGATGGCTTGTTAAATGCAGCTTTTGAAGTGATCTGCAAGGATTTATTTTTGAATTTTGATGATGAAAAACTAATTAAGGCTAGGATTAAAGCTATGAATGAAATTGCGAAGGGTTCTGGTTGTAGAGGACTTGTAGCAGGTCAGGTTGCAGATCTTGAAGCAGAAAATAAAACCTGTTCAAAAGAAATGATGAACTACATACATATAAATAAAACTGCAGCCTTGTTAGTAGCTTCAGTTCGTGCTGGCGCCTTTCTTGGAAATGCTACACCAGAGCAGTTAGCAGACCTTACAATATTTGCGGAAACAATTGGACTAGCTTATCAACTAAAGGACGATTTACTAGATGTAGAGGGAGATCCTGAAGTGATTGGAAAGAGCATTAATGCAGATGTGAATAAGTCTACATATATAAAAGTATTTGGACTTGAAGAGACTAAAAAAGAATATAAAAAGCTAAATGAAAAAGCAAAAGAATCCATTGCAAAATATTATGATAACGCAGAGTTTTTCAATGGAATTATCGAAGAATTAGAGGATAGAAAAAATTAGTAATAAACTGAAAATAGATAAAGGCAACAACCTTAACAATTTAAAGGAACTAAATAAGTATGATTTCCCAAATGATCTACACAAAATGAGTGTAGAAGAGTTGTATGTCTTAGGCGATGAGATTCGTGATTTTTTAATAAACTCACTTAGTGTGACTGGAGGGCATGTTGCTTCAAACCTTGGCGTTGTGGAGTTAACAATTGCTCTATTTAAAGTTTTTGACTTTGACAAAGATAAATTAGTGTGGGATGTTGGTCACCAATCATATATCCATAAAATATTAACTGGAAGGGCTTCGGAGTTTGATAGTTTAAGACAGCTAGGAGGGTTAAGCGGATTTCCAAAGATGGATGAAAGTAAATTTGACCATTTTGACACAGGGCACTCGAGCAATTCAATTTCCGTAATAGGAGGCATGGCCGCAGGTAGAGATATTCTAGGTGATAATTATAATGTAATAGGCGTAATTGGAGATGGCTCATTAACAGGCGGTATGGCCTATGAAGGGCTTAATAATTTGGGCGAATTAAAGAAAAAATCTATAATCATTCTTAACGATAATGGAATGTCTATTGGAGAAAACACAGGTAGTGTAAATAACCATCTCTCTAAACTAAGAACTTCAAAAGGATATACAAGATTTAAACATAGATTAAGAGATAAACTGGTTAAGATTCCAGCAGTTGGTGGATCAATTTATAGAGGACTAGATAAGTTTAAAGATACTATTAAAGCTGGCCTTGTAAAGGGAATCCTTTTCGAGGAATTAGGCTTTACTTATCTTGGACCAATAGATGGCCATGATATAGAAAAACTTGTGAAAAATCTTGAATTTGCAGCAGATTCACAGGAGCCATGTGTTATTCATATTTCAACAACTAAAGGAAAAGGCTATAAACCTGCAGAAGATAATCCTGATTTGTTCCATGGAACAGGACCCTTTGATGTTAAAACTGGCTTACCTAGCAAAACTGCAAAGGACAAAACATACTCAGATGTTTTTGGAGAAAAACTAGTGGATATGGCTATTACAAATAAAAAAATAGTTGCGGTTTCGGCTGCTATGATAGATGGAACAGGTTTATCTGGTTTTAAAAAGGTATTTCCAAATAGAACTTTTGATGTTGGAATTGCAGAGCAGCATGCGATTGCCTTTGCTGGAGGAATGGCTATGGAAGGAATAACACCTTTTGTTGCCCTATATTCTTCTTTTTTACAAAGAGCTTATG
Source organism: uncultured Oscillospiraceae bacterium (assembly GCA_964369805.1). Lineage (GTDB taxonomy): Bacteria > Bacillota > Clostridia > Peptostreptococcales > Anaerovoracaceae > CAYJHC01. The sequence goes on from CAYJFM010000011.1 coordinate 45,705, forward strand.
ATCAAGTAATCATGGATGTGGCACTTCAGAATGCGCCAGTAGTGATTTGTATCGATAGAGCAGGCTGCGTTGGAGCTGATGGTGAAACCCATCACGGGATATATGATTTATCATTTTTAAACCATATTCCTAACTTAGTTGTTTTTACGCCAGCTACTAAAGAAGGTCTTGAAAATGCAATGGAGGAAGCTGTTACCTTAAATAAGCCTGTTGCAATTAGATACCCTAGGGGAAAAGCAATAAAATTTGAGGAATTAGAAAAACAGATTGAATCTATAGAATCTGAAAAAAATGAAGATGACGAAAAGGTAGCTATCTTGGCAGTGGGCACAATGTATTCTAAGGCACTTGAGGCAGCTATCCTCCTAAAAGAACAGGGAGTGCAGGTGAAGGTTAATTTGGTAGATAGAATACGACCTTTTGATACAAAATCCTTAGATGATTTAGACGGTGTTAAACTTGTTGTAACCGTAGAGGATAATATGATTGTTGGCGGCTACGGGCAGCAAGTTGGAAGCTATCTTATGGAAAAACTTTTTTCAGGTAAGGTGATTAATCTTGGGTGGACAAGGGAATTTATAGAGCATGGAACACAGGATGAACTTATGAGACTGTTTAAAATTGATGGGCAAGGAATTTCTGAAAGAATTGTAGAGGAGTTAAATAACTAATGGCAAAAGAACGAATAGATATAATTCTTACTGAGAGAGGAGCCTTTCCCTCTAGAGAAAAGGCAAAGGCAGCATTAATGGCTGGCATTGTATATATAGATGGGCAAAAAGTTCTTAAAGCAGGTACCTTAATTGATGTGGATAAAGAGATAGAGGTTCGTGACAATAGCTGCCCATATGTTGGAAGAGGCGGACTAAAATTAGAAAAAGCACTAAAAGAGTTTGACCTTGATCTTAATGATAAGGTTTGTGTAGATATGGGAGCCTCAACTGGAGGCTTCACTGACTGTATGCTGCAAAACGGTGCGAAAAAAGTATATTCCATTGATGTTGGATATGGACAGCTTGATTACTCTCTAAGGATTAATGAAAAAGTAATCAATATGGAAAGAACTAATATTAGATATATGGATCCTGAGGCCATTGTTGAAGGGGCAGATTTTATATCAATTGATGTATCCTTTATTTCAGTTAAGCTAATTTTACCAGTGGCAGCACAGGTGATGAATGAGGGCGGAAAAGTTGTTGTTCTTGCAAAGCCACAGTTTGAAGCTGGGAGAGATCAAATTGGTAAAAAGGGAATTGTAAAAGACCCGAAAGTTCATGAAGAGGTTATTGCCAATGTAATATCTTATGGGGAAGCCTCGGGATTTAAGTATAAAGGAATAGAGACCTCTCCAATTACAGGAGCTAAAGGAAATATTGAGTTTTTAATTTTATTTGAAAAATAAGGAGGATGTATGGCATTATCACCAATGATGCAGCAATATATGGATATTAAGGAAGGCTACAAAGATTGCATCCTTTTCTTTCGTCTAGGTGACTTTTATGAAATGTTCTTTGAAGATGCCCTTACATGTGTTAGGGAATTAGAGCTTACATTAACAGGAAAGCAGTGCGGGCTGGAAGAGAGAGCACCTATGTGCGGGATTCCATTTCATTCAGCAGAAAACTATGTTGGAAAGCTTGTAGAAAAAGGATATAAAGTTGCCATTTGCGAGCAGGTTGAAGAGGCAGGCGCAACTAAAGGGATAGTTAAAAGAGAGGTTGTGCAAATTGTTACACCTGGAACTATTTCTGGGGGAGCATCAGTTTCCGAAAAAGATAATATATATATTGCTTCAGTATTTATGAATGGAGAAGCAGTTGGGCTATCATACTGTGATGTTTCAACCGGAGAGATGTATAGTACAGAGATTACTGGTGAAGATGCAGTCGAAACATTAATTAATGAGGTTGTAAGTGTAGGTGTAAAAGAGATTATTTTTAATAAAGATTTATCTGAAGTTTTTGATAAAAATAATGTAGAGGATTTGACAAAGGCTTATTTAAACCCAGTTCCAGTAAGTTATTTTGATATAGAAAATGCAAGAGAAATTATACTAAAGCAAACAGAGGCACCATCTATACTGGCCTTAGGGCTTGAAGGAAAGAATCACGTAACTGTTTCTATAGGTGGTTTACTTTTATATATAAAAGAGACTCAAAAAAATACAATGGATCATCTAAGTGATATAAACATCTATCAGATTGGTAGCCATATGTCACTTGATAAGGCTACAATAAGAAATTTAGAGCTTGTAGAAACCCTATATGATAAGACAGTAAAAGGATCCCTTCTTGGTACCTTAGATAAAACAGAGACAGCAATGGGGGGAAGAAAGCTAAAGAAGTGGATTAAAGAACCTATAAATAATGCAGACTTAATAATTGAGAGACATGAAGGGGTTGAAGAGTTACTTGACAATTTTCTTTTGAGAAACCATTTAAAAGAAAGCCTTAAGCATATATATGACTTCGAGAGACTAGTGGGCAAAATTGTAAGCGGAACTGCTAACGGGAAAGACCTAATAGCACTAAGAAACTCTATTGCAATCCTACCTGAAATAAAAAATGACCTCCAAGATGGAACTTCAAGAATATTGAATTCACTTTATACTGAAATTGATACTCTAGAAGAAATTTACAATCTGGTAGAAAACAGCATTTGCGAAGAACCACCTTATCAAATAAAAGAAGGAGGCCTTATTAAAGAAGGGTTTTCCAATGAGTTAGATGAGATGAAGTACTCAATTAAACATGCAAAAGACTGGATTAATGAGCTTGAAGGAAAAGAGAGAGAAGCCACTGGAATTAAAAACTTAAAAGTTAGGTTTAACAAGGTTTTTGGATATTTTATTGAAGTAACAAAGTCAGCATATGATTTAATACCAGAGCACTATATAAGAAAGCAGACACTAGTAAATGCAGAAAGGTTTGTCACTGCAGAACTTAAAGATATGGAAGTTCTAGTCTTAAATGCAGAAGGAAAGATAAATGCCTTAGAGCTAGAAATATTTAACCAAATTAAGGACGAAATTAAAGGACATATTAAAGCCATTAAAAAAACTTCAAAAGCAATTTCTACACTAGATGTGCTTGTATCATTTGCTCAGGTATCAAGTAATTACGGATATGTAAGACCAACAATAACAGTTGGTGATGACATTATAATAGAAAATGGTAGACATCCAGTTATAGAAAATACAATTAAAGATGGGCTCTTCGTACCAAATGATTTAAAAATAAATGGAAGAGACCAAAGCATGCTACTAATTACAGGCCCTAATATGGCGGGTAAGTCAACCTATATGAGACAGAACGCAATTATTGTATTAATGGCGCAAATTGGCTGCTTTGTACCTTGTGATAAGGCAGAAATTGGAGTATGTGATAGGATTTTTACAAGAATAGGAGCTTCAGATAATTTGGCTCAGGGGCAAAGTACATTCTTTGTGGAAATGTCAGAACTTGCTTATATCTTGAAAAATTCAACATCAAAAAGTCTTGTGATTTTGGATGAAATTGGCAGAGGAACAAGTACTTATGATGGATTATCAATTGCTTGGGCAATAGTTGAGTATCTATGCAAAGATAAAGAAAAAACTAGGACACTTTTTGCAACCCATTATCATGAGCTAACAGTTCTTGAAAATAAGGTGGATGGATTTAAGAATTTAACTGTTGATATTTCTGAAGAAGATGGAGAGATTGTATTTCTTCATAAGATTAAAGAAGGTAGTGCTAGTAGAAGTTATGGAATTCACGTAGCAGACCTAGCTGGTGTACCAAGTGCACTTCTGGAAATGGCAGAGGAAAAGCTTAAGGAATTAGAAAGTGAGAATAACTCTAAGAAGAATGAGGTTAAGGAAGATTACCAGCTTAGCTTTTTTGCGTAGAGACTATATAAAAGTATATAGAGAGGATGGTCAGTTTAATGGGAAAAATAGTTTTATTGGATAAAGACGTTTCAGAGAAAATTGCAGCTGGGGAGGTTGTGGAAAGGCCGCTTTCTGTAGTTAAAGAATTAGTTGAGAATTCAATTGATGCAGGATCAACTGCCATAACTGTTGAAATTAAAAAAAGTGGAAAAACATATATTCGAATAACTGATAATGGTTCTGGAATTGAAGGAGAAGACATTCTGCTAGCCTTTAGAAGGCATGCGACAAGTAAGGTTAGAGAAGCAGAAGATCTTGAAGATATTGGAACGCTCGGATTTAGAGGAGAGGCGCTAGCAAGTATATCTGCAGTTTCCAATGTAGAACTAATTACTAGAACAGAAGATGAAGAGCAGGGAAGAAGGATTGTTGTTAAAGGCGGGGAAGTTTTAAAGAACGGAGCTACAGGCTGTGCAAAAGGAACAACTATTATAGTATCTGATCTATTCTATAATACCCCTGTAAGAGAAAAATTCATGAAGTCTGATGCATCAGAAAGCAGCTTGATTATTGACTTTATGACTCAGATGGCTCTGGCATACCCTGATATTAAGGTAATGCTTATTAACAATGGGAACACAGTGTTTTCAACTTCAGGCAAAGGAGATAGATTTGAAACTGTAATTACACTATCCAGTGTAGAATTTGGATCAAAACTAATACTTCTTGAGAACAGGATGAAATTAGATTCAGAGGGTGCTGAAAAAATCAATATAGAAGGATATGTATCCAATATTGGTGAAAGTAGAAACTCTAGAAAAGGGCAGATTTTTTTCGTTAATGGCAGGGTTGTAAATAGCAAAGTTCTTGAAAGAGCTATAGACGAAGCTTACAGTGATAAGCTTTTTAAAGGAAGATACCCTGTAGCTTACCTGTTTTTAGATATTCCAGGACATCTAGTAGATGTGAATATACACCCAAACAAAAGAGAGATTAGATTTTTTGATGATAACTTAATTATCGATTTTGTTTCTGCAAGTATAAAAGAGACATTACAAGCAAAGTTTGCAATACCAAATATGGATATTCAAGAAGCAACAAAGGGAACTAAAAATATTTTTATCACAAAACCAAAACCTTTAACAGAAAGTCAAAAGACCCTTCATGAAATTAGAAAAATAATCAAGCCTGGAACTGTACAAGACTTTAGCATAAAAAAAGAAAAAGAAAATGACAAGCCTATGGAAACACAGCTTGATATAAAAAGTGCATTCCAGGAGTTCTCAAAAGAAACAGATAGAATTTCAGATGACTTGGTAGAATTTAAAGATGAAAATGAAAAAATAGATATAGAGAGAATAAGAATTAAGGAAGACAGTATTGCAACCAGCTATGGGAAAGAGATGGAAAAGCTTGATTTTGGGAGCCTTGTAATAAAAGGAACTGTCTTTGGAACATATAATATAGCCTACAATGATGAAGAACTATTTTTAATTGACCAGCATGCAGCCCATGAAAGAGTGAACTTCGAAAGAATTTTAAGAGAGTTTAATAAGTCAGAAGTAAATGTACAACCTATTATGGTACCATTTATTATTAGCGTTTCATTAAGCCAGTATGAGAATAGCAGAATTTGGATGGAACAGCTGTCTAATTTTGGATTTGAAATTGAAGACTTTGGACCACTAACCTTTAAAGTAATTGGCATACCAACGTTTTTAAACCTAAGCGAGGCAGAAAGCTTTGTAAACAACTTCCTTGATGGAACATTCGAAGGTGAAGTTAACTTAGATGAAGGGACCTTAGATAAAATTGCAAGTAAGGCTTGTAAGGCATCAGTTAAGGCAAATTATATCCTTAAAGAGCAGGAGATTGCAGTATTATTACAAGACTTAAGTAGATGCAACAATCCTTTTACATGCCCACATGGAAGGCCTACTTTAATTAAGTTTACGAAGGAAGATATAGAAAAGAAATTTAAAAGGACTTAGAGATAAATTGAAACGAGAAATTGTAGTTATAGCAGGGCCCACTGCTGTAGGAAAAACAAAATATGCTATAGACTATGCTCTAGAAAATAATGGAGAAGTGGTATCTTGTGATTCTATGCAGATATATAAATATATGTCTATTGGAACTGCAAAACCAACAGAAATTGAGCTTGAAATGGTACCTCACCATCTTGTAGACTTTGTTGATCCTAGGGATGATTTTACTGTGTCTGATTATCAAAAGGCTGCAAAGGCTGCCATATTTGATATACTGAATAGAGGTAAGGCACCTGTGATTTCAGGTGGGACAGGACTTTACTTAAACTCTCTTCTTTATGAAATGGACTTTGGAACAGCGGAACGAAATATGGAATTCAGGCAGCAGATGGAAGAGCTAGCAAGTGAAAAAGGGAATGAATATGTACATAGCTTACTAGAAGACAAAGACAAAGATGCTGCAAGTAGAATTCATCCTAATAATTTACGTAGGGTTATTAGAGCTTTAGAAGCCGCAACTTTTTCTGACAATGGAATGAAGGACTTTAGCAATGTAAACATAAAGACAGAGGACTATCAAGCTAAGTTAATTGGACTTACTAGAAATAGAGAAAACCTATACTCAAGAATAGAGGAAAGAGTAGATTTAATGATAGAAGCAGGCTTAATTGATGAGGTTAAATATCTATTAGAAAAAGGATTCACAGCTGATAATATTTCTATGAAAGGTATCGGATATAAGGAAATAATTGCATATATTGATGGTGAATATGACTTAGACAGAGCCATTGAGCTAGTTAAGAGAAATACAAGAAGGTATGCAAAAAGACAGCTGACTTGGTTTAGAAGATATGAAGAAATGCACTGGATAAATTTAGATTAAACTTTAAGGAAGAAGTAATGAAAGAAACAAGGATTGTTAGCAAAACAGACAAACCAGATAACATAGTACTGAAAGAGCATCAAATTGAAATAAAATGTGATGCTCTAGAAGGACAGCTGCCATCTTTTTTGAGAGGGTACTTTATGTACCTAAAAAAGAATGTGCTTCTGATGACGCGCTATGCATACCTTACTGATATTACTTTCTTTTGCAACTACTTAATAAAAGAAACTGAATTAACTGAAGCTGAAATAATGAACAAGATTAGAGAGCAAGACTTTAACAGGATTGAAGGAGTGGATGTAAATATATTCCTTGATTATTGTAGAAAGTATAAGGTAGAAGGCAAAAACTACGACTACGTTTATGAAAATAACAACAAAACTCTTTCTAGGAAAAAATCATCATTATCTGTCA
>CAYJFM010000012.1:0-52460 GCA_964369805.1 uncultured Oscillospiraceae bacterium
CTATTAAAGATGGTGACTTTAACTATTTCACTCATTACTTCTTAGTTCCAGTAGTTATGATAGCTATATGCCTATTTCAGCAACTATTGACAATAATTATAGGAAATTTATGGAGTTATGTATGTTTGATAGTTTCTTGTATGATTACTGCATATTTTAATTCACCTTTTCTACTAACATCATATATGATGCCTGCAAGGAGTGCGGAATTTATAGCTGAAGGATACAATGATTATGTTGGATATATATTTGCACTTATATTAAGTATTATGTCAATCATATTAGGAAAATGTATATTTAGCAGAAAGGATATTTTTTAAAATTAAAGGGGGATTTATGTTCAAATTTGAGCTAAAGAGAGCATTCAATAACAATTTATTTAGAAGTGCAATGGCAGTATGTATGATAATTTCAGTTTATTCTGCAGTTGCCATAATTATAAATTATAACAGCTATACGGAAAGTCTTCTTATTAGATATGAAAATGATCCGAGAATACTATTAACAGAGGGAGCATACACAACTGTATATAACAACTGGATAGGATCTGATAACGGATTTTTAACGACACTATATTATATGGTTATATTTTTTTTAGTGTACTTTCCATATTCGTGGTCATTATATTCTGATAAAAAAAGCGGATACATTAATCACCTTTTAACAAAGACAAATAGGAGCAAATACTTTTTTAGTAAATATATTGCAACTTTTCTATCAGGAGGCGCTTTGGCGGTAATTCCCATAATCACGAATTTTATTATATGTGCATGCTTTATTCCAGCAATAACACCAAATGCGCTTTACAAAGATTATTATGATTTACCACAGAACTTTCCCTTATCTTCATATTTTTATTCAGAGCCAATGATATTCATTTTGTATGCATTTGCCTTAATATTTATATTTGCTGGGTTATGGGCGACTGTTGGAATAACGATATCTTTATATATTAAGAATAAAATAGCTATCTTTATGCTTCCATTCTTATTTTTGTTAGCATTATTATATGTTAATATTGGAATTTTTGATGATGCCCCAACAATTGAATTATTTTCCTTATCTCAGGCTTATGTTTCAAGCTATCTAGGCATTCCAACAGTAACTGTAATGTGTTCGTGGATAGTAGCTATAATTTTAATTAGTTATATAACTTATTTAACTAAAGTTAAAAATAAGGATGTTTTAAATTAAACACAAATAGAAAAAGAAGGGTATAAATATTTCACTTAATGTGATACGTATTTATAAAATATATTATTGTTTACAAATGGAAATCATATGTTCTATAATAATAAAGAGACTTAAATTTCTAATAAATTTAGATATTACATGCAAGAGGGAGGACTAAAATGAAAAAGAAACCATTTGCTTTAACTAAGCACGAAAAAGAAGTTATGGATGTGCTTTGGAAGGAGAATAGAGCCTTGTCTCGTTCAGAAATTTTGACAGTTTCCGAGGAGCGTTCATGGAAAGATAGCACCATACACATTTTAATCAATCAGCTTCTTGCTAAAGAAGCTATAGAAGTAGATGGCTTTGTAAAAACTAATAAAAATTTTGGGCGTACATATAAAGCTGCGCTTTCTGAAAGTGAATACCAAGTTCTACAATTCAAAAGCAGCAATGCATATAAAGACAATCAAGAAAATGCAGTTGTAAATTTTATGTCTGCCTTGTTTAATGAAGAAGAAATAGAGGCATCAACTATTGACAAACTGCAAGATAGAAGAAAGCAAAAAATAGGAGAAAAAATACATGTGCACTAATAAAAGAAAACTAGCGCTATTAGCACTGATACTTATATATTTAGGGACGCTATTCTCTTATTGGTTTGGGCATGATACAAACGTAGATGGAATAAAAGGGTTAGATTATTTAGATAACTTTGTTATGGTAATAGGGTTAATAGTTTGTATTTTTGGAATTACAAAATGGGCCAGGAGTTCAATTTTTTTCATGATAGGAAGCATAACTGTATTATTAGCTCAAGTAGGGTATTTAATACTATGGAATTTAACTTTAGCTTAAGTGCAATACACATAGGATTTTATTTGAGTGGAATAGTTGCATCCATAATGGTAATATCAAGCATAGTATTATTTAGGAACGAACGCTTAGCGTAAGGGATATAGATAACATGACTCAGTTTAGTTAGAAAATGTGTATAAAAATAGGCATGTGTAAAAACACATGCCTATTTTAAAATTCTGATTATTCAGCTACGTATGGTAGTAAAGCTACAATTCTAGCTCTTTTGATAGCTGTTGTAACTTTTCTTTGGTGCGATGCACATGTTCCAGTTACTCTTCTAGGTAAAATTTTACCTCTTTCTGTGATATACTTCTTTAGTGTATCTGTATCTTTATAATCGATTGTTGTTGCTTTGTCAGCGCAGAATTGGCAAACCTTTTTTCTTCTAAGACCGCCACCGCCTCTTCTTTTATCCATCATTTCTATTCTTCCTTTCAAGATTAAAAGTGTTAATTACTACGTGTTAAAAAGGTATGTCTGAATCGTCGATTGCATCGAAGCCGCTAGGAATATCATTTGAAGGGCTTGAATTGCTTCTTTCGAAGCCGCCACCGCCTGATCTTTGACCACCGTCTTCTCTATCTCCCCATTCAAGGAACTGAACTCTGTCAGCTACAACCTCTGTTGTATAAACCTTTACATTGTCTTTGTTAGTGTAACTTCCTGTTTGAAGTCTTCCTTGAACTGCAACAAGTCTGCCTTTTTTTACATACTTTTCACAGTTTTCAGCTGATTTACCAAAGACTACGATTGATGGGAAATCTGTTTGCTTTTCACCGTTACCGTTACCTCTTACTGGTCGATCAATTGCAAGTGAGAATCTTGCTATTGCAAGCCCGTCTCCAGTGTATCTAACTTCTGGATCTCTTGTTAATCTTCCAATTAGTACTACGTTATTCATAGTAGACCTCCTTATTGATCAGCTTTAGCAATGATCATGTGTCTTACTACTTCATCCATAATTCTAAGTCTTCTGTCTAGTTCTTTTGGCAATTCTGTGCTTGCATCAAAATCTAGTACAACATAGTATCCTTCTTCCTTCTTTTGGATTGGATAAGCTAGCTTTTTCATTCCCCAAACATCTACATTTGTTACTTCTCCGTCAGCATTGATGATACCTTTTACAGTTTCAACAACTTCTTCCTTTGCAGCGTCTTCAATTGTAGAGCTGATGATGAATGTGATTTCGTATTTTGTCATTATTTCACCTCCCTGTGGACTAAATGGCGTTACCCCTGTGATAACGCAGAGAATGCCCTCTTAAGGACACTATTACAGTATAGTTAATTTGAAGGTGTTTTGCAAGGAAAAATGGAAAGTTTATGTGAATTTTGCGAGAATTTTGCGAGAATTTATGAATTTATTGCATTGAAAAATAAAAATACGATAAAAATCTCAGTTATCACTGAATTACTTGCTATTTTCTTTTAAATTTTTAATTTCTTCCTTTATGGCGTTAATTTCATTTAGTATGTTCTCTTGGCTTTGTTTATGTTTTTTAAAAGCATAAATAACAGCGATAATAATTGCTATAGTAGGTAAACTAAGTATGATTAATGGTAAAAGAGTAAATAAGATATCCATTATTGGCAACCTCCTTTTGCATGGTAGTAAAGTATGAACATTTACTACTATTTACTAATTTGTTAAAAACAGTATGATGAAATTGTTTGATAAAGTCAAGAATATTTGCACATTTTTGCTAAATCAAAAGGGCTATGCTATAATTAAAGAATCATACGAGGAGGAAATAAAATGGAAAACAATTTACATAGAAGTTATACTAGCCCATTTTCTACAAAATATTCAAGTGAGGCCATGAGATATATTTTTTCACCAGAAAGAAAGTACATTACATGGAGAAAGCTTTGGGTAGCGCTTGCTGAGGCAGAAAAAGAACTTGGCTTAGAAATTTCAAACGAGCAGCTAAATGAAATGAAGCAGAATGTAGAGAATATAGATTACGAGATGGCTAATGACTTTACTAAACTATTAGAAGATGAAGTTATGGCTCATGTTGCCACCTATAGTAGACAATGCCCCTCAGCTGGAGGAATAATAAATATTGGGGGAACTAATGCCTATGTTTCAGATAATGCTGATCTGATTGCTTTTACAGATGCACTAGAACTAATTAAAGGTAAGTTAATCAACATTATGGATAGGCTATATACCTTTTCGGATAAATATAGGGATATGCCAGCTCTAGCATATACTCATATGCAGCCAACAGATCCAACAACCGTAGGAAAGAGATCCTCACTTTGGCTTCAAGATTTAGTATTAGACTTTGAAACCTTGGAGTTCACTGCAAAAAACATAAAACTCCTAGGTGCAAAGGGAATTTCGGGAACTCAAGGTAACTTTTTAGAGCTATTTGAAGGAAACTTTAAAAAGGTAAGAAAGCTCGATAGTTTAATTTGCAAAAAAATTGGCTTTGATGGGTATTACTACACGACAGGGCAGTGTTACCCAAGAAAAATTGATAGCCAGATCCTATCGATGCTTAGCGGGATAGCACAAAGTGTGCATAAATTTTCTAATGACATTAGACTTTTAAATCACTTAAATGAACTAGATGAACCACTAGGAAAGTCTACAGTAGAGTTTTCAAAAGCATTTAAGAGAAACCCAGTTAAAGTGGAGCGTATGGCATCCTTAGCTAAATACGTCATTTCATCAGCAAATAACCCAGCAATTATTGCAGCAACTCAGTGGCTAGAAAAATCTCAAGATGACTCAGCTAATAGAAGAGTAGTTATGGCAGAAGCTTTTCTGGCAATAGACGGTATATTAGAAATCTATTTGGATGTAATTAGCAATTTAACAGTATATCCAAAGGTTATAGAAAAAAATCTAAGAGAAAACTTACCGCTGGTAGCCTGCGATGTAATACTTGACTATGCATTCTTGAACTCTAAGACAGAAGAAGATTTATACGAGAAATTAACGGAACATGCATTAGAGTCAATTAGACTTTCCAAAGAAGAAGGCTTAGAAAATGAATTTATAAAGAGGGTTGCTGAAGATCCAGCATTTGAAATTACAATGGAACAACTAGAAAACATTTTAAAACCAAGTAATTTTATTGGGTCAGCTCCAGAACAGACAGAGGAATTCCTGTTTGGTGTAGTTGCTCCTATTTTAAGCAGTAATAAAAAATATATTAGCATCTAAGTAAAGTAGGTTAAAACTTTTACTCAAACCTAAAAGGAGAGGGTATAGTACAAATTTAAAAGAGAAGAGGGTGTGTTGTATGTATGAAAAAAGCAAAAGGGCAGCTTGGGCTGAAATAAGCAAAGAAAATTTAGTATTTAACATAAATAGTATTAAAAATAAAGTGGGCAGTTCCGTTGAAATTTGTGGAATAATAAAGGCAGATGGATATGGACACGGTTCGGTATTTATGGCAAAAACTCTTGAAGAAGAGGGCGTTAAATCTTTTGGTGTGGCAACTCTTGATGAGGCTATTACTTTGAGAAAAGCAGGAATCGAAGGGCGAATTGTGCTGCTGGGTATAACTCCTAGTATGTATGCAAACACTTTAGTGGAAAACGATTTTACAGCCGTAGTTTGCTCTCTAGAGAACGCAAAAGCTATATCAGAGGAAGCAGGAAAAGCTAGCAAGATAGTGGATATCTATATAGCTATAGATACAGGAATGGGAAGAATAGGTTATCCAGCAGAAGATTTCGAAGTACTTTCAGAGCTAAAGGAAATCAGTAAGTTAGAGAATTTAAATATACTTGGTCTTTTCTCGCATTTTGCAACAGCAGATGCAGTGGATAAAACTTATGCTAGAAAACAAGAGGCTGCATTCAATAAATTTTATGATGTAATGGCAGAGGGCGGAGTTGTTTTTCCAATAAAAACTTTAGCAAATAGTGCAGGAGTTATGGAACTTACTTCAGCTCATTTTGATATGGTTAGACCAGGAATAGTTTTGTATGGTTTATATCCTTCGGAGGAAGTGGACAAGAGAAATCTTGCTATTAAACCAGTTATGACTGTAAAAGCAAATATTGTACACCTAAAGACAGTACCTGCAGGTACTACTGTAAGCTATGGGCAGTCCTTTTTAGCCAAAAGAGATAGTGTGATTGGAACGCTTTCCTTAGGTTATGCTGATGGGTACCCTAGACCTTTTTCGAAAGATGCTAAGGTTATAGTAAATGGAAGATTTGCACCGATTGCAGGAAATATATGCATGGACCAATGTATGGTAGACCTTACTGAAGTTCATGGAGTTGAAGTGGGTGATGAAGTTATAATAATGGGTACAGATGGAAAACTATCCGTTTTAGCGGACGATATTGCGAGGGCAACTGGAACTATTAACTATGAAATTGCTTGTGCTTTTGGGCAGAGATTACCAAAGGTGTATGTGTAAGTTGAATTGAGGCTAAGATGAAAAAAAGAATATTACTACTTGCATTACTTTTGGCTTTTACATTTGTGCTTTCTGGCTGTGGTGGCGAAGAAGAAGCTGAAGTGGAAAAAATAACTATAATGGTGTCTATAGATTTCCCTGATTCATCAAATCTTGGTGATTTAGTTCTAGAGCCTATTGATATGGAAGAGGGAAAGAGTGCGGTAGAGGCACTAGAGGCTTTTACAATAGAGAAAGGTATTCCATTAGAAGTTGAAAATGATGAAATTCAAAATGTTTTAACTATCGGGGATACAACAGCCAATGAGCAGGGATATTGGATGTATATGGAAAATGGAGAAGAGGTTTTGGATAGTCCTTTTGCAAATAGCGTGCAGATGAACAATTCTTATGAATGGAAGTTTGTTGACTACGATGAGAGCAGCCCGGCTGAGGGTGAAGGGGCGCCAAAAGGTTAGCTTAATAATAGGTAATGTTTAATAGTGCTAGGTGGTTATACGCCTGGCACTTTTGAATATAGGGATAAAATGGATGAAACTCAAGAGGTTTTATTAGGTGGCAGGGTGCTATATTGGTTGAAATTTGCGATGGTTGTGCAATTATGATATAATAATATGGCTAAAATAGAAAGGAACTTTATATGATGTATAACCTAATAATGTTAATAACATTTTTTACACCAATAGTAATTATTATATCTGGGATGAGAAGAGGAGAATTTCCAGATTCTTTATATAAAAGGGCTGTCATCTCTACGTTAATTGCAATAACAGTAGTGCTAATCGGAGATACTGTGATGGGGGGCTTGCTACAACAAGAAATCAACACCTCTATTGAACTTCTAAAAGAAGTTTTTGAACAAGTGAACTTAGAGAGTGCTGGAATTAATGCAGAGGACTTTGGTGCTACATTAGATGCCCTAGGAAATAGTTTTATTTTATCCATTCCATCTTACACAATAATTTGGTCTCTTATAATAGCCTTTGTTGCTTATAAGATTTGCTACAAAATATTCACAAGAAAAGGAAATAATAAGAACTTAATTAATATGACATATTTTAAAGACATCACCTTAAAAAGAGAATTTTTTAGTGGTGTATTGATAATATTTGTACTTTCCATAATTGCAAGCTTTGTTTTAGGTTCAACAGGGCAAATTATATATGGAAACGTGTCGACAGTTGTTGAATTTCTATTTATTGTACAAGGAATGGCTGTAATAGTCTATTTCCTTACTGCAAAAAGAGTGCCCAATGCTTTAGCTGTAGCTATTGCTGTGTTCATTTACTTTCTACCTTTTGCTTCACTAGTTTTAATGATTTTGGGTGTAGTCGAAGCTATTTTTGGAGTTAGAAGGCGGATTGGACTTTCGCGTTAGGGAGAGAATAATGGAAGAGAAGAGTATTAAGAACTATAGTGGAAAGGGGACTCCTGTTCCTGCCTGTGTAGTGTCGGAAAAAGGAAAAATCCTATGGGCTAATGAAAGAATAGGTGAAGTGTTCCTTTATGATGGAATCATAGAGGCTGATATTTTTGCGTTGGTAGGAGTTTACTATGATGATATTCTGGCAAAATCTAACAGAAAAGAAATAGTGAAAGTAACCATAAACGATAGAAACTACAAATTGCTTGTAACTAAACTTGAAGATGGCGAAATCGAAATATTTTTTATAGATATTACAAATGAAGTTACTGCTACTAACACTATGGCTAAGAGAAAAACCACAATTGCACTAGTGCACGTGGATAATTATGACGCGCTAATTGGACAAAATAATAAAAAAACTGAACTGGAAACCCAGGTAGATAAAAAAATAAGAGATCTAGGGGAAAAGCTAAACGCAATTGTTACTCGATATAAAGCGCATATGTACACATTTATAACTGAGAAGCAATACATTGACTCTGAAAAGAGAGAAGATTTTCCAATTTTAGAAGAAATGAAAAAAATTGAAACTGACGTGGATTTCCCAGTGACTCTTAGTGTAGGTATTGGAGCTGCAAAAGGTGAAGAGACCTTTGTAGAGATTGAAAGCTACGCGGATGAGGCCCTAGACCTTGCACTAGGTAGAGGGGGAGATCAAGTTGTAATTAAAGAGGGTGACACTATCTCTTATTTTGGAGGTGCAACTGAAAATGTTGAACGTAGCAATAAAGGAAAGTCACGAATTATTGCCTTTGCTATGAGAGCCTTAGTTGAGAGTGCGAGCAATGTAATCATAATGGGTCATAAATATCCAGATATGGACTCCTTTGGATCTGCATTGGGGGTTCATAGGCTAGCAAGGCCTTTAAAAAAAGATACATATATATTAATGGATAGCTTCAATGAAACTTTATCCGCTATATACAAGAAGGCGAAAGATGCAGATGAGTACAACTTTATTACAAAAGAAAAAGCATTAGATCTTGTAAAGAAAAATACTTTGGTTATAGTTGTGGATGTAAATAGAAAAACCTTTACAGAATGTCCAGAGTTATTAGACATTGCAGAACGAATTGTAGTGATTGATCACCACAGAAAAGGGGAAGAATCAATCAAGGCAGCAACTATTGCCTATACAGAACCTTCGGCTTCATCGGCGTCAGAGCTTGTTGCTGAGATATTACAGTTTGGATCAGAACAAAGTATTAGTAAACTTGAGGCAGAGGCTTTGCTCGCTGGAATGTTTATGGATACTAATAGATTTTCGGTTAAGACCGGGGTGAGAACTTTTGATGCAGCAGCTTGGCTTAGGGATAAGGGCGCAGACACCACAGCAGTAAAACGGTTTTTTCAAGTAGAGTATGATATGTTTAAAGCAAAAGCTGAGTGTTTAGCAGGTGCAACAATAATTGAGGGGGGAATAGCAATAGCAATTTGCCCTGGGTTTACTAGAGATGCACAGGTTATAAATTCTCAAGTAGCAGATGAACTATTGACTATTGAAGGAGTGAAGGCAAGTTTTGTGGCGGCCAAAGATGAAAAGGGAGAAACTCTAGTTAGCGCAAGATCCCTTGGTGAAGTAAATGTTCAGATAATACTTGAAGCTTTTGGTGGAGGAGGACATCTGACTACAGCAGGAACTCAATCAACTAAAACTCCAGAGGACATATTGAATGAAATCGTAGAATATACAGAAAAGACCCTAGCTGAAAAAGCTAAGGAAACAGCAAAGGATAATTAATAAACATTAGAAGAAAGAGGTAAAAAATGAAGGTAATATTAATAAAAGATCTAAAAGGTACGGGCAAAGCAGGAGAGGTTGTTGAAGTGAGTGATGGATACGCTAGAAACATGCTAATCCCAAGAGGAATTGCAAAAGAGGCAAGCGCAGGAAACATAAACACTCTTAATAAGCAAAAAGCAATTAAAGAAAAACAGCTTGAAGAAGCAATTGCAGATGCAAAAGAAACTGTAGGAAAATTAGAAAATATTACTGTTGAAATATTTACAAAAACAGGTGATGGCGGTAAAACTTTTGGGTCTATTACATCAAAAGATATATGTGAAGCTTTAAAAAAACAAACAGGCATAGAAATAGACAAGAAAAAAGTTGTTACTGAAAATCCAATTAAAACAGTTGGATTACATGAAGTTACAGTAAAAGTTTATACTGAAATTTCAGCAAAACTAAAAGTAGAAGTTAAAGCGATAAATAAATAGAGGCGCGTTTATGGAAAGAATACCTCCGCATAATGCAGAAGCAGAAAAGTCCGTGCTTGGTGCAATATTACTAAATAAAGAAGCAATGTACGAAGTGGGCGAAATTTTATCGGGTGCAGATTTTTATTACGAAAAACATAAAGAAATTTTTGAAGCCGTTGAAACTCTTCAAAGAAAAAATGAACCAGCTGATGTACTGACTGTTTCAGATGAACTCAAAAAAAGAGGCAGCCTAGATATGGTAGGAGGCAGGGGGTATGTAGCATCTTTAGCAAATGAAGTTCCTACAACTACTAATGCAGCTGCTTATGCAAAAATTGTTTTTGAGGCTGCAGAATTGAGAAAAGTACTGAAAATAGCAAGTGAGCTTACAGATCAGGGCTACGAAAAAGATGCAAATGCTGAAGCAGTATTAGAGTATGCCGAGGCAGAAATTTTTCAAATTTCACAGAAAAAGGGTGGCGGGACTACAGCTAACCTTAATGAAGTACTAAAAAGAAACCTTGAGATGATTGATGAAAGAGCAAGAAATAAGGGAGGGCTTACAGGTATACCTAGTGGGCTAACGGACTTAGATCAAGTTACTACAGGATTTCAACCAGCTGACCTAATAATATTGGCGGCCCGTCCTTCCATGGGTAAAACCGCCTTTGCTCTTAACCTTGCACAAAGAGCATCTGCTAAGGGTCATAAAATTATGATATTCAGTCTCGAGATGGCTAAGGAACAGCTAGGTATGAGATTACTTGCTATGGAATCAAGAATCGATTCGCAGAAGCTAAAATTAGGAGAAATTGAGAACAGTCAATGGGAGAAACTTTATCTTGCTATTGATAACCTGACTAAGGGAGAAATTGTAATTGATGATACAGCAGGGATAACCCTTGGCGGAATGAAAAATAAATGTAGAAAGCAAAAAATAGAAAGTGGCTTGGACATGATAGTTGTTGACTACCTTCAACTTATGGAAGGTGATAAGTCTGGAAATACTTCAAGAGAACAAGTAGTATCGGCACTGTCGAGAGGGCTGAAACAACTAGCAAGAGAAATGAAATGCCCTATAATCGCACTTTCTCAACTTTCCAGAGCTGCTGAGTCGAGAACAGACCATAGACCGATGCTATCAGATTTAAGGGAGTCTGGGGCAATTGAGCAAGATGCAGATCAAGTACTATTTTTATATAGAGATGAAGTGTACAATAAAGAAGAAAGCGAAAAACCAGGGGTTTGTGAAGTTATTGTAGCTAAAAACAGAAATGGTCCAATTGGTACGGTGGATGTGGCTTGGCAAGCTGCTTATACTAGATTTGCCAACCTACAACACGGAGGGATTTAATATATGGCATACAAAAGAAGGGAAGTTAAAAATCCTTTTTTGGAAGATACAAAAATTGAAAATTTATTTATTCATGAATACATGGCTGAGATACCAGGAGATTACGTAAAAGTTTTCCTGGTAATTTCTATGTGGGCAAATTCAGATGGAACAATGAATGATAATGATATAGCAGTACTCCTCAGAATGAAAATTGAGGATGTAAAGAAAGGAATAGACTTTCTTATAGCAAGAGGATTATTGAAAAAAGTAGAAGAAGATCTAATAGTTGAAAATCTGAAGGAGCTATTCTATGGAGAGAAAAGTGCCGAAGAAGAATCTGTAGCTAAGGAAATCCTTCCAGTAGAGCTAATAGAAGATCACAAAATCAAAGACATGTACATTCAAATAGAAAAAATAATTGGAAGGCCATTAACAGGAATTGAACTTTCGGAGATATTGACATGGATAAACCAGTTCCATGCAACAGATGAAGTTGTTGTCAGTGCATATATGCAAGCCATGACTAAAAACAAAGACAATCATAGATATGTTGGTAAGATAGTAAAAGAATGGACAGGCAAAGGAATAAAAACAGTCCTTGATGTTGATGAGTATCTAACTATACACGATCAAAGGAAATACACATACAAGAGAATTATGCAAGCACTTGGATTTCACAGGACACCTACTGAAGAAGAAAAAAGATTAGTAGATGTGTGGATGAATGAAATAGGTGCTACCTTAGATGAGATTCTTGAGGCGTGCAAAAGAACGTCTGGAATCGGAAACCCAAACTTTAACTACGTAGATAAAGTGATTAAGGGAATGAAGAAGGATCAAAAAGAAGGTAAAACAAAAGATAAGAATGCACCAACAGCAGCTGTTGTTGTAAAATATTATGAAGAAATACGAAAAGAAGCAGAGGCGAAAGCTAAGTCTCGAAGAGATGAGGTGAGCCGCACTATCCCAGAAATATCACAAATTGATGATAAAATAGGTGTGTTAAGGATGGATGTTGCTAAGATTATGTTTGGAGATTCTGCAGATAAAAAAGAACTTCTTGAACAAAACAAAGCTAAGCAAAACCAACTATTGAAAGAAAAAAACACTCTTTTAACAAGGAGAGGAATTCCAATAGATTACGATACAATTAACTATAGATGTCAAATATGCGAAGACACAGGTACAACAGAAGATGGCGTAAGGTGCAGGTGCTACAAAGAAAGGACAGAAGAAGCTTCTAAATGGCAAAAACAATGAAAAAATTTAAATTAAATAAGAAGTCTAAAAAGAACACACAAAACATAGAAAAAATAGATAAGATAGATGCTACGGATGCCATAGGGTATGGTGAAATAAGCCCTGAGAGGCAGAAATTAAGAGAAAAAGCTAGGAAAGAAAGAAAAAGGAAGAGTGCATTTCAAATTTTCAAAAACAAGCTAATCTCTCCCTTCCAAACTTTGCATAGAAAACTGGCTACATATAGATTTATTATGTCTAGGGATAGTAGGAAAGTATCTAGAGCTGTTGGTAAGAAGGAGCAGAAAGTTTCAGAAAGAGCAGCTAATTTTGTGGCGGACATAGATCGTAACAATGAAATTAGAGTGAATAAAGTAAAAAAAGCATTTCACGAAAACAAACAGATGCTAGAGACTCAATCTATATTGGAAGTAGGAAAAAGAAAGCCAATTGCTGGATATATAATAATAATGCTAATAGTGTCAACAGGTATTATTTCAACTTTTAATATGGTAACTGCTTATGAGTATTCGTATAAGGGGCGAGTAATGGGAGTTGTTGCAGAGCAACAAGATGTAACTGAGATTATTGGCGTTGTAAATAGCCAACTTTCAAAAGAACATGGGTTAAATGTACAACTTGATAGTGATAAAGACATTCAGTTTAGAAGAGTTGTATCTATTGGTGAGACTCCTCAAGATTCAGAAGAAGTGTTAAATAGCTTAACTTATATGCAAGACATTACCGTATCTGGATTTGGAATATTTGTTGATGGGAAAAGGGCAGGAGTAGTTAATAACGAAGAAGATGCAGAAGAAATATTAAGCAATATTTTGGCTGAGTATTCGAAACCAACTGCCGGGGTGACCTATGAAAGCATAAACTTTAAAGAAGAGGTTAAGGTAGAAGAGACTAATGTAAAATTAGGAACAGTTGCAGATTCAGAAACAGTTGAAGAAAATATTATGTCTGGACTAGAAGTTAAGAAAGGACATATTGTTGAAGAAGGCGATACGCTTGCCTCTGTAGCAGAAGAATATGATTTGACAGAAGCAGAGCTACAAGAGCAAAATCCGGATGCAAAAAAAGAGGGGCTAGTTCTAGGAGAAACACTCACTGTTATGGAGAAACAACCGCTGGTTAATGTTGAAGTAGTAGCAGAAGTAGATTACACGAAAGTAATACCATTTGAGGTAGTTGAAAAAGAAGATGATTCAATTTATGAAGAAATGGAAGAAATAGCTCAAGAGGGAGAAGACGGCGAGGAAAAAATAAAGTCAAAGATTACGTATGTAAACGGAGTCATGGTGAGTGAAAATATTATAGATCAGAAAGTAACCAAGGAAGCAGTAGATGAAACTATATTAATTGGTACAAAAGAGAAACCACCAACTGTGGGTGGAGGAGAGTATATTAATCCTTTCCCAGGTGGATCCCTTTCCTCTCCTTTTGGTATGAGGTCTAGTGGATTTCATGAAGGGATAGACATAGCGGGCTCAACAGGTTCACCTCTATACGCAGCGGATGGTGGAACGGTTACCTATTCTGGATATAATGGGGCCTATGGTAATGTAATAGTAATTGACCATCAGAATGGACAGGAAACTTTATATGCACATAATTCAGCACTGCATGTACAGGTAGGAGATAAGGTATACCAAGGGCAACAGATTGGTTTAATTGGAAGTACTGGAAGATCCACAGGTCCACATGTGCATTTTGAAATACATATAGATGGTGAAATTGTAGACCCAGGGGCAGTCCTAGGCTTGTATTAATAGAAAACCTAGGTAGCTAACGCTATCTAGGTTTCAGTAAATTTATTATTGAGTAGGGGACATCTAGTTAGACGTTATAGGCCAATATTTTAGGGTTATCGCCAAGATGATGTAATTTGGCAAATTTCATCAACTGATGTGAACTTGGAAACAAAGTTAAAACTAGACCCATCAATATAAAGAGAACAAGAGTGATTTAAAATATCTTTTTCGAAGGCCTCTTTTTTGAAGTGCACAAGCATTTCTTGAATTGAAAATTCAGAAAGACTAACGGGAAGGTTAGTAGCTGAATGAATAGTGTCAAGGTGCCAGTTAATGTAAATTTGATTATTTACATGGCCATTTTGATCAATGCAATCCTTTGACACAACAATATCCTTGGATAAGTTCCAGTGACTTGTCTGAAATTCAGGTTGGGTAAAGGAGTCATCTTCAAAAATATATTGATCAGAACTACCGTATTTTGCATACATTTCGTCAGTTGGTTTTGTTGGGCGTCTTCTGAGGGTATTAATTAGAACCCAGTCAGAGCCAG
Organism: uncultured Oscillospiraceae bacterium; assembly: GCA_964369805.1. Lineage (GTDB taxonomy): Bacteria > Bacillota > Clostridia > Peptostreptococcales > Anaerovoracaceae > CAYJHC01. The sequence continues at coordinate 14,941 of CAYJFM010000012.1, forward strand.
CCTTGAGAACTAGATCACCCTTGTCATTGTAAACAGCAAAACTACGTAAGGCTTGAATTCGCTTGTGTTTTTTTGACCATGTAAAGCAAGTCAAGCTATCGCCAACAGAGGGTAAATGATAATATTGAATTTTATAATTAAGCAATACCCAAGTTAGATTACGCTCTGATAACCAAGAAAAATCTAAGCCCACAGCATTAGAATGAAGTGAAGCGGCTTTTGGCAAAATCGAATTGAGATTGCTTGGCAAAACTTTGCCAGTAGAATCACAGTCTTCGGCTGTGATAGTATAAGTGTATTGAAATGAATTATCCATATTACCTCCTAATAGTTAGTCCCATTATAAAATATAAGTGAGAAAATGGCAACCAGAAGAAAAAGAAGAAGCAGAGAGTTTAAAAAAGATCCCAATATTATATCCATTGATGAGGCAAGAGAAGCAAGACGAAGAAAGCGTGAGGAAGAATTGCGCAAAAGGAAGGTTTCTCAAAAAACACAAACTGAGGATAGGACTGTCTCAAGAGAAGATGGAAAAAACGGGGAGTCTACTAAAACTCTAGGAAAAAAAGCAAAGAAAAAGAAATATAGTATTAACCTGTTCAAACTTGTCATATCGATAGGTTTGATTGTAGTGCTTTCATTTCTAACTTATAATTTAGTTCAGGTAAAGATAGAAGAAAGTGAAGTAAAGGCAGAAAATGAAAGGCTATTAGAAGAAAAAGCACAGATGGAGGAAGAGTTAAAACAAGTGGATGATCCAGAGTATATCGAGGATCAGGCCCGTGAAGGTCTAGACTTAGTTATGCCAGGAGAGCTAGTATTTGAAAAACCTGAAGAAGAGTAAGCTTGGCAAGCGGTATATCATCGATAGGAGGGGCTTTGGCGCAAGGAAAAGTGGAAGAAATAATGGAAGAAAAATATATTGCAAACTTTAAAGAAATAGTAATAGTAGAGGGCAGAGATGACACAGCTAGATTGAGTCAAATTGAGGGAATTCATACAATAGAAACCCATGGTTTTGGAATTTCAAAGGCCAAATGGACTGAAATAGAAAACGCTTATGAGAAAAAGGGTATAATTATTTTCACTGATCCAGATTTTGCTGGAAATGAGATTAGAAGAAGAATAAAAGAAAGGTTTCCAGAAGCCAAAGAAGCATTCATACTAAAAGAGAAGGCAACGAAGGATAGTAATATCGGAATAGAAAATGCGAGTCCAAAAGACCTTATAGAAGCACTAGAAAAAGCTGCTAAGCTTAGCGATAGAAAAGCGGATAATAACAAATTAACATCAAAAGATAGGGATATACTGGAACAAGGTGAGACTATTTCCAAAGAAGATTTAGTGAGACTGAACTTAGTAGGAACTGAGAAATCTAAGGAAAATCGGGCAATAGTGGGGGATGTATTTGGATTTGGATATGCAAATGGCAAAGGAATTTTAAAAAAATTGAACTTATATAATATAACAAAAGAAGAAATAATAAAGGCTTTAGAAGGAAAGAAAAGGTAGAATATGGTGATGGAAGAAAGAAAGCTATATACCAAAAGAGAGATAAACTATATCAAAGACAAATATGGATTTAGCCTATCTAAGGGTTTAGGACAAAATTTTTTAACTGACAAAAACATAATAGACAATATTGTTGAAGGGGCAAATATAACTGAAGACAGCTTGGTAATTGAAATAGGCCCTGGCATAGGAGTACTAACAAATGAGCTAGCTAAAGAAGCTAAAAAAGTTCTAGCAATTGAAATAGACAAAAAACTTATCCCTATATTAGGAGAAACTGTAGGTCACCTTGAAAATGTTGAAGTTCTAAATGCAGATATTTTAGAAGTTGATCTTTGCAAAGTAATTGAAGAGCAAGGGGAGTTTGGTAAGGTGATAATAGTTGGTAACTTGCCGTACTATATTACAACTCCAATTATAATGAAGATACTTGAAGAAAACGTACCCGCAAACTCAATAACAATAATGATGCAAAAAGAAGTAGCTGATAGAATAAGATCGGGACCAGGCTCAAAGGTTTATGGCGCAATTTCAGTAGCAGTGCAGTTTTACTGTGAGGTAATACAATTGTTTACTGTCCCAAGAGATGTTTTTTTTCCGCCGCCAAAGGTAGATTCGGCAGTATTGAGGCTGGACATTAAAGATGACAGGCCAGTAGAGAGAGAAGAAGAACCAATATTTTGGGAGACTATAAAGAAGGGTTTTGGGCAAAGAAGGAAGACACTTTTGAATTCATTAACTGGCACTAAAGGTTTATCTAAAGAGCAAATTAAAGAAGTTCTTGAGATAGCAGAAATTGAAGAGCAAAGACGAGCAGAGACTCTAACTATAGAAGAGTTTAAGAAAATAGCACAAGGAATAGAGAGAGCATAAAATGCAAAAAATCAAAGAATTTTATAAAAGGCATGCAAGTAACACTTTTTTAGTAAGCTTGGGATTGGCATTAATATTAAATATTGTAATTGAGGGACTAGCTAGAAAAGATGTATCACTGTTGATAGACTACATAGTTGATGATTTTTTTGTATTTGTACTTAATACACTAATTATATTTGCAAGTCTATCTATCGCAATACTATTTCGAAGAAGGGTCTTTATGTTAGTGTTGGTGTCCGCTATTTGGTTGGCAATAGGGATTGCCAATGGGGTTATTCTTAGTGAAAGAATGACGCCTTTTACAACAGGCGATTTACTAGCCCTAAAAGAAGGGGTAGAGATGGCAATTGGATACATGGAAATAGGTGATATTATACTATATTTAGTAGGGGTAATTGTTGCGGTATTAGCATTACTTGTATTATTTATTAAAGCTCCAAAGAAAAAGGAAAAGGTTGATTATAGAAAGGCCATTGCTGGCATGACCTTGGTAGCCTTACTAACAGCAGGAGGCCTATACATAGGGACTAGTAGCGGAACCTTGGATACCTTTTTCCCCAATTTAGCATATGGATATAGGGATAACGGGGTACCATACTGTTTTCTAAGTACGTGGCTTGATAGAGGTGTAGACAAACCAGATGACTACTCAGAAGAAATGATAGAAAGCATTTTTACGGAGGAGGAACTTGCTAGCACAGTGCATGCTGAAGAAACAACAAAGGTAACGGGAGAGGTAGGCCCAAATGTTATTTTCGTACAATTAGAGTCAGTAATTGACCCGTATGCAATTGATGGTATTGAATTATCAAAAGACCCGATACCAAATATAAGAGCCATGCTAGAAGAAAAACCAAGTGGACTGTTAACAGTACCATCAATGGGTGCAGGAACAGCGAATACAGAGTTTGAACTTATGACTGGGTTTAGCGCAAAGCTTTTTGGACCAGGAGAATATCCGTATAAATCTATTCTAACTGATCAGGTAACTGAAAGTTATGCATATGTTATGAAGGAACTTGGGTATGGAACACATGCTATACATAATCATAGGGGGGTCTTCTATAATAGAAATACAGTATTTGCTAATATGGGTTATGACACATTTACATCTCTAGAGTTTATGAATGGTGTTGAAAAAACAGAAGGCAACTGGGCCAAGGATGAAATTTTAACAGGTGCAATTGTAGATGCATTAGAATCTACGGAGGAGTCAGACTATATATATACAATAGCAGTAGAAGGGCACGGAAGATACTCAGAAGATCAGATTATAGATTATCCAGAAATAACCGTAGAGACAGAGTTAGGGGAAACACTAAAATGGCAATATGAGCATTATGTTAACCTTTGCTATGAGACAGATAAATTTGTAGGGGATCTAGTAGAAACGGTTGAAAACTTAGAGGAAGACACCATTGTAGTTATGTATGGAGATCATCTTCCAGCAATAGAAGGAATTGATGATTCTACGTTAATTGGGCGTAATATGTATCAAACTGATTACTTTATTTTCAGTAATTATGGCGCTGAAGATGGTGTTGAAGATAAAGATTATGCAGGATATCAGCTTGCTGCAGAAGTATTAGACCTTGCTGGGATTAATGAAGGGACAATGACAACATTACACCAAAATCATTCAGAAGATGAAGACTATTTAGAGAATTTAGCTGCGCTACAATATGATATTTTGTACGGTGACATGTTTATTTATGATGGGGTAATTCCTTTTGTTCAAAGTGACATGCAGATGGGCGTAAAAGAAATCAAGATAGATTCGGTAGAAGAAATTAGCGGAAACTATTATATTAAAGGTGAAAACTTTAATGAGTATAGTAAAGTAAATTTAGATGGTGAAATACTAGATACTTTCTTCATCAGCTCAACTATGTTAGGTTTAATGGAAGAAATAGATCCAAGTGAAGCGGAGAACATGAAGGTTAGCCAAGTAGAAAGTGAGAATGAAATTCTGAGCACAACAGAGTAAAATCATCTGATCCAACGGTGAACAAAGTTAAGTCTGATATAGCCTTGTAAGTTCCAATGCGTCTTGAATAGAGAATATTCAAATCAGCCTTTGAAAGAGCCTGCTCTGAAATATCTAAACAATTAAGTGGAGTATCTAGAAAAACTAGAACTCCATTTTTTTTAAGGTTAATGAGATTTTCTTTGCGCAAAACAACGCCATCTCCCACTGCTATAACGCTGAGCTCTGGTAGATTTGTGATTTGTGAAATAGCAGATGACTCTATTCGCCTATAGTAAGGCTCACCTTTAGTAGAAATGATATTAGGAATAGTTATTCTTAGAGACTTTTCGATTTCAGCATCTACATCATAAAAAGGCCTATTAATAGATTGTGAAAGAGCTTTTCCAAAGCTAGACTTTCTAGATCCAGGCATCCCAACAATTACAATATTACATTGTTTAAAAAGAGAAGCCTTAGTGGCATTATCAATTCTTTTTTTTAAGTCAACACTATCAAATAATTTGAGAAAGAACTGGTTTAATGAATCAAAAGAAATATTGGGATCTTTACTAATCTCATCAAACAGGCATGAAACAAAACAAAGTTGAGAAATAATCCTAGGAAGTCCTCCACCGCTTAAAATTTTTCGGCTTAGAGCATCTCCAACCAAATTGCTTGTTACATTGGCGTAGGTTAAATCAAACACACCATTTAACTTAGAAAAAACTTTTAATGTAAAAGGAAAATCTTCTAATGAGGTTGCGTTGATAAGACAGGTAACATCATTAACAATAGAAGAGAAGTTGCTAGGTAACGCATCGACAGAAATACAGGTAACTTTAGAAGCTCCCTTAGAGGCCGCTAGTGTTGAACAAACTTTGGCAAGGTGGTTGGTTCCAAGTATTAGTACATTTTGGCCAGCAAGTGAGTAATTATAATAGCAAAACATAGATTGTAAAGCAAAGTAACTTGTGTTTGCAGCAAAAATCCCATCTTTAAGGAAACAAAATGTATCACAGAGTGCTGTATCTTTTGCAGTAGTGTTTAGGCAGTCTATGTATGAATGAGAGGAAGACTCAAAAGAATTGGCAAAGACAGCACCAGAAAAACTGGTGTTAGGGCTGTCCCTATCAACTTCTAAGAAGGAACTAAAAGAAGCTTCATTCATTGTAATGAAGCTATTTTTACAATCATTAAACTCATTCTGAAATGAAACTGAAACAATATCATCCTTATCAATGCCAATTAAGGCAAAGGGTAGAGTTCTCATAGACATACTATTTGTTCCTCAAATTTTGTTGAAGTAACTTGCTTGCATCAAACAGACTATTCATAAAAATATGAACATACATGTCATAAGGAGAACCAATTTGTTTCTTGGCAAGAGACAACTTCTCTCTCTCTCTAGGAACATCCTCAATAGGAGCAGAAACACTTTCTTTGTAATAGGATAAGTTTTCTACAATATTCATGCGTTTTCTAAAAAGTTCAAGTAGCTCTTTATCAATATGAGAGAGCTCCTTCCTTAAGTCAGTAACAGGGGTATCGTATAATCCCATAAAATTTCCTTTCTAGCCGTGCAACCTATTATAAATACTTATAGCGATCATAGCTTCAACAACAGGGACAGCTCGTGGCACATAGCATACATCATGCACACCTTTTAATACTAATGGCTTTTCAATCATATTTGCTAGATCAACTGTCTCTTGAGGCTTGGCAATAGAGGGGGTAGGCTTAAAGGCAACTTTTCCTATAATGGGCATAGTAGTGCCAACCCCACCAAGAATTCCGCCATGATTATTCGTCTTTGTAAAAACTTTATTATCAACAATAGTAAAGCTGTCGTTACACTCAGAACCTGTAAGTTGAGCAGAATTAAAACCAGAGCCGAACTCAACTCCCTTGGCCCCTGGGATAGCAAACAAAGTGGATGAGAGCGAGGATTCAAGTCCAGAAAACAGAGGACCACCTAGCTTTTCAGCACCTATAATAGCAAATTCAATTATTCCCCCAAGTGAATCACCTTCAGCCCTGTATTTTTCAAACAGAGTTAAATGGTGAGCTTTGATATCATCATCAATTGTTGGGTAGGTTTTACCTTTTAAATAGTCGAAAATAACCTCTGTGGGGGTAAGGTTAAAGAAACTATCATCTTTAATATTCAAAATGGAGTATAGATGAGCGCAAATATGAACATTCTTTTTTTCCAGCAGTTGTAAAAGAAGGCCTCCAGCCATACAAATACAATCTGTCATCCTCCCAGAAAAGGCACCACCACCTCTTAAGTCAACCTGAGGGCCATATTTATTTACCGCAGCAAAATCACCGTGGCCAGGCCTTGGGAACCTAGCGTAATCAGAATACCCATTACTTTGAAAATCTTTATTTTTAATATAAAGAGAAAGTACTGGTTTGGTAACCGTAATATTATCTCCGCTAAGATCTCCGCCATTTTTAAGATATACAACATTTTGATTATTTTGCACTATCGAAAAAGAAGTAATATCAGACATACGCCTAGACATAAAAGCATTGAGTTCTTTATATGAGAAGACAGAGCCTTCTGGTAGACCCTTTATACTAACTCCAAGCTCTGGTTGGTGTGAACCACCCCAAATTGAGAGGGACACACCCTTACCATTATAATTAATTTCCATAGTACACCTTTTTCTTGTATAGCAATATAATTTGCTATATTAACATATAATCTCCACCTATTTTTTTAAAGTCTTCAAAAAATGACGGATAAGATTTATTTACAGCCTGAAAGTTTTTAATTGCAATAGGCCGATCACATTTTATTGATGCAATAGTAAGAGCCATTACAATTCTATGATCTCCGTAGCTATCCAAAAGTTCACCACCATCCAAAGAGCCAGAACCCTTAATTTCCAACCCCGTGTCAGTAGCTTTAATATCTGCCCCAAGAAGAGAGAGGTTGTGTACTAACGCTTCTAAACGGTCAGACTCCTTTCCATTAGCCTTCTCTGCGTCTTCAATAACAAAATTCCCCTCTGTAGAAGCCGCAAGGATAGCTAAAATAGGGCCTAAATCAGGGCAGTCTGCAATTGAGAACTTAGTTACTATATTAGGAGTGGATTTCTTAAGCTGCTCAATATAATCGACTATTTTATGGTCCCCTTGGCTAGTGTAATCTGGTAAAAAATTTACTTTTACATTGCCGTTAGAAAGATAGTTTGCACCTAGCCAGAAAGCTCCATTAGACCAATCTCCTTGAATCTTTACTTCTGAAGGAGAAATATAAGGCTGGCTACCTCTAACGTAAAAGTAAACATACTCGTCATCTTGACCAGCATCTACAGAGATACAGTAATCCTCTAGGACTTCGGTGGTAACATTAATATAGCTATATGATTTACAAGGCTTAGATACAGCAATAACAGAATCCTTTTTTAATAAAGGTGCTGCAAAGAGCAGGCCTGAAATAAACTGCGAACTAGTATTTCCAGGGATTAAAAAATCACCGCCTTCTAATTGGTTAGAAACTTTGCAAATAAACTGAGGGTTTGCGAGTATAGGTAGGTTACCAATTTGATTTTCATCAAGAGAGCCTTCAGTTTCATATATGATGCCATTGGCCCCTAAAGTTTGCAATAGGGGTAAAATTGGGCGTTTCTTTAGCCCAGGCTCCCCACAAAAAACTGCAGTTATGCCTTTGGCGCACACAACAGGAATTAAGAATCTTAAAGTTGTAGCACTTTCTCCACAATAGAGAAAAAGCTCGCTACCTTCTGTGTGATTACTAATTTTTTTTAAGCATTCTGTTGTTGCCTCAATATCATTTGCTTTAAGAAAGCGAGAAGTAATAATTTCTCCTGGGTTTTCAGATAAAGCATTTGCAAGTAAAACTCTATGCAAATGAGATTTTGCAGGAATAGCATTGAGAACACCATTTAATGGTTTCGGAAAGATTTTAATATCCATAGTCCCCTCCTTTTTTATGCCAATTTGGCCATTTGAAATAAGATTTCAAGTTAATAGTGGGCATTATCTAAATAAAACCTCTTAATATTAAAAAAAGAGTTGCCCAAAATTGCAAGGTGCTATTCCAAAATTATACAATAATTCCAAGCTATGGGCAAGAGTGTGAATGAAGTTTCAATAAATATTTATGTTTTATGTTTTTAATTAGCTAGTCTAAATTTTATCAAAGGGTTCTGGTTTAGCGAAAAAATACCCTTGGGAAAACCTAACACCATAATCAAGAATTATGTTTTGAATTTCTTCGTTTTCTACAAATTCAGCAACAACTTCAGCACCTATTAACTTCGCTAAGTAGGTGATAGATTCTAAAATAAGTTTATTTTCCTCATTATCAACAAGATTTTTAATTAAAGCGCCGTCAATTTTTATTATATCTGGCTTCAATGAAATTACTGAAGAATAGGAAGCAAAGCCTACTCCAAAGTCATCAATAGCAATTTTACAGCCTAGGTTACGGGCCGCAAGTAAAAAGTCTGTAAGTTCTGAGTTATCATTATAGTTTTCTGTTTCAACGAACTCCAGTATGATTTGCGAAGGAGTGGGGTGAGCTGCGATACGTGACAGCAACCAGGTTTTAAAAGCTTTAGACTTTACATCATGCAAGGTGATATTTAAGCTAATTTTGCTTGTTAAGTTTTCAAAGTCTGACAGAGCCTTATCTAACATGATTTGACTGAGTTTTAAATAAAGCTTAAGTTTTTTTGATCTACTGAGAAAAAGTCCAGGCGGATATATATTATTGTTGCTATCAGAAATGCGCATAAGAGCTTCATATCTAGTAAAAGCCTCTCTATCATTGTCGTAAATTCCCTGATAATAAGGAATGACATAACCCTTATCAATAGCCTCATTGATGAGCCCGAAAATTCGAACATCCTCTTCTGCTTCTTTGTGCAAAAGATCAGTTTCATTAGAAGCAATAATAAAATTTAATTGTTCATCTCTGTTAGCATAAAGTGCTGACTTGGCCTTATCTGTGAGGTTTCCATCGCCCATGGCAACACAAAACTTAGCAATGCCTGTTAACCCTACTTGATCACTAGTGGATAACTCATATTGATTATGGAAAGATCGTGTTAGCATTATGAAATCTTCGTCACTAATATTGCTGCCAGCTGCAATAATAAAATTTTTGTAACTATAATTATAAAAGAAAATAGTCTTTTCTAAGTGATTGGCTATAATAGCCTTATTAAATCCGTCTAGAACATCTGTAACACTACCAGAATATAATGCTTCACCATATATTGCAATCATCATGTCAGCATTAACAACTTCAGTCATGCATATTTTATTTAATCCAAGAGTTTTTAAGTCCAAAAGATACTGATCATAGGTTGGTACGTTGTATTTTGAAATCATTTGTGTGTTATCCATAATATCTCCTTGTATATTTGATTAGCAGTTATAATTCATTAAATATGTGTTAGCTATGTTTTTTATTGTACTCTGTTAGGGTATCTACTTCCTCTTGTAAATGTTTGCTTTGGAAAATGATTGAGATTATTTTTGAAATATATTGAATACTGTTAATTTCCTTTTCGCTCCAAATTCTTTTGTGGTTACAGTCAGCAAGTCCAAGGAAAAAAGGTACATGGTCATTTTTATCTGTTTGGGCATGCATGTAAGACTTAATACCTTGAGAGGATATGAAGCTTTGAGCTTCATTTGTAGTAACTAAGGAAGTTAAATCATTGGAATATACTATTCCAGATATAGACGCTTTAAAGAGGTCAGAAAAAGCACATGAAGGCCTGCTCTTAGCTATGTCTTCACTTTTATTAATTCCGGGTAAACAATATACATAGGTATTGTTATAGGTGAGTCCTTTATCAAAAGATTCATATATAAATACTTTATCTGCCTTATATTTTTGAGAGATATATTGCAATGCTGTATTTACAGACATCTCATCCCCATTTCGTTCATATAAGATTTCAAATATAGCAGAAATTAAATCATAATCAAAGTATGTGCTGGTGACCCTTTTTAAGTTCTCAAGCTTTGTCGTGTTTTGCATAGTCCCACTAGATAAGGAGTCGCTATATAAGACAAACTGATTTTTGCCCTGAATTTTTGCTTGGTACAAGGCTTTGTCTGCGGCTTTGTACAAATCGGTGTAGGTTACACCAGCGCTAGGGCTAGGAGCGATTCCAACACTACCAGAAATATTGAATTTTTTGTATTCATCGGAATAAGTTTTACTAAAGGCAGCTAGAATTTGCTTTGCTTTGCGAGATAAAAGATCTATATTGTTTTCATCTTTTAAAAACACTACAAATTCATCCCCTCCTATTCTAACAACAATGTCATCATTTCTAAATATTCCTTTTAATTCACGAGAAATATCTTTTAAAACTTTGTCACCCCAAAAATGACCCAAGTTGTCATTTATTGATTTGAAGTTATCAATATCTATGATAAAAAGGGCATACTTACTTCCACGTTTATCGGAGAGAACTTCATCAATAGCGAGCTCGCCACTAATTTTATTGTAACAACCTGTTAGTAGGTCTATTTTTGATTTTTCTTCAAGCAAAATATTTTCGTTGACATCAAGACCTTTTCCAATGATATGCATAGGTTTTCCTGCGGTGTCAAATATTGCTTCGTAAACAAATCTGAAATAATTATAAAGGCCATTACTTTTTTTAAACCTAATGTCAATAGGCTCGTAAACACCTTTGTTCATATTATCCATTAGCTTATAAAATAAAGGGACATCATCTTCATGAATGAGGTTGCGGGTTAGTGGGGCATCTATTGGAATAGACATACCATTCGTACTGCCATTATCAGAAACATGTTTTCCATAATATTTTATCATTGATGTTTTGACGTTATAAACAAAGAACCACTCATCTGCAAGCTGGGACAGGTAGTTTAGTAGGGTCTTATCAGAGACTTTATTTAGAAAATAATTTTCAAACTCATAATCACCTACGGTACGGGAAAAGTCTTCTCTTAAGTCACGTAAAAACCCTGCAGCTACGTCCTCATCTCCATAATTGATCTTGGACATGGTAATCTCTGCGGGAAGTTCTTCACCTGTTTTTGTTTTGTGCAGCCAGTAAAACTTATTAAATCCTTCCTGAAACACTTTATCAATCTGCTCTTTAGCAAGTTCTTTGCTTAGCTTACCATTTGGTTGATACTCTGGTGAAAAATCAAAGAAATTTTCCAAATACTCTTCTTCTTTTGAAACACCCATTACAGATAAAACTTGCTTGTTAGTTAGGAGATTATTGTAATTCTTGTCTAACAAGCTTAGGGTGAGTGGTGTAGAGTCAACAATAGCTTTTAATTTACTGTTGAACTGCCTTTCATTATTTATTTTTTCAGCATAGGTGGTTACATCTTCGAAGAAAACAAAAACATATTGATCCGTAGAACCATCTGATTTTTGTATACCATCAATTCTTGTCAATGTAATATTAAAATGAAGCATACCACTGAACCTGCTTTTTGAAAGCCAAGTTATGTTGTGGGAACCTTCAACAAAAGCTTTTTCAATAATTTTAGGGTATTCTTCAATTGATTTAGAACCATCTGCTTGAAATTCAGGGAAAAAGTGAGGAAGCTTTACTGCGAAATCAGATTCATTAGAAGACTCAAAAAGATCTAGAGCGTGGGAGTTACACATAACAATATTATGTTGTCGGTCTAAAATAACTAGACTATTGGGTATTTTAACGATAAGAGAGAGGGTGAAAGTATGATCGATTTTAATGTTATCTTTCAGGAATTCAACCATTTTTTGATCTTGTCTGAATTTTGCAATTTCATGTGACATTGCCATCTCCTTCTAATAATTAGCACTGGCTTGCAACTACAAGATATTAATCATAGATGCATAATATGTAATACCTATATATTACCACAAGTACATCGTAAAAAAAGGGGTAAAATCTAAAAAAATACGTTAAATTTACAAAAGAACAGGTGAAATGAGTAAAAAAAGGACTTGTCAAAATTGTGTAAAGAAAACAAGCGAAGCACAATATCAGAGCAAGCATATTTTACAAAATACACTTGTGTGGAAATATAAAAAAACACATAAATTTGAATAAAAATATGTTATAATCAACAGAAAAAGCAAAAATACATAAAAAATACAATGATATAGGTATATTTTGTTAAAAAAGGAGATATAATACAAGAAAGAAATGAAAACTAAGAGAAAATGTAGTTAGAGTTAGGTGTAGAAAGGTGGTATAAAGATGGCAAAGGGATATCTTAAATTTAGAGAAGATAAGTGCAAAGGCTGTGAACTTTGTGTATCAGTCTGTCCAAAGAATATTTTAGCAATTGATACAAGCAGAGTTAATAAAAAAGATTACAGGCCAGTAATTTGTATAGATCCAGAAAATTGCATTGGATGTGGCAGTTGTGCGCTTATGTGTCCTGATGGAGTAATTAATGTATATAGAGATTAAGAGAGGGGAATGAAAATGGCAGAAAGAAAACTAATGAAGGGGAATGAAGCAATAGCTGAAGCTGCAATTAGGGCAGGCTGTAGATTTTATTTCGGTTATCCAATCACCCCTCAAAATGAAGTCCCTGAATATATGTCAAGGGAGTTACCTAAAGTAGGTGGGCAGTTTGTTCAGGCAGAAAGTGAAATTTCATCAATAAATATGTGTCACGGAGCGGCCGCAGCAGGAGCAAGAGTAATGACTTCATCTGCTTCACCAGGAATAGCATTGATGCAAGAAGCCATATCTGGTCTTGCGAATGTTGAGTTACCAGTAGTAATTCTTAATATTATGAGAACAGGCCCAGGAATAGGGGGTATTGCACCAGCACAAGCTGACTATTTGCAAGCAACCAGAGGTGGTGGAAATGGAGACTATAGAGTGATAGTCTATGCACCATCATCTATTCAAGAAGCTATTAATATGGTTGGACAAGCTTTTGAAGCGGCTGATAAATATAGAAACCCAGCTATGATATTGGCTGATGGAATGCTTGGCCAAATGATGGAAGCGGTAGTATTACCTGAACCTATCGAACCACTAACAAAAGAAGAAATTGCAGAAATAAAACCATGGGCAGTAACAGGGCATAAAAATAAAAGGGATAGGCAAGCACTTCAATCTGTATGGCTTGACCAGCAAGAATTTTCAGATTACTCAGATACTATTTGGGAAAAATATGAGAAGGCAGAAAAAGAACTTGTGGAATGTGAAACATTAAACTTGAAAGAGGCAGAGGTTGTATTTGTCGCATTTGGAACAACATCAAGGATTACAAAAGAGGCAATTGAGATGCTAGGGGAAGAAGGAATTAAGGCGGGCTTGATTAGGCCTAAAACTGTATGGCCGTTTCCTTATGAGGCCTTTGAGGGAATAGATTATAATACTACAAAAAAAGTAATTTCTGTAGAGCTTTCAAGAGGACAACTTCTACAAGATGTTAAGCTTGGCTTAAACGGAAGACTACCAACAGGCCTAATTAATAGGGTTGGTGGATTACTTCTTACTCCTGAGGATGTAGTAAGAGAAGCGAAAGTATTAATTAAGGAGGTGAAGTAGATGAAGACGGTATTTGAATATACAAAGGGTATGAGAGAAAAAGACCTTCACTATTGCCCAGGGTGCACACATGGAATCGCACATAGGCTGATAATGGAAACATTGGAGGAGAAGGACTTACTTGGAGATGCCATTGCCGTTGCACCAGTAGGATGCTCGATTTTGGCACATCGATATATGAATGTGGATGCTATAGAGGCTGCACATGGAAGAGCACCTTCAGTTGCTACAGCTATAAAAAGGGTGCATCCAGAAAATATAGTGTTCACATATCAAGGGGATGGAGACTTAGCTTCTATAGGGACTGCAGAAATAATTCACGCAGCACATAGGGGAGAGAAGGTATGTACATTTTTCGTTAATAATGCAATTTACGGTATGACTGGCGGACAAATGGCACCTACTACTCTTGTAGGACAAAAATCGACGACTTCACCACTAGGAAGAGTAGAAGCAGAAGCAGGTAAACCACTGAGGATGGCAGAATTAATGTCTACTATAGAAGGTGCTGTGTATGTAGAAAGAGTTGCCCTAAATAGCCCTGCTAATGTTAGAAAAGCAAAAAAAGCCATAGCTAGAGCTATTGAAGTGCAAGAAAAAGGATTAGGCTTTGCCTTTGTAGAACTACTTTCGACTTGTCCAATTAACTGGGGTCTACCTCCAGTTAATGCTGTGAAGTGGCTTGAAGAAAACATGATACCATACTATCCATTAGAACAATTTAAATGTCCGGAGGAGGTAAAGTAAAATGAAGAGCACTACTAAAAAAATATTAATCGCTGGATTCGGAGGGCAGGGAGTACTTCTAATTGGACAAACCTTAGCACAGGCTGCAATGATGCAAGGTAAAGAAGTTACTTGGATGCCATCATATGGGCCAGAGATGCGTGGTGGTACAGCAAACTGTACAGTAATAATTTCTGATAAGGAGATTGCATCCCCAATAACCGCAGAGCTAGACATATTAGTTGCTATGAATGGATCTTCTCTTGATAAGTTTGCAGATCTTGTGGTTTCTGGTGGACATATTATAGTAAATTCGAGTATAATTACAAAGAAAGTTGAAAGAGATGATGTAATAGCAAAGTATGTAGACTGTAATGATGTAGCTTTGAATAAAATGAAAAATGAAAAAGTCGCAAATGTTGTGATGCTTGGAGCATTATTAAAATACATTGGAGATCTTGACATTGATAAGATGGAAGACGTTTTTAAATTGATATTCAAAGGACCAAAAGCTAAACTAATTCCTCTCAACATGGAAGCCGTAAAATACTATGGAGGCATAGATAAAGAGTAAGTTAGAGGTAAAAACATGGGAATATTTGAAATTTATAAAAGTAAGCTGGTTTCAGCGGATGAAGCGGTAAAAGTAGTTAAAAATGGTGACTGGGTTGATTATGGGTTCTCTTTGAGCATAGTTGATTTATTAGATGAAGCACTGGCAAAAAGAAAAGACGAGTTAACAGATATTAAAGTTAGAGGAAGCCTTGCTACAAAACCACTTAGAATTATTGAAGATGACCCTGATATGAAGACTTTTGTATATAACTCGTTCCACATGAGTGGGTACGAAAGAAAAATGTGCGGGCTTGGAAGGTGCTTCTTCATACCGTTTATTTTTACAAATCTACCTAAACTTTATACAGAACACTTGCAGATAGATGTTGCAATGGCACAGGTATCGCCCATGGATGAAGAGGGATATTTTACTTTTTCACTTGCAAACACAGGAATTAGATCGTCGCAAATGAAAGCAAATATTTCTATAGTAGAAGTAAATGAAAATCTACCTCATGTATGTGGCGGGAAAGATCATAGAATTCATATTAGCGAAGTAGATTATGTGGTAGAAGGTAAGCATGTACCCATAGCAGAGGTTCCAGTTCCACCACCAACGGCAGCTGATGAAAAAATAGCTAGCATTATTATTGATGAAATAGTAAGTGGTTCTACTATACAACTTGGAATTGGAGCAATACCAAACATAGTTGGAAACATGCTTGCTGAATCTGATTTGAAGAATCTAGGATGCCATACTGAAATGATTTGTGATTCATATCTTAAGTTATATGAAGCTGGTAAACTGACAAATACAATGAAGGGTATAGATAAGGGTTTTTCTACCTGGTCTCTTGCATTAGGGTCAAGGAAACTTTATGAGTGGTTACATTTTAACGAAGAGTGTAAGTCATACCCAGTAGACTATATTAATGCACCAGCAATAATGGCGCAGAATGATAACTTAATTTCGATAAACAGCGCTATTGAAGTTGACATGTATGGACAAATCAGCTCAGAGAGTGCAGGGAAAAGGCACATTAGTGGAACTGGTGGGCAACTTGACTTCTTAACAGGAGCATTTAATTCTAAAGGTGGAAAAGGTTTTATATGCCTTCATTCAACTTTTGAGGATAAGAAAACAGGACAAACAAAATCTAGAATAGTGCAAGGCCTTCCGCAAGGTGGAGTTGTAACAGATCCAAGAAGCCAGTCTTTCTATATAGTAACGGAGAATGGAATTGTCAACTTGGCTGGAAAAAGTACATGGGAAAGGGCAGAAGCTCTAATCTCAGTAGCGCATCCAGATTTTAGAGAAGACTTAGTTAGAAGTGCAGAAGACTTAAATATTTGGAGAAGAAGCAATAAACGATAATTAATAATGAAAGAATATAGCTAAATTGCAGAATAGGAATTTAGCTATATTTAAAATAGAGGCAAATGGCTAACACTCTCGCGTGATTAGGACGTGCCGATGATTTCAAAATAATCAAAGAGCGGTTATTGATAGAAAGATAGGGTGTATTTATGGCAAGGATAACTGTGATAATAGGTCATTATGGTAGTGGAAAAACGGATTTTGCTGTTAATTTGGCAATTGATTTAATTGGACAAAATGAAAAAGTTGCTATATGCGATTTGGATATTGCAAATCCATACTTTAGAAGCAGAGAAAGAAAAGACCTGCTAGAAGAAAAGGGCATAAAAGTAATATCTAATATTTTCAACTTTGATATAGCAGAAGATCTCCCTGCTATTTCACCTGCAATTATGGGAATGATTACTAAAGAAGATACCCATGTGGTTTTGGACGTAGGTGGAGATAGTACTGGAGCAATGATTTTGAATCAATATAGGAAAGAATTGCAGAAAGAGGATACAGAAATTGTCTTTATTATTAACGGCAGTAGAATGGAAACGGATACAGCAAATGGTTGCCTCTTACATATGGAAGAAATAATTAATGAAACAGGCTTGAAAATTGATTGTATAGTAAACAACACACATATGCTTAGTGACACCACTGCAGATGACGTGTTTTTTGGCCATAATTTATGCAAAGATGTAACAAACCTATCACAAATTCCGCTAAAGTATGATATAGTAGAGGAAAGAGTTTTTGAGACTATTATGGCACTTGCAGAAGAAAAGGGAGAAGACCTTAAGCCTTATAAACTAAAGCTGTATATGAGACCAACATGGCTTGATCACAGTAAGAGCAAGTGGTAATACCAAGTAGTTAATAGAATAAAAGTGACAACGCAAAGCAGCCAAAAGACAAAAGATTGTTGCGCAGGATTTTGGTTGATATGCTAGGAACTGAGCGAGCGAGACTCGTAGCGTACCCAAATGTACGTGAGACTCGCAGTAAGCGAAAAGTGACAACGCAAAGCAGCCAAAAGACAAAAGATTGTTGCGTAGGATTTTGGTTGATATGCTAGGAACTGAGCGAGCGAGACTCGTAGCGTACCCAAATGTACGTGAGACTCGCAGTAAGCGAAAAGTGACAACGCAAAGCAGCCAAAAGACAAGCAAGAAAGGAAGAGAGATGGAATTCAAAGTAACCAAAACAGAAAAACCAAAAGTTAAACCAGAAGCTAGCACCTTAAAATTTGGGGCTACATTTACAGACCACATGTTTGTGATGGAATACACTGTAGAAAAGGGATGGCATGATGGACGAATTGAGCCTTACGGACCAATTTCACTTGACCCATCTTGCACAGTATTTCATTATGGGCAAGAAATGTTCGAAGGATTAAAAGCATATAAATCTGCGGAAGGAAAAGTTCTATTATTTAGGCCAGAGATGAATGGTGAAAGAACTAATAGAACATGTCAAAGGTTATGCATGCCGGAAATGGACGTAGACTTATACGTAGATGCTGTAAAGGCAATTGTTGATGTTGATCAAGACTGGATTCCTACAGAGCCAGGAACATCACTGTATATTAGACCTTTTATGATTGCTACTCAGCCATATCTTGGTGTAAGTCCATCAGCATCATATAAGTTCATTATTATTTTATCACCAGTGGGACCTTACTACTCAAAAGGCCTTGCGCCAACAAGCTTATATGTAGAGGATAAGTATGCAAGATCTGTAGTTGGTGGAACTGGAGAAGCTAAATGTGGTGGGAACTATGCGGCAGGAATGCTAGCACAAAAGGAAGCCTCGGAGAAAGGGTTTGACCAAATTCTATGGCTTGATGGTGTAAATAGAAAATATGTAGAAGAAGTAGGAACCTCAAATGCTTTCTTTGTAATTGGAGATGAGGTAGTTACTCCGCCACTTGGAGGAACGATACTGCCAGGCATAACTAGGAACTCAGTTATGCACTTGCTATCAGACCTTGGATATAAGGTAGTGGAGAAGAAAATAACAATTGATGAAGTAATTGCGGCCATTGAAAGTGGAGAATTAAAAGAAAGTTTTGCAACAGGGACAGCAGCAGTTATTTCGCCAGTAGGTGAGCTAAGTTATAAAGGTGAACTATTTACAATTAACAATAAAGAAATTGGAAAAGTTGCTCAGTTGACATATGACTCAATATGTGGAATTCAAACAGGAAAATTAGAAGATAAATTTGGATGGACTGTTGAAGTAAAATAGCAAAGATGAAATAAAATAAGGCTATAGGGTTAGCATTAAAGCGAAACCCTATAGTTTTTTAGTTAAGGAAACTATTTTATGGTATAATTATACTTTAGAGTATGAAGAGAGGAAGAAAAATGAGTTTTAAACTAAACAAATATATAGAGCCGGATTTTTCACAGAAAAAGTTTATAGATGCACCTAATGCTAAGCTAGTTCAGGCACCTTGTGATAAGGCTGCGCCAGAGGAATTTCATGGGACATCAATTTATCCAGAGTACTTTAAAGTAGATGGAGAATGGCTATTTGCAGAAGAAAGCAGGATGGACTGTGTTCCTGTTGTAAAAGGCAAAAAAATAGAAGTTGTAGAATTTAGAAACTTGTTACAGGGTGATCTGTGTGTGGTTGGAAGAACAGAAGATGCTGAGGAAGGAATCTATGTGCATAGCGATTGTTTTGAGCACGCAGAAGATGAGAAGGATGTAGCATTCTCTTTTAGGCAAAGTAGAAGTAGAGAAACAGCTTTTTCATATGATTATGATCAACTGTGCAAGCTACTGCAGCACGAAAAAGAAAATAATGGCTACGTTGTTTGGGTATTAGGGCCAGCTTGTTCTTTTGATGTGAAAGCAAGAGAGAATATAGCAAAACTAATTGATAATGGATATGTAAATGCAGTGCTTGCAGGAAATGCACTTGCAACCCATGACCTTGAAGCCGGGCTTCTTGGAACGGCACTAGGACAAGATATTAGAACGCAAAGAGCACATTTTAATGGACACTATAACCACATTGATGTAATCAATAAGATAAACACTTACGGTTCAATTGAAAAGTTCATTGAAGAAGAAAATATAAACGATGGAGTTATGTATGCATGTGTTAAAAATGACATACCCTATGTGCTAAATGGGTCAATTAGAGATGATGGACCGCTTCCAGAAGTATATGAACACACGTACAGAGGGCAGGATGCTATAAGAGGGCATATCAAAAAAGCTACAACTGTAATAGGACTAGCAACTGTGCTGCATACAATTTCTGCTGGGAATATGACTCCTACATACAGAGTGTTAGAAGATGGAAGCATAAGACCTATATTCTTTTATACTATAGACACTTCTGAATTTGCAGTAAACAAATTAGCAGATAGAGGAAGCCTTGCAGCAAAGGGAATTGTGAGTAATGTTCAAGATTTTGCAATGAACCTAACAAGAGGTTTGGGAATATAGAGCAGCTTAGTTTGCTGTATATTGATAAAAAGGAGAAGAAGATGCAAGCTAACTGTAAATCATGTGGAGAAAGTTTTGAAATCAGCGATGGAGAAATTGAATTTTATAAGAAGAAAAATTTAGATCTACCTAAAAGATGTAAAAAATGCAGGGAAAACAGTAAAAGGTCTAAAGGAGCAGCAGCATATAGAGGAAGTGCTAGAAAAAACAATGGACAAGCAAAGCCTTATAATCAAGCTCATACGGCTTCTAAGGAAAATACTACTACTCAGAAAACGTCTCACAAGAGAAGGCAGCCGAGTAAGTTTGCTGTAGCGGTAGCAATAATAGCTATTATCTTTTGTGCAGTAACAGCAATAGGGTCATTTATTGACGGACTTAGTGACGATAACTCTGCAGGAACAGATACACTTACAAACTCTAACAGCACTAATTCAGTTACATACAATTTTAGGACAACTGAGGATTTGACAGAGCATTATTATAAACATGGAGCGGAGACTGGAGATAGCTCAGCAGAGGCTTACTTAGCTGGGGCGAATGAAGTAATACAAAACCCTAATGCACTTTCAAAAAATCAATCTGATGGAGATACAGCATACTTCCTTGAAAGTACAGGGGAATTTGCAGTATTAGCACCAGATGGAGTAATAAGAACTTATTTTATACCAGATGATGGGATTGAATATTTTAATAGACAATAAGAGGATTAAAAGTAGAGGCAGCATATGCTTCTATTTTTTATGGAATCAGACCGAACGAAAAGTGCAAATCAGACCGAATGAAAAATGTGAATCAGACCGAACGAAAAGTGCAAATCAGACCGAATAGAAACAGGCAAGCTAGAAACTTTAACTTGCCTGCTTTTTTTATTTCTCTTCAAAACTACTTTCGACCTGATGCATTTTGCCTTTTGCTAGCTCTTTGTCAATAAAGACTTGGCCGCATTTAGGGCATCTTGGTACGGGATGTTTGAATTTTTTGCCTAGATATGTGAAGTGGGTGTCCATTAGCTCTAGAGGAACTTTGCATCTATAGCATTTCTTCATTGATTCTTTTTTCTCCATTCCAAACCTCCTCTAATTCTATAGATATGCGGTGGGTGTAGCTGTCAACTAATATATAAAAGTCGCCATCTACTTTATATTCTACCCAGTAAGTAGCCATGCCAATTTTCATGTAGCCAGAAAGTGTTTCACTATCTTCATCGTAGATAACTCTTTTACTTCTTTCTAGAAACTCAATTACTTGTGCTACCTCTTCTTCCAGGATTCGATTTTCACTTAGCTTTAGTTTTAACCCATCACTTATTTTTATTTTTTTAAGAAGTTTATGATTTTCTATTGCCATCTCTTCCTCCCAATATTTTTTTAGTAAATTTTGCTTTAAACCTAGTCTGTTTAGCCTACGTTCTGTAAGGGTTGGATCTGTTGGTGTATGATTAAATAAAAGGTCTAGCAAATGCACAGTGCCAGGCCTGTCTTTTTTGAAAGCATCTCTACAGTTAATACAATAGGTGATAAAAGGGGCTGAGCTTTCTTCAAGCCTTCGGGTTTTTACCGAGTCAACGAAGGAGGGATCAGCAATATGACTTTGCCCGCCATATCCACAACAACCAGTATAAGTGTCATGATAAGAGCTGTCAATAAGGTTTACCTGGAAAGCCTCTAGGGTTTTACTAATCTTTGTTCGTACGCTATCATCTTTTCTAGTAGTACAAGGATGGAAAACTGAAAAGGAGGTAGAGTTTTCAACAAAGGCTTTGCTTTCCGAAAAATCAGAGGCTTCTAGATAAAAGTAAATATATGTTGTTTCTATCTCAGGCAAAAACTCGGAAAAAAATTTTTTGCAGGAAGAACAAGCTAAAATAAAAGTAGGTTTACCATTTTGCTCCCAAGTGTTTTTGATCTCTAGAATGCTTTCATCCCTGAGATCATCTTGTCCCGCCCATGAGGCTGGAACACCGCAGCAGCTAAGATAAATACCTGTATTTGGTTGTTTTTTTAGTAATAAGGCATAGGCTTTTTCCACTAAAGTAGGTTCGCTAGCGGATAGCTGGCAACCAGGAAAAAACATAAGCTTTGGTGATTGAATAGAGGCGTCAGCGATCTCTAACGAATTGCTATTGTGTGTTTTAGGGCTACCTTTTGCTAGATTAGCCACCTTATTTGAAAACGCCATATCTTTTAGCCAAAATTCATTGAAAACCCAAGGCATTTTACCTTGATTATGCATGCTTTTTCTAGCTTCTAGAATTAAGCCGCCTAGATCAATATCCTTTGGACATGTGTCCTTACAAAGACCACATTGTGTACATGTACTTATGAGCCTTTTTGCTGGCGTAGACTTTACCTCCGATGTTCCAGGAAGTGTAGTTGCCTGTATTTCATCACGCATCCTTAGTGGCCACTTATTTGAATAAGAAGCTAGATCGCAATAAAGTTGACATGGGTTACACTGGCATTTTATGCAGCGACTTGCTTCAAGGATAGCATCCTCCTTAGTTAATGGAGAAGATGGGTTAACTTCTGGCAAGTTATGAATAAGGTTGTTCTCTATTTGAACTTTTGAATCCCTATGGCCGTGGCCATAGTTTATATTTTTGGTTTTAATAAAATTATCTATAGCAATGCCAGTTTCTAGGCCTATTGCGAGGCTTTTAGTTTTATCAACTGAGAAAAGCTGCCCCCCAAAGAAAATTCCTAAGTTTTCTGATTCTATATAGATGGGATCTAGTAGGCCATTTATAGTAGACAGTCCTAGGGTGCTGCCATTTTCGCCAGTGGCGACGTAGATAGCACTATAGCCTGAAAGCTGGTCAAGAGAAGTAATTTCTGTATTATAAATCACGTTAAATTCTTCGTGAGTAAGTTGCAAATTAATGTCTTCCTCCATTTGTAGGAAGGTTGGTAGATCTTGGAGTGTTCCTCCTAGGGAGTTTGATTTTTCATAAAGGTCTACAGGGTATTTTTTTGTAGCTAGTTTGAGCAGGCAAGCGAGGCCTGAAATACCTCCTCCAATGATAGCAATCTTTTCTTTTTTTGTAGGAAGATTGTAGTCTGTGGGCGTTTTTCGGGTAGCATATTCAACGGCTGCCTTCTCTAATTTTTTTAGATTGATAGGCGAGCCGAGTGGACAGACATTTTTACATGTTTCTGTACAAAGGTTAGAAGCTACTTCTGGAAAACCGACGGAGTTCCTATAAATCTTATAAGCAGAATTAAAGTTACCCTGTTTGATTTTTTCTATAAAATCAAAAATATCAAAGGTGAAAGGGCACTTATCTTGGCAGAAAGGTGCTTCTTTTTGGATACATTCTTTGAAGTTGTCTAAATATTTTTCCATAGTTTTCCCTTTTGCTTGGAGTGAGTTATTATTTAAATAGACGGCTTGCCAAGTTGACAAGCCGTACATAGTATCATATTAATCTAGAGAAGCTTATGCTACTGGATTATTCTTGATGTTTTCCATTTCTTCGTATAGGTCTGAACCTAGGAAGTATTTTTTAGGTGTATATGGAGTTTCACCTTTTGCTAGTGCCTCGATTCCAGCTTTTACCTTTGCAGGAGAAGCAGGTAGTTCGTGGATTCTAACGCCTGTTGCATTCTTAATAGCATTGATTACAGCCATATGTCCTGAAGATTGGAAGGCTTCAGAAGCACCTGAAGAACCATATGGTGTTGAAGGTCTTGGGTTTTCAATATGATGTAGGTTGAAATCATCTGGAATATCCTTGATTGTTGGGATTCCAGCACCTAGCATATTGCTGTGTTTCTTAACATCATCATAGTTTTCAGTTAATGCGAAACCGATACAGTGAGAAAGACCACCGAAAGCTTGACCATCTACTGAAGTAGGGTTACCAACTACACCAACATCATCTACTGAAGTATAGCTAATTACTGTAGTTTTACCTGTAGCAGTTTCTACAGCAACCTCTGCTAAGAATAGACCATAAGTATAGTCTGGAGTTGGGTTTCCAACGCCTGTATTTGGATCTAATGCACATAAGTTATCACATGTTGTGTTTGAATGTTGTGCATCGTATCTTGTTGGGATTCCTTCTGCAACCATCTCTGCATGAGTTCTAAATGTTCCATCAGCTTTTCTCATAGCGTTGATTAGTTGGTCAGCAGCCATCTTAGATACTATTGTATTCATGTAGTGTTGTCTTGAAGATGCAGATGCACCAGAGTCAACTCCGTAGATACTGTCATTTTGTCTTAAAACGATATCATCTAGAGAAACACCTAGTTCGCTTAATGCAGCAACTGTACATTGTAATGAACCTGAGTCTCCACCTTGACCTACATCTTGCCATGTATCATACTTAGCAAATTTTCCGTCTGGAAGCAGTTCGATACCTAGAGTACATTGGTCCTCAGCACCTTCAGTTACATTGTAACCACCCCAAGCGATACCAACACCTCTTCTAACTTCTGGTGTATCTTCAGCCTTAGCTTTTGCTACTGCAGCATCATAGATAGGCTTCATTTTGTCCATCATTTGTTCCATTGGATAGTCTACATACTTGTAGCTATTTAAGTTTGTATCACCTTCTCTAGCAATATTTTTGTATCTGAATTCAAATGGATCCATACCAATTTTTTCTGCTAGCATATCCATCATTGCTTCTGAACAAGTATATGCTTGAGGAGAACCGTAACCTCTATAAGCTGTACCGTAAGCATGGTTTGTACAAGCTGCTCTTGCAAGCCCCATTACGTTTGGTACGTTGTATGGGAAGTAAGTAAATCTAGCAAGTCTTGTGATTACATCATCACCAAGTTCGTTGTATGCACCGTGATCTAGACCGAAGTCCCACTCAGCAGCAACGATTTTACCGTTTTCATCACATGCTAGTTTAGAGTTTGAGTATGCAGGAGATCTCTTACCAGAGAAAGCCATAAACTCTTCATATGTCATTGATAATGCAACTGGCATATCATCGCAAGACATACAAGCGATAGCAGCAAGTGAATATGTAGCACCAGCGATACCCCATCCGAATGTACCACCAGTTGGGTTTTCGATAACTCTAACTTTTTCTGCAGGAAGACCTGTAGCTTCAGCAATATCACCAACGTTAGCTCCGATAGCCATCGCTTTACAGTGAACTGTTAGCATACCATTGTCGCCCCAGTAAGCTTGTACTGTATCACCTTCGATAGATAGGTGAGGCTCTCTTGTTGAGTAGAAAGATCCTTCAACCATGTGAGGAGCATTTTCGATTACTTCTGGAGTATCATGTCCTGCACCTTTGATTGTTGGTTGCATTGCCCATACGTTTGGATGATCATCATGGATTCTCATAGCATCTGGCATTGCAGCTTCAAGATAGTTTAGGTACTCTGGAAGTTGCTCGTAGTCAACTTTAACCTTAGCAGCAGCAGCTCTTGCATGCTCTTTAGTATCTGCAACAACAAGTGCAATACAGTCACCATAGTTAAAGATTTTATCTTCTGCAAGAAGAACATGAGTTTGCTCTGTAGCAAGTGTTCTTGGAGAGAAAGTGAAGAAGCAAAGTCTGTTTGACCCCTTAACATCTTTGTGAGTAACAATTTTATATACTCCTGGCATAGCTTCTGCTTCAGAATAGTCAACATTTTTAATAATTGCATGGTGAGCAATTTTTGGTTGAACCATAACAGCATGAAGTGTAGCAGAAGGCATTTTTAGCTCTACGTCATCACCATAGTCAGCAACTCCGCAAACCTTAGCTAGTGCAGCAGGTCTAACGATTGGCTTACCATAGTAGTCTCCTGGCTTACCTTGGTCTACCATAATGTCTTCGACAGCACAGTCACCTCTCATAACTTTTGCAGCTTCCATTACAGAGTCAACGATTTGCTTGTAACCTGTACAACGACAAATGTTTCTGTGCTTTTGGAACCAATCTCTAACATCTTCTCTTGAAGGGCTAGGATTTTCTAAAAGTAGTTGATATGCTGATACAATAAACCCTGGCGAGCAGAACCCACATTGAACAGCACCGTGATGCATGAAAGCAACTTGTAGCGGATGTAAGTAGTTTGGCGCGCCAATACCTTCGATTGTAGTTACTTTGCTATACTCTTCAATTTTGTCGATTTTTTTAGTACAAGCACGGATAACTTTTCCATCAAGGATAGTTGAACATGATCCGCAAACCCCTTTACCACAACCTACCTTAGTTCCTGTAAGACCTAATCTTCTAACTACATCAGCTAGAGTGTCTACAGCTGGATCACAGATAAACATTCTATCTGCGCCGTTGATATTTAACGTCATTTTTCTCAGTTTCATTAGTTCCTCCTAATTTTTACTTCTTGAAACAAATAAGCTCATATAAGCAAAAAATCCCCGCTTTCCGTATAGAAAAGTGGGGAGAAAATTTAAAAACTGTAAGTAGTTCCACTAATAGAGACCCAATTATGGCCTAGTGGTTTTCCCATATAATCCTTTTCAAACACGGAAGGCATTACAGTTACCCGTAATACCCATCGGCTAAAACCTCCTAAATTAGGACAAGATAGCTCGGATATTTAATGCATGTATAATTATGCTTGTGAAAAAAGTATATCACTAGAGTGTTTATTCCGTCAAGATTGTATATAAAAAAACAAAGTATCTAAGAACAAGAAAGCAAATTGGTTAAATTTCTCTGACTTATAAGTCAAGCTGGGAGAGATTATCTAAATACTACTGGTAGCAAAGGAAAAGCTAATAAAAACAATAAGAAAGACAAGAAATTATTTTGTTGTTTAGTAATTTTAGAGAAAAAAGAGGTTTGACAAAAAACCCAAAAACTGATAATTTAAATCACAATTGGGTTTAAATTTTTACTTAATTATAATCTAGGAAAAAGATAATGTATAAAAATACAAAAAGGTGGTATAAAACACGTGATAAAGACCAAAAGTTATTGCGAAATTTGCAAGACTGTTATAGATGCAGAATACATTTTTGAAGGGAGGAATACCTACTTCCTAAAAAGGTGTACAAAGCATAAAAGTCAAAAAACAAATATGAATGTAAGCCCAGAGCAGTTTAGAAAATGGATGCAGGCTGAGGTAATAAATATTCCACCAGCAAAATATCTAACTTCTGGCATGGAAAACCAATGTCCAACTAACTGCGGACCTTGCACTGAGCATAAGCAAACTGCATGCTGCGTACTCATTGATATTACTGATAGATGTAACCAAAAATGCCCTTTATGCTTCGCCAGTTCAGAGGAAGGAAGTAAGGAGAAAGATGTACCTTTTGAGGAGGTCATAAACAAGCTAAAATTTTTGAAATCCATAGGGGAAGAAACCCCTTTTAACATCCAATTGTCAGGAGGAGAACCTACAGTAAGAGAGGACTTAATAGATATTATTTCAGTAGCAAAAGAAATAGGGTTTACCTTCATACAAATAAATTCTAATGGTAAAAGAATTGGGCTAGAAGAAGGGTATGCAGCTCAACTAAAAGCAGCAGGTGTTTCAGTTATATTTATGCAGTTTGACGGAACAAAAGAAGAAATATATAGACAACTTAGAGGAGAAAATCTTTTAGACATTAAGAAAAAAGCTATAGAAAATTGTCGAAAAGCAGGCCTTGCCGTTACCTTAGTGCCGACTATAGTAGGCGGAATAAATTTAGACAATATAGGTGAAATGACCGAGTTTATGTTAGAAAATATTGATGTAGTTAAAGGAATTCACTTTCAACCTGTAAGCTATTTTGGAAGACATCCAAAAGAAAAAAAACGGGTATCCATGTTTCAGGTGATGGATGAATTGGCAGCCCAAACATCATATAAGGGCAGCAAAAATATATTTAAGAAAACAGACTATATACCAATATCTTCTGGACATCCACTATGTTGTTTCTATAGCGTTTATATAAAGGATGGATCAGATATAAGCCTTCAAATTTCAACAAAAGATAGAGAAGAGGGAATCAGCTGCTGTGAGGCAGAGCAAATAAAAAAAGATAGAGATTTTGTCTATAAAAAATGGAGTGTTGGAGAGGAAGATGGAATTAGAAAAGTTGAAAAATCTGAGGACATTTCTACAATGGACGAGTTCATAAAATTTTATAAAGAAAACACTTTTACAATAACAGGTATGCCGTTCCAAGACATAGAGACTTTGGATAGTGATAGATTAAAAAGATGTAGGGTGCAGGTACTAAGCAAAGAAAATAAGCTAATACCATTTTGCGCATATAACAGTATTTACAGAGGAGAAGAAAAATGCTAAGACCAGGAAAATTCACAATAACAGATAAGGGTATAGAAATTGCAAAGCTACCAAAAGATGCTAAAGTTTTAGAAATTGGATGCGGAGAAGGAGAAACAACTGAAAGGTTAGAAAAAGAGTATGGTTTTGAGGTTTCTCCAATTGATACTTCGCTTGAAATGTTAAGGCTTACAAATGAAAGAGGACTTAAAGCAAATGCAGTTTTAGGCGATGGGGAATTCCTAGAAAACTTTACTTCAAGAACATTTGATGGAGTGATTTCGGAGTGTGTACTTAGTTTAATTGGCAAGCCAGATGAGGCAATCCACGAGGCATATTGCACTTTGAAAAATGGTGGAAAATACATTATTTCGGATCTTTATTACAAGGTTGAAGACAAGGCTCTTAAGATTAAGACTAAGAAGAAAGCCGAAATAGCAGCAACTACAGAAGCTCCTTACAATGCATGTAATGATGAGTGCCATGAAGCTCATGAGACTAGAGACGTAGACTTTAGAGCAGATAATATTTTCTATAAAGATGAACTAATTAAAGCACTGGAAGAAACAGGGTTTGAAGACATTAAATTTGAAGATTACACAGGAGAGCTAGAAAGCTATATGGCAGAAACTATTATGAGTGGAAAAGAAAACCCATACAAAGTTTGTATAGAGGGGAAAAAAGGAGTAGGCTATTTTCTAATTGTTGCTAAAAAGCCAGAGTAAGTCAAAACTGCAGGAATAACTAAAAATGAGGAGGGGGTATACAGTGGATTTATTAGATTACAAATTAAAAGGATACTGCTGTAGCCAAATTGTGGCGGATGTCTGTCTTAAAAAAATGGGAAAGGAAAACCAAGATCTTGTAGATGCATGCGCAGGCCTTTGCATCGGACTTAGCATAGAAGCAAACTGTGCTTTAGTTTCTTCAGCGGTTATGATGATGACATTAAAGGATCCTAAGGAGGCGTCTGAATGGGCGGTTCGTGACTTTATTGACTGGTTTGAAGAGGCCTATGGAACGATTGAATGTAGGGATATTATTCAAGGAAATCAACTTTTAGTTTTTGAAAAATGCCCAGCCATGATTGAGGCAACTATTTCGAAAATAGATGAATTAATGGAATGGGATTAATTGAAACTACAGTAAAGAATGCAGAATAAAGAAGTAAGATGAAGAATAAAATAGAGAGCATTTATGAAAAACTATCTAGATAAATGGGTTGAGGAAAAATTAAATATTGAAGAGGGTTCTTTGAGCAGGGAAGCCATTGAGGATTATCAGCTTAGGATGATAAATGAAACAATAATTCATGGGAGAGAAAACTCAGAGTTTTATAAGGAGCATTTAAAAGCTATAGATAGTAAAGGAATAAAAAATCTTGAAGAAATGAAGAATATACCTTTGCTTAGAAATGAAGACTGCTCTGAAAAACTAATCTGTGTATCCATGGCTAAGATAAGCAGGGTAGTTACTTTAGATACAAGCGGAACTACAGGGAAACCCAAAAGGGTGTATTTTAGCCAGGAGGATCAGGAACTAACAATTGATTTTTTTCATAGAGGAATGATGAACCTAATTAACGAAGAAGATACACTGCTTATTTTAATGCCAACTAGAATGCCTGGGTCCATTGGAGACCTTCTAAGAATAGGTGTAGAGAGGATGGGCGCAAAAGTAGTGGCAAAAGGGCCTCTTGAAAAGGGAGAAGAGTATAAGGACATACTGGGGTTAATTAGAAGAGAAGGTATTACGTCAATTGTAGCAACATCAAGCCAGATGGAAGGAATCTTAGCTGCAGGAAAAACAGAAATTGAAAGTGCTGAAGAATCAGTTGAAAAAACTGGAGAAATTAATGAGGGCAATGAAACTGTGAAGCTAAACTCAATTTTGCTTAGTGCAGAATATGTACCGGATAGGCTCCTTAGAGAATGCGAAAAAACTTTTAATTGCAAAGGATTTGAGCATTTTGGGATGACAGAAACAGGGCTAGGAGGGGCAGTTAGCTGCTATATATTGGAAGGCTACCATCCAAGGGAAGCAGATTTGTATTTTGAGATAATAGACCCTAAGACTGGATTAGTTGTAGAAGATGGCCAGTGGGGAGAGTTAGTAGTTACAACCTTAACACGAAAGGCTATGCCATTTATTAGATATAGAACTGGAGATGAAGCTAGATGGCTTACGGAAAAATGTAAATGTGGAAGCCAATTAAAAAGGTTAGACAAGGTTAGAGATAGGAAGAATAAAAAAGGAGATAACTTTTATGTATAACAAAGCAGGACATTTGATTTTGAAGCTTCAAGAGATGGGAGAGTCTTTTGTAGTTGGTCGAATTGTAGAGACCAATGGGTCAGCCCCTAGAAAAGAGGGGGCGGTGCTAGTGATGGCAGAGAATGGAATGAGAGAAGGAACTGTTGGTGGCGGAAGAATTGAAGCCGAGACGGAGAAACTTTGTATAAAAGCCTTTGAGACAAAGGAAAAAGGGAAACGGGTACATTTTAAATTGAACACAGAAGAGCAAGATGCAATTGACATGGGTTGCGGAGGAGAAGCGACGGTAGAGATCACATATGTTGGGCAGGGAGAGAGCTATGATAGTATAGCAGAACTAATGCCAAAGGGAACCGCTTACATTTTTGGCGCTGGTCATGTAGGTGAAGCACTAGAACCTATATTAAGGTATGTTGATTTTGCGACGGTTGTAATTGACGATAGACCTGATTATGCCAATAGAGACAAGTTTCCAGAAGCAACAGAGGTGAAAGTTATAGATTCTTTCAAAGAGCCCTTCGAGGAGTTAGCTTTAGATGATGATAGCTATATAGTAATTGTTACTAGAGGCCACCTTGGAGATAAGGATGTGGTAGAGAAAGCTATACACCAACCAAACTCATATATTGGAATGATTGGAAGTAAAAAGAAAACTCAGCTTCTATATTCAATGCTCGAGGAAGAGGGCTGTGATATGAAGAAACTGGCAGAAGTATACACGCCTATTGGGGAGAGTATATTAGCAGAGACACCAGAAGAAATTGCCATAAGTATATCAGCTGAGATGATAAAAGTAAGAGCTCAGAAAGCTAGGGCCAAGCGCGGATAAACCTGTAGAAGCCTAAGAAAAGGGAGAAACCTGACTAGTGATGACAACTTACAATCACAGCAAAGAGGAGAAACCTGCAAAACTTGAGGAGGGTAATGGAAAAGAAAAACTTTACTGCAGTAATAATCTGTGGCGGATACTCAAAGAGAATGAATGACTTTAAGGCTACAATGAAACTTGATGAAAAACCAGTTATTTCAATGGTTCTTGACGAAATTGAGAAGAGTGGAATAAGGAATACTATTGTGGTGACAGGATATGGGAGAAAGAATATCCAACCATTCATATCAGGTAGGAAAGGAATAAGAGAAGCCTTTAATCCGAATTTTGATAAGGGCATGTTCTCATCAATCGTTAAAGGCATTGAAAGTGCAAAAGAAGCAGATGGGATATTACTTTTTCCTATAGACATTCCACTTGTAACATCTGAGGCAGTTGAAAAACTAGTAGCAGTCATAATAAACTCTAAAGAAAATACTAGCTTTGCAGTTCCAACTTTTAAAGGGAAAAAAGGGCACCCACTCTACATTCCAAGCTGCTTTTTTGATGAAATATTGGCATATGAAGGAAATAGAGGCCTAAAAGGAATAACAGAAAAATACTTTGACAGAATGGACTTTATTGAAACAGATGAAGAAGGAATTCTTTTAGATATGGACACTCAGGAAGATTTTGAAATTCTAAAAGAGTTTCTTAAGAATAATAGAGAAAGAGAGTCTATAAAGGAACTAGCTAAGGATAAAGAGTTTGTTTTAATACGACATGGAACAATAAAGCAACATAAAAGCAAAATTTTTCTTGGGCAGACAGACGTTAGCTTAAGTGAAGCAGGGCGCCAAGAGATAAGGAACTTAGTTAAAAAACTACCCGAAGTGAAGGGAACTAAAATTTTTACAAGTCCATTACTTAGAGCAAAAGAATCTGCAGAAATATTAATTGAAGATTTAAAATGTAAAGGCAAGCAGATAGAGCTTTTGGAAGTAGAAGGCTTAAAAGAGATGTCTCTTGGAGACTGGGATGGAAAGTATATTGACAATATAAAAAATGAGTATCCAAAAGAATATGAATTTAGAGGAGAAAATATATTGCGATATAAACCACCTGGAAAAAGTGAAAATTTCTATGATCTAAAATACAGAGTGGAATTAGCACTACTTGATATTCTAAAAAACACTAAGGACGAACAAATTGTAATTGTTAGTCACAAAGGGGTCATTAAGGTTATAGAAGCCATGCTAGAGAGAAATGACTTAGAAAATAAAGCAAATAATGAAGGCATAATAAAATGCGGAGAATACACAATTATTAATTACTAAAAGGAAACGAGGAAACTATGAAAATAATTAATACTCAGGATGCGGTAGGACATGTGCTATGTCATGATATGACAAAAATAGTTCCAGGCGAAGTTAAGGATGCAGTGTTTAGAAAAGGGCATGTTGTAAGGGAAGAGGATATTAAAGAGCTTCTTTCAATGGGAAAAGAGCATCTATATGTTTGGGAAAGCGATGAATCAATGTATCATGAAAATGAAGCTGCTGAGGTTTTAGTTTCTCTGTGTAAAGGTGAGCATATTAGTCGGGGTGATGTTAAAGAGGGGAAAATCGATCTCTTTGCAGAAATAGATGGTATTTTCGAAATAGATGAAGAGCAAACAAAGAAGGTAAACTCCCTCGGCGAGATTGTAATTGCAACAAGAGGAAATAATTTTCCCGTAAGAAGGGGAGATAAACTTGCAGGCACAAGGGTAGTGCCACTTGCAATTGAGAAAGCGAAACTTGAGGCTGCTAAAGAAGTAGCAGGAGATGTTCCGCTGATGAAGGTTACGCCATATACACATAAAAAAGTTGCTATGATAATTACAGGTAGCGAAGTATATCACGGTAGGATCGAGGATAAATTCGGGCCTGCTCTTGTAAGAAAACTTGGAGAATATGATACGGAAATTGTATCAAAAGCAATTATCAGTGATAATCCTGGACACATTACGGATGAAATTAATAGGCGAGTTGCAGAGGGGGTTGATATGATTCTTTGTACAGGAGGCATGAGCGTTGACCCAGATGATACGACGCCATCAGCCATTAAGGATACAGGGGCGGAGGTAATTTCTTATGGTGCGCCTGTGCTGCCAGGCTCTATGTTTTTAATTGCCTACACGAAGTGTGGTGTGCCGATTATGGGACTGCCAGGCTGTGTTATGTATTCAAGAAGAACGATTTTTGACCTGGTACTTCCGAAAATTATGGCTAATGAGGTGGTAACACCGGAGTATCTGGCAGGTCTTGGCGTAGGTGGACTTTGTCTAGACTGTGAAGCTTGTATTTATCCAAATTGCGGATTTGGTAGATAGTTAAAACAAAATAAAAGACAGTTTTAGGAGAAATCTAGAGTAGATAGGTTTCTCTTTTTTTACATAAAAATGGAAGAGCCTAAGCATTGAATCTTGGCGTGTTTTTCACGTTGACTAAAGTTAGCAAGTTGCTTCAACAAACCATCGGTCCTCTTCTCTAAAAAGGTAAGTTTCTTTGCCCAGAATAAGTATAGTATATCTAATTCCGCACCCGCCTACTTTGGTAGAGGCGGCCTTGCAAATATATTTAATCCTATCAATCTCATAAACGGTATCATCCTCCCAAATAATTGACATTGGAAGAACCAAACCTTCTTTAGAACTCTTAGATATAACATCAACATAAACTTTAACCCTACAATCTTTTTTAGTACCTTTTTTATCTTCCAACATTTAAATCACCTTATCTCAACACATTGTTTATAAAAGAATCTATCTAACCATTCCTGTAGGCATAATTATTTCTATATCATTTCTCCCTTCAGTTTTTAATGACTGAAAAAGGCTACCATTTCTAATAATATTTTTTCCGAACCTGCTTCTTATGTTTTCTACGGCCACATCAAGATTCTCACATTTTTCAATCTCATCATAATCTGTAAAAAAATCAAACTGAATTGGAACTGCCTCATCTACAAGATCAATAACTTTAATTGTAATAGATCTAATAGAGTAGCCCCATCTATAATTTTTTTCAAAAAGAGCGAAGCCCTCCCTAGCTAAAACTAGGCTGCTTTGAGTAGGTACAGGAAGAAGTTTCTGCCAGCTCCTAGTCACTAGCTGATTGTCCCTCACTGCAATAGCAACTCCTCCAGCTTTCATTCCGTGCAATTTAAGCTTGCTCCCAACAGATTGAACTAGGTCAAGCATAACTCGCCAAACTTCCGAGCCATTCTCCAAATCCCTAGCCGCCGTAATACCATGACCAATACTTTTTATAGGAAAGGAATAATTCATAGCCTTAACCCTAGAAAAATCAGGACCATTAGCATAGTCTTTCAACATCAGTCCATTTTTACCAATATGATATTTTAAAACCTCATCAGGGGCTACCGCTAAATCCCCTATAGTAACAATTCCGAATTTACCTAAGGTCTTTGCTGTAGCCCTGCCTACGCCAAGAAGCTCAGAGGCAGGTAGATGCCAGATACAGTCTCTAAAAGACTCAGAGGGGATGCATGTAATAGCATCGGGTTTTTTCATATCAGAACCAAGTTTCGCGAAAATTTTATTAAAACTTACGCCGATTGAAATAGTAAGGCCAAGTTCAAACTTCGTAGCTTTTCCAAGCTCACAAGCAATTTCATAGCCGTTGCCCATAATTTTGCTTCCAGTTACATCAAGCCAACATTCATCCATTCCATATGGCTCGATTAAATCAGTATACCTAGCATAAATTTCCTTGGCGTATCTAGAAAACTTAAGATACTCCTCATAGTGAGGGGGGACAACCACAAGCTGTGGGCACTTTTGCTTCGCCTGCCATATGGCTTCACCTGTTTTAACTCCTAGCTCCTTTGCCTTATAGTTTTTCGCTAACACAATACCATGACGGGTTTCAACAGATCCGCATACAGCAACAGCTTCCTTCTTTAAAGCTGGATCAAGCATGCACTCAACAGAGGCATAAAAATTATTCATATCACAGTGTAAAATAGTACGTACCCTATGGGATACATTATTTAAACTTTCCATAAAACCCGCCTTTCTATTGACTTATAAGAAGAAGTAAACTATACTTTTAAGTAGTTAAACTTCTTAAAAGTATTATACGAAGTTTAAGGTGATTTGTCAAGAAAAAATATGAAGTTAAACTACATATAAAGGTGACATAAAGAAAGGAGTGCGCAGTATTTGAGTGAAATACAGCGTAATAGACTTATGACTTTTGGAGAAAAAATCAAAAATGAAAGAACTAGACTTGGATTAACTCAAAGCCAGTTAGCGAAGCAAATCGGAGTAACGCAAAGAGTAATAACTTCTTATGAGAGAAATAATTCTAGGCCAAGAGGTATTGAAAAATACAAATGTTTGGCGGAGGTGCTTGGTGTTAACGTTAATTACCTTCTAAACGAGGATGAAGCCTTTGTAGCAAAGTCAGAAGAAGAGTTTGGGTATAGAGGAAGAAAAGGGGCTGAAAAGCTAGTTGAAGAGGTTACAGGCCTTTTTGCTGGGGGAGATATGGCTGAAGAGGATATGGATGAACTAATGCTTGCAATCCAAGAAGCTTATGTTGTAGCTAAACGGAACAATAAAAAGTATGCCCCGAAAAAGAAGGCCTAGCTATGGATAGAGGAGCAGAGAGAGCCATTAAGAAGGCTGAAGAAATGCTAAGAAAATTTGGAACTAGGAACCCATATAGGTTAGCCAATGAACTGGGAATAATTCTAATGGAAAGAAATTTCCAAAGTCAAAAAGGCGTATATAAAGTAATTGAACGTAACAGATTTATATTTATAAAGAAGGACCTTCACCCAGTGATGAAGTCAATTGTACTGCTACACGAAATAGGGCATGATTTACTTCATAGAAAAGAAGCCATAAGAGTGGGGGGATTTCACGAGTTTAATATTTACAATATGGGGGAGTCGAGAATGGAATATGAAGCGAATATGTTCGCAGCACAGATTTCCCTTGTGGAAGAAGAGTTGTTAGAGTATATTGGGCGTGGTTATGATGTGCAGCAAATAGCAATGGAAATGAATTCTGATATAAACCTAGTAGCACTTAAAGTTTCAGAGCTAAATGGTAAAGGATATAACTTTAATAAGCAAGAACACAGAAAAGAATTCCTTAAATAGTATATTTAAGCTTATAGATATAAAGAAAAAGAAAAGAATTCATAGGGCTTAGTAAACAATATGACATTGAGAAGCCGTTAAGATTTTGATGTTATAAGATTTTTATCTTTAGTTGGTCCAATTTTTGAAAAATCTAGTAAAACTACTAAAATAGCAATGATTATTAAAAGGGCTCCAGCATACTCTCTTAGAGAAAGTACTTCACCACCAAAGAAAAATGCAGTTAGCCCCGCAAAAACAGGTTGGCTTACGAATATCAAACTTACTCTAACAGCAGTTGTGTTATTTAATGCATATGTCTGCATAATATATGCAAAGCCTGTTGCAATTACAGCTAAATATAGAATTGCACCAAGGCTACTGAAACTACTTGGAATAGGTAAGCCTTCTAACATAATGGCAGGTAAAAGTGCAAAAACACCAGCAAACCCTAGCTGCAACACGCCAAGATGGAATTGATTAACCTTAGGATTTTTTACAGAGTGTTCAATATATAAAAGAGTAGCTGCATATATAATATTTGATAAAATAGTTAGAAAATCACCAAAGGCTATAGTTAGGTCGTCTGTTAGACAAAGAAGAGCCACTCCTATAATTGAAATACAGATTGCAACTATTAGTTTTTTATCAACTAAAGTCTTATGAAAGATAAATCCTAAAATTGGAGTGAAAACAACGCCTAGGGCACTCAAAAATCCTGTAGTTGAAATGCTTGCTGTTTGCAGAGCAAAAACAACTAAAATGGCAGCACTAAACATTCCCAGGCCGACAATTGCAGAGGTCTTAAGAGACTCTTTTGAAATTGCCTTCAGTTTCTTGAATGAAAAAGCAGAGACAATAAAAAAGCCTAAAGTAAATCTAAAAAAGATTACGGTAAAAGGCCCTAATTCTATCAAGGCTATATCTGACATCAAAAATGAAACACCCCAGATTAAGGATATTAGTAGAATGGATAGTTCGAACTTAGTTTGTCTTTTCAATTAGTACTCCTATGGTAACGGCTCTGTATGAAATAAAGTGTCTGTTTAGTATAGCATAAGGAAAAGAAA
>CAYJFM010000013.1:0-1267 GCA_964369805.1 uncultured Oscillospiraceae bacterium
TCGGTTGTTAGGTCTGGGTCTGAGCCTTTGCTAAGGGTTACAGTGTATGTATCTTCTGACTTATGGACAACTGTTCCACTAACTTCTGTAGTAGGGCTCATAGCTGCAAGCAAATCATCTACATAGTCTTGCACCGCTTTAGTTTTGTCCACTTGTGTTTGTTTGCTATATGCTACATCTACTTCTCCATCAACAACTGCAGCTTTTGCCCTAGCTACTGCCTCGGCATCTGTTTCCGCAAGTACATTAAATGTCATATCAATACTTGTTGTGTCTTTTGCTGAGCCTTTGCTTAGTTCTACAGAGTAAGTATTTCCTGAAGTAAATGTAACATCCGTTAAAACTCCATATTTTCCAACAATATTATCTACATAGGCTTGAACCGCAGCTGTTTTGTCATTTTGAGTTTGTTTGCTATAAGCTAAGTCTACTTCTCCATCAACAACTAAAACTTTAACCCTAGCTAGCTGTTCAGCATCAGTTTCAGGAAGAACATTGAATCTCATGTAAATGGAAATTGCACCAGCTTCATCACCTTTACTAAATGCCACAGTGTATGCTTCACTATCGCCAAAAGATGAGCCGGTAAAACTAACATTTGCAGTAACTCCTGTTGTAGGGCTTATCCCTGATAGGATATTATCTACATACGCTTGAACCGCTGCTTCTTTATCAGTATCACTTTGTTTGCTGAAAGCTATATCTACGCTGCCGCCAACTATTGAATCCCGTGCTCTACTAATAGCTTCAGCATCAGTCTCAGTGGCTGCATGCCCTTCGAAGATTGACATAGGCACAATGCTCATTACCATAAGTGCCACAAGCATTATAGATAATATTTTTTTACTCATTTTTTTCATAAACTTCCCCTCTTCCCAGTATACAATTAACTGCTAGATATATGTATATTTTAATTAATCCATAATAAAATGACAACGTTATTCTTGTCTGTAGACATTCATAAAGTTCAGTCATTTCATTATCATAGTCACTTTATATTCAATGTGAACTTTTGTGTATTTTCTCATTGTCCATCCCATATTATAACACTTCCCCTACTTTGATTTCAATAGGTTTACCAGATGTTTTACAAGAGGTTTACCGTTACCTTTTTCGGTATACATTTTAATTCAAAAGATAAGTTTTCCTCCTTCAATCTTGCTACAACCTACTGGCCCACAATCAACCAACCCCACCTTTCAAATATCACAATTATTTGATATAATTAAGTATTACTATAGCGAAGACGCAGTAACGATGGCTATAG
>CAYJFM010000013.1:1367-50963 GCA_964369805.1 uncultured Oscillospiraceae bacterium
AGCGAAGACGCAGTAACGATGGCTATAGTGAAAAAGACAAGCAAGGAGATTAATAAGATATGAAAATAACATCAACCCAAGCAGAATTAAATACAATAATGGCTGCTGCAAACAACATGGCTGCTGCTGCCCGTACGGCACCAAAAACTTGTGGTGAGGACTCTTTAGAGGTTATTATTCTTACTGGAGATGATAAAGATGAACTTTGTGAAGCTATGTATACTTTTGCTAAGGAGCGTAGTATGGATTTTGTTGTACAGGATGCCAATAATATCAAGGAATGTCCTTGTATTGTTCTGATTGGTATTAGGCGAGAATATATTGGCCTTGCTAATTGCGGCTTATGTGGATTTGAAAATTGTGGCGTTTGCGCTAAGTCTGGTGCTACATGCTCTTTTAAAATTGTAGATCTTGGTATCGCAGTTGGCTCGGCAGCAGGTATTGCTGCCGACCAGCGCATTGACAATCGTGTTATGTACAGCGCTGGCGCTGCTGCTGTCGCCATGGGGCTTTTCTCTGACAGCGTGGCCAATTGCTACGGAATACCTTTGTCTGCCACTTGCAAGAATCCCTTCTTTGATAGGGCAGAGCAGCTTGGAGAAATTATTACTGCTAGATAGAATTCTACTTACAGATTATTGAAAGGACTTTAATGTTTAAATTACTTAGAAATATAATTGCTATAATATTGCTAGGAATTATTTCTTTTATTGGAATCAATGGTTACGTGATATATACTGGGAATAGCCATATTGCAGCTGTGTCTGATACGACTGATAGCTCTGTTTCATCCAAAGAGTTAGATGAACTTCAATCTCTTGAAGCTGAAGCTATTTTAGTATTAGGTGCTGGCCTCAACGGCTATGGGGGTCCGTCTCCTATTTTGCAAGAGAGGCTTGACCTTGGAATTTACTTGTATAAACAGGGGGCAGGTAAAAAGCTTTTACTCTCTGGCGATAACGGCACTGTCACATATAACGAAGTTATTGTTATGCATAACTATGTTGTTGATGCTGGCATTCCAGAAGAAGATATTTTTGTTGATCATGCAGGATTTTCTACATATGAGTCTGTGTATCGGGCAAAGGAAGTTTTTCAAGTTGAGCGCATGATAGTGGTTACTCAAAAATATCACATGTATAGGGCTCTTTACATTGCTGATAAACTTGGTGTAGAAGCTCTTGGAGCTTGCTCAAACCAACAGTCTACTGGGAACGATGTTGATGCTCAATTACGTGAGTCTTTTGCACGGATAAAAGATTTTGCTTATTCCTTATTCAAGCCTGAACCAACTTTTCTCGGAGATCCTTTTCCCATAGAAGGTAGCGGTCTTGAGACTCATTAAATTTAATTAATAAGCTTACCTTTAGAAGGGTTTCATCAATCGAAAGGGCTATAAATGACTAACATACTAATTAAACTTTTTTTAAGAAAACATACAGACTTAGAATCCCAAGAGGCTCGTGCTGCTTATGGTAAATTCGCTGGTATTGTAGGAATTTTCACCAATCTCCTCCTTGCTGCGGTTAAAGCATTAATCGGTATTTTATCAGGAAGTATAGCTGTAATTGCTGATGCTTTTAACAATCTCTCCGATGTTTCTGCTTCTGCAATAACACTGATTGGCTTTAAGCTGTCTTCCGCGCCAGAGGATAAAGAGCATCCTTATGGCCATGCTAGAATTGAATACCTGGCAGGTATATTAATTTCCGTATTTATTATCGTGTTAGGAGTTTTTCTGTTTGTAACTTCTCTTCAAAAAGCACTAAATCCAACTACGATGGAATTTTCATATGTGTCTCTCATCATTTTAGTTGTTGCCTGCTTTGCAAAGCTATGGCAGATGTTATTCTATAAAAAAATCAGCAAACTGATTAATTCGGTTACACTTATGGCAACGGCTACTGATAGCCGAAATGATGTAATTGCCACCTTTGCAGTGCTTCTAAGCACTATTATTTGGAAATTCTTTGGGGTTAATCTCGATGGTATTTTTGGTGTCTTTGTTGCCTTATTTATAGTGTGGTCAGGTATAAGTTTAATCCGGGAAACTTCTAGTCCTTTGCTTGGAGAAGCTCCTTCAGAAGAAACTGTTGCTTCAATAATAAAGATAACGAAGGAATACCCTGACGTCCTTGGAATTCATGATTTAATGGTTCATAACTACGGCCCTGGCAAAATTTTCGCTTCCATTCACATTGAAGTTGATGGTGATAAAGATATTTATGAAACACACGATACTGTTGATTTAATTGAGCAGCGCATAAAAAATGAACTGCACATCAACTGTACAGCCCATCTGGACCCAATAAAGATAAAAGACCCTCTAAGGGAACCCTTGGTAAAGCTTATGGAAAGCACCTTGCTACCCATAAATGGTATCATGGATATTCATGACCTAAGAATCGTCCCAGGAACTACCCACACAAAAGTAATCTTGGAAGCTACCAAGACTTCAAATTGCGAAATGACAGATTTAGAAATCACTCTCACTGCAAAGTTGGCCCTTGCTCAAGCATACCCAAATTTTGATTTGGTTATCACCTTTGATAAAGGATACATCTAAAGACCTATGGCAACAATACCCAAACTGTTTTGTGCTCTAAATCCTTAGCCCTTTTATTTTAAACCGTCTAGACTTTATTTCTTATACCTGCAGATCCCACAGGGACTTTTCCATCAATAGCTCTAATTACTGCCTCTACCTTATCATTGTCAAACCAACCGCAAAGTTCAATGAAATCTATTCCTTCAACTACCATTTTTTTCGCAGCCTCGCAAGCTTCATCTATGTCCCTAATAAAAGCTATCCTGCCTTTACAACCTTCGCATTCCAGCTTTTCCATTTGCAACTTCTCTATCCCGCTATGTAAAAAAATCATTCCATAGTATAGTAATGACTCTGCGCTTTCCAGCTTTTCCATTTCTTTTGGGAAGTACTTTGCTTCTGCAAAAGCTATTTCATCACCAAAAGTTTTTCTGTATTTAATCATATCTTCTTCTGTAAATGCACTGCAGAACTCAAAATCATCTATTTGGAATTTATCTATTAATAATTTAATCACAGCCTCTCCCTGCTCGGGCCCTTTAATCCCTACTATCTTCTGTGTTATTTCTCCAACCTCTGATGAGACCATAAATTCTAATCCCACTTCTGTCTCTGTTTCAAATATAAATGCGTATTTCATCCTATCCTCCCTCTTTCCTATGTTGTATTATGTGTATTTTATCATGTAATCTATATATGTGCTATGACTTAGTTGTTTACTACTTTGTTTATTTTATAGTTAACCTTCTACTATTTCAACAACGAAAAAATCTAGCAACTTGGCTAGATTTAATCGGCTATTATTTTTACTAAGAGGTAGGTAACTTAGAATCTCTTCTAATGTTTTACCTGTACTTAGTATATCCTTCTATTGTGATATCCATATGATAATCATATAAACTTTATGTGAATTCTCTATTTTTTTTATTCTTTTATTTGTTTTTTTATGTTAATTTACAATATTCTTGGTCTAATGAGTAAATTTACACTTTCAGCATTATACGTCATACCCCATTTTTTTGCATTCTTCTTCGTGGGCAATTCTAGCTTTTTCCTTTTCTTGTCTTTCTTCCTCCAAAATTTCTAGTTCTTTTTTGTACCCAGACTCTTCCTCCTCTGTTCTTTCAGGGAATTTGAAGTTAAGACTTTTTTCTAAAAGCTTAATTGCGCCCGCTTTGTATTTCTTTGACAGTACTCCTAGAGATGCCATAATATAATCATTATCTACTAATATTTCAGTACCATCTGGAGGCGATAATAGTAGTCCACCGTTGTTATGTCTTCCTATCTCTTTCATTATTGCTAATCTGTTCGGTAGTCTTGTTAGAGCTCCTCCAGTTCCTATTATGTACTTTACCTGTGTTAGGTCTTTACCCTCTGCGAGAGTAGTCCTACCTGAAGGTCCATAAACATATCTAATGGATCCTGCATGTCTCTCCACCGCTCTTAGCACAGCCTCTTTTGTAAGAATCTCTACAAATTTTATTTCTTCTTCATTTTTTGGTATCGCAAAATATGACTCATATACTTTTTCAAAGTCTATTCCCTGTTTAGCTAATTCCTTTTCTAGATTTTCTTTTCCGTATGACTCAATTACCTTGTCTCTATTTACAAATACCCCAAGATCTCCTTCTACAGTTCTCTTAGCCTTTGGCTCTGGACTAATTAAAAGCCTTGCGATTTGCTCTGAATCTTCTGTAACTGAATGTAGGTCAGTAGTTGCTCCACCAACATCTAATACAATTAAGTTTCCAAGGCATTCGTTAAGAAGCTTAGAGCATTCCATAACTGCCCCTGGTGTAGGCACTATAGGTCCATTTACTAGGTCTCTAACATGTTCCATTCCTGGTGCGTGAATAATGTGCTCTTCGAAGGCATCTTGAATTACCTTTCTACAAGGCTCTACATTTAGGTCATCTATCTTTGGATATACATTCTCTACTATGTAAAGTTTTATCCCTGCGTCTTCAAAAATTAGCTTTATTTCATCTTGGTTTTCTACATTCCCTGCGTAAATTAAAGGGACTTTTATATTCATTCCCTTCAGCAGTTCGGCGTTGTATATGGCTGTATCTCTCTCCCCAAAGTCTACGCCGCCTGCAAGCAGTATTAGGTTCGGTTTGATCTCTTCTATTTTCTTTAGGTCTGACCTTCTTAGTTTTCCTGATGTAATATAGTGAATAATTCCACCAGCACCCAGTGCTGCTTCTTTTGCCGCCTTTGCTGTCATATCGTAAACTAAACCATGGACGGTCATCTTTAGCCCTCCAGCAGCAGAGGAGGTCGCTAGCATCTCTCCATATTCAAACTTTGAGTAATCAAGTCCTTTACTTTGACATAGGTCTTCAATTGCTCCATTAAGACCAATTCGAACATCCCCTTCAAGCACACTAGTTGGAGCCTGGCCTTGCCCCCAGAACACTGGATTTTCTGTGTGTATATCAATAAAGGCATTAACAACTGTTGTTGTTGACCCTATTTCTGCTACTAATACATCAATTTTCATTTATTTCCTCCTTCTGCTTATATACAGGTTTCAATTAATATTCTATCATATTTAAAAGGAACATCCAAATTATTTACTCTGAATGTTCCTTTATATTTTCAAATTTATATTTCTATTTTCCTATTTTTTTATGTAGTGAATTACATTTGTATTTGAGCCACCAACTACAATTTTTTCATCATTAAGAACCATGTTTTCAAGCTTGATATTAATAGTCTCTTCCTTTTCATTGCCCTTATCACTTTTTAGACTAAGGTTAAAAATTACGCTCGGCGCTGTGGTTCCTCCTATAGAAAAGATATTGCCCCCTTCAGGCTCAACGATGTGATTATCTGAGTAGAAGTAGTAGCTATATGGGAATAGCACCCCATCGGTTTTAATTACACCCTGCTCTTCTCCTTCTCCTGTAACTATTTCAATAGTGTAGTATTCATCAGATGGGCTAACGCCTCCTATTTGAACTTCTTCTGCATACCTTAACTCATTGGTGACATAGTCTTGCAAGCTTGCATATACTACATTTTGCATAGAAAGGTCTTCATTGGTTGTATATGTCTGTAAGGTAAATTGTGTAGCAGAAATAGCCACTACCGCTAGAATCGCAGTGATTGCAAGTCCTATCAGTACTTCTGCTAGTGTAAAACCTTTATTATT
The DNA here is from genome assembly GCA_964369805.1 of uncultured Oscillospiraceae bacterium. Classification (GTDB taxonomy): domain Bacteria; phylum Bacillota; class Clostridia; order Peptostreptococcales; family Anaerovoracaceae; genus CAYJHC01. The sequence continues at coordinate 7,076 of CAYJFM010000013.1, forward strand.
TTTTAATGCAAGTTTTCTTGAAGCCATTCTACTTCTCCTTAATTATCTTTTGCTTTTATTCAGTGTATTTTGCTGGTGGTTCAAAGGCATATATACCTTTTCCATCCTCATCTATTGCAGGGTATGCATACTCCCCTTTCACTTCATAGGTTGTAGCCCCATATCCCTCTAATTGAAAACTTACAGTACCTTCAACTGGTGTTATAGTACCATTTGCAATGCTGTTTTCACCTTCAATTATTGTTCTTTCAGAATCTAAACCTATCTTATACTGAACGGCTGCAAATTCAAAGCCTTTCATTCCCATAAGGAGGACTACACCTAGAAGTGCCATAGCGGCTATAGTTTCTGCCATGGTAAATCCTCTATTTCCATTCATAGTAAAGATGTTTTTTATTCTGTTTTTTATTGTCTCTGTAATCATCTTTCCTCTCCTAGTCATTATTTTTCTCTATACTCACCTTCGGTATATAGCGTTTTTGTCCAAACATAATCGCTATCTGGTTTATCTATAACATATCCATCTATTACAAGAGGTGTATACCCGTAATTTATGGGCTCAGTTTGGTTCTCCGAGCTTGTTACTATTTTACCTACTCTAATTTGGCCATATAAATGAACCTCATCATCAGGACTCTTTTTGTTTATTACAATCTGAGAAGTAGGTTCTCCCCAAACTGCAACAGTAGAGTCTGACGGTAATATTAGCTTAGCGTTATTTCCTAAGTATATTGCTACCTTTGGCGTCTTCAAACTACCATCTTTAGGATGAGGGTCAAATGATTCTATAACTACAGTGCCGTATGAAGTTTTACTTAAGTCAAGAGTTTGACCATCAGTTACTATAATTTTAATTGGATTATCGTCCTCAATGGCCGCAAGCATTTCATCAGCTCTATAGAACTCTACTACAGATCCCATAGTTCCAAGCAGTAGCTTGTATGGCTTTTCAGGTGTGTATGTAAAACTTGAAGCCCACTGAGAAATGGTTGAGAAACTCCCCGACACATTAGCAGCTATTGTTGCTATGCCATTTTGCACCCAAACTGGTTTTTCTGTACTAGCAAAAAAATCTAACTGTTCTTTTGTTATTGCCTTAGAAAACTCTGGATTTCCATTAGTAGTGCTTTCATATTCTGTGCCATCAGGGCCAATTATTGTTCCCTTTAAGTCAGCATTAGTTATTGTCGGACTTCTGACTCTTCCGTTCATACTATAAATCTCCGAGCCAATGGTCCAAGTACCATACATGGATCTTCTGGATGATGATGTTTGAAAATTAATATTAAATCCATCTTCATATGTATACAGGGTTCCTGCCGATATGCTCTCAAGGGCTTTTCCATCACTTATAGCTGTATATAGTGCCTCATCTGTAGCTGCCAGTGTATTTGGATTTCTAAGCAAAACAGAGTCTTCTGTTGCCACGCTCAGATTGAATATATACTCAGCCCCACTAGGTATCGCCTTTCCATTAAAATCTAGCCCTTTAAAATATTCATCTTCTGCTTCTAATACTTCTTTTGCCCCCGTAAACTCTAAGTTAACCGTCCTAGTTTCATCTCCTCTAGTTACAGTTGCGGATATTAGATAATTCCCCGCATCATCTAGTTTTCTAATATATGCAGTATCTGTTTCTCCCATACTAGTATATGGTAACTGTATATTAGTAAGATTTACTATATCCTTTGTCATGAACTCTGTGTTTAAAATGCTCTCAAATTGATCATCTGTATTAGTAAGTTCATAATATACCGTATCAACTACAGCCTTTGCGCTGTAGTATGCTTGTGTCTCTGCAAGCTCAGTATTTGCGCCTGCACCAAATGAGGAGCTCATCGAAATAACCCCTGCAACTAATACTAGTGTCACAGTCATCAGTATTAATACATATAGGAGTGCAGATCCTGTATTCTTTTGTAATGTTTTTCTTGTTCTGCTCATATCTAAAGACACTCCTTTCATTCTTCCTTTAACTTGCAGCCTATTTCTTCGCTTCAGTATATATTATTAATGTCACAGTTATGCTCCCCGATGATTGACTTACAACAGCTGTTGTTTCTTGTCCAGTCGATGTTAATCCATTATCTGCTGTTCCGCTTGATGTTGGCGACGTAATAGATACAGTTTCTAAAGTAATGTATTTTAAGTCTTTTATTTCATTAATTAAATCTATGGACTGGGCCATATTTCCTGTTGCAGTAAATGTAACTCTTGTTGATGCCCCTGTAACCCCTACACTTTCCTCTTGTCCAAGCTCAGGTGATATTTCAGTTGATTCCCCTTCCTCTGTTACTTCCTCAGGTGTTACTTCTGTAGACTCTACAGGTGAACTCTCTGTTGTAGCAGCCTCTGTGCCTAATGCTGGAACATCCAGTAATTCAAAGCTTGAGATTTCATCCATATGCAAGAGGGCTAGATCTGAGATCATTAAGTCTATTTGATACGGCTCTAGGTATGGACTAAATTCTTTTATTAGCGCTTCTTTTGTCTTTAGGTTGGCTGCGTATTCCTCTTCTGTAACTGCAGCAGCTGAGCCTTGCATTTCTAGCTCACTTTCCTCTAGCTCAGCGAAACTAATATCATTTTTTAGCTCTGCATTTTTTTCCATAAGTGGCTGTAGTACAAACATATTACCAAAGACTATTACAATGAATACCCCTAGCATAGATAATAGGACTTTTTCTCGTAATGTTAATTTTTTCATATTACTGTCCTCCTTGTTTTACTAGGCATGTGATTACATATGTGTATGAGTCTGTGGCTCCACTCCATCCCGAATAGCTTACATCTTCAAAAATTCCACTTTGTTCTAAAGCCTTCACATATTCTGCGGTTCCCTCTTCTGACCTTGTGCTCCCGTTTATAGTGAGTGTTCTCGCTGCCATTTCATACCCTAGGCTTTCTACCGAGCCAATTCCATCAACTTCAGCCATATTCACTATTAAATCTAGATCAACGGAATTTAGATGATTTTCAGCTTTTACAGCTGCTAGGGTTCCTTCTATTGAAGCTATTTCTTGAAGCACTGTTGTGTTTTTTTCAGTAAGTTCTAATTCACCCGATGATGAGTTTTTCAAGTTTGATATATTCTGGTTTATAGTATCAAGTTGGTTTTGTAATAGTAAGTTTGACACGAAGAAATATCCTATACCTGCCAATATTAGTGCTACTAGCACTATTGGTAATACTATTAGCTTAGGAGCTTCCTTCCTTCCACCTTTTTTCTTCATTTTTTCAAATTCTAAGGCTTTGGTATAGAAGTTAATATCTGATTTATCATTGTCTAGAGCATATGTAGCTATAATCCTTAGGTTATCTTTGCCACCTGCATTATATAAGTTGTCTACTTCTTCTACATCTATCCCCATGCCTGCTTCCCTAACGCTAACTCTTAGGGCTGCTACGGTTCTTTCATCAAATCCTAGATAGTAACTAGCTGTAATAGCATTTTGAAGTTTCTCCGATTTACTGAACTGAATAATGTTTGTTAATTTCTCAAATACTTCTACATCATAATAAGCAGTACCTTTTTCCATCATAAGCCTATTTCTACTTGTAAGTAGATACTTATCGTTTTCGAACAGCATAGATATTACTGTGCTTTCTTTTAAGATATTTATTATAAAGGTACTTCCAAGGAAGTCTCCCTTGTTCCTTACATACTTATTAATACAGTTAGTTAAAGTATCTATTTTCTTTAATTTAAGCCCTGCTGATTTTGCTAGATCTATGTAGCTTAATAATTTTTCATATTCTATCGCATAAGATATTGCCGAAAACTCATCAGCATTACGCTCAATAATACCGTCTATAACTAAGTTTTCTGCATTAGAAGCATAACTAAACTCGTCTTCAATTAAGGCTCTTAGTTGCGCCTTTTTTAATTTAGGTACATCGCTTCTCTTGCTCAGTATGTTGGTGCTGTCAAGCATGAATGTCACTGGCCCATGAATATCGCCCTTATTTTCCAGTAGTTTTTCTACAATTTCTTGGCTATCAAAGATTACTCCGTTAACTATGGTACCTTCGTTTAGGGGAACTTCTATAGTTTGTGAGTTTCCCTCGCCTGGTTTGTCACTATTCTGTAATATTATTTTATCATTATCAAAGTAAATTATCGTTTTCAATCTTTTCACCCCTTACTTAATAGCTATCGTAAATTGAGAATAATGGAATCATTACGGATACTGCTATCCCCCCGATTACCACCGCCAAAACTGTAATAGTTATAGGCTCTATTAGGGAAACTAACTTTTGTGTAGCTGTTTCTGCATCATGCTCAAATGTATCTGAAAGGGAAGTTAGAAGTTCATCTAATTTGCCTGATTCTTCACCAATAAACACTGCTGAGGTGAGTTTTCGATCTAGACCATCTACTTTCTCTAAGGACTCTCCAAGCCCGCCACCTTCTTTGATTTTTTCTGTTACATCTTCTAATTGTTTTTTAATATACACATTTCCTATTACCTGGCCCGAAATATTTATTGCGTCAATTACAGAAATACCTCCGCCGTATAATGAGCTTAAAGTTCTTGCAAATCTTTCAGTATATATTATTCTAGTAAGCTTTCCTACTTTTGGTAGCTTTAATTTTATTATGTCTAGCTTCGCCTTCACCGCAGGAAGCTTCGCCGCTGTTATGGCTCCTGATACCAGTAGCACTCCTCCGCCTAAGAACAGATACCAATAGTTCACTAAGGCATTACTAAAACTAATCATCGCTTGGGTGAACCACGGCAGCTCTAGATCGGCAAATACATCAAATAATTGTGGTAGTACCCATACAAATATTATTAGGGTAACTATGGTTCCTACAACTACTAGCACCATTGGATAAGCTAGTGCCAGCTTAATCTTTGAGGTAGTTTTATGCTCTTTGGTGAAGTAGTTAGCAAGCTTTATCATTGCCTCTTCTAAGTCACCATTTGCCTCTCCTGCCTTTATCATGTTTACCATTATGTCAGGAAATACCGCTCCGCACATCTGCATTGCTTCAGATAGGCTCAGCCCTGTATTTATATGTTCAAAAAGTTTCCCGTATAGGTTTTTCTTTTTCTTATCTTCTTCTCTTTCCCTTAGTATTTCAAGGGTTTTTATCATTGGAACACCAGCGCCAAGCATGCTGCCCATCTGCCTTGTAAGGTCAGCTAATGCATCATTTTTCATCCTTTTCGCCTGTATTTTAATTACTTCTTTTTTTCTTGCAGAATCAAGAAACAAACCTTCTTTCCTTAATATAGAAAAAAGCTCCTTTTTATCTTCTGCCTGTCTAGTTCCCCTTACTTTATTACCAGCCATATCAAGGGCTATGTAATTGTAGTCGTTCATCTTCTACCTTCTTCCTAATTATGAGAGCAGACCAATGTACCAATCTATAAGTTCTGTCCCTGCTAGTAGGGACACTATGCAGCCAATGGCAAGGTACGGGCCAAAAGGCATGTGTTTTCTTTCTGTATCTCCCTTAGCTCTATTCCTAGCTAAGATCACTGCGCCAACAATTCCTCCAAGGACTATTCCTATGAAACCTGCAAGTACAGTATTTTGCCAGCCTAGGATAATCCCCATGGCAGCCATCATTTTTATATCTCCACCACCAAAGCAATCAGGAATAATAATTGCGAATATTAAAAGTGGCACGCTTATAGCTACAATGCCTATAAGTCTTTCTATTAAAGTTACGTCTTTTACTAAAAAAGCATATGCTATTCCCACAACCGCAAGGGCAATTACTAGCCCATCTGGGATTATCATATGGTCAAAGTCTATCATTGTGATTGCAATAAGTATGCTAACCACTATAACTCCAAGTACTGTTTCAATTGTAAGGCCTAAAACTAGATATACTAGTACGTACATAAGGCCAGTGGCAAGTTCAACTAGGGGATATCTCGGGGATATCTTAGAACCACAGTCTCTACATTTGCCTCTTAGTATCATGTAGCTAACTACAGGTATTAAGTCGTAGGGTCTAAGGGTATGATCACAGTTTGGACATTTCGATCTTCCCTTTGCTATAGACACTCCATTTGGAACCCTATAAATGACCACATTTAGAAAACTCCCTATGCAAAGTCCCACTATAAAAACATATGCACTAATCATTATTGTAAGTTCAACCATTTTATTTCCATTCTTTTTACTTAAGCCTTGTAAAACCAAGTAAAGTCAACACTTCTTCTAATTCATCTATATTATCAAAGCTCACTCCATCCTTTAGCACTGCTAACTCAGCATTTGTTGCACCTGATAAATCAGCTCCCGTTTTATGCCCTACCCTTGAATAAATATTGTCACCAACGGTAAGCATGTAAACATTTTTAGCTCCTGTAAGCCCGTCTGTGTAGTTGCCTGCATTAGAGTCATTAGGCGAAGAGTAAGGGACTGCATAGAAAATATGTTGTGCTTCGCTTCCTATCTTCACGTTTCCTCTAACTCTCCAATATAGGTTAGTCGAGGTCTCAATGCCCACAGCCTCTAAATCATCTGTGGTTAGCTTCTGGAAACTGCCTTCTCCGATTGCATTAAATAGCTTTAAATTTCCTTCTGCCAGTGACAAGCCAGGGCTTGTTCCTGTATTTACAACATCTGCTGTTTCTCCTCGGCCATAATATACAAAGTTTTTAAAATCGTCATAGTATTTATCTTCTACAACTCCTCCTGCATCAGGCTTAATTGTAATAGCATTCCCTTCAGGATCTGTCCATTGAAATTCAGTGATCTGTGTTGTGGCCTTGCTATCTCTTACTATTTTTGTAATAAATCCATGACCAAACTCTGAGGCATCTCCTGTGTTTGCTACTATTGCCTGCCCTGCTGGTTCAAGAGATGGAATATCTATTCCAAGTTCTATAGGATTGCTTCCTGTCACAGACATAGGAATTATATCTGTTCCATTTTGGTAGTCATCAATGATTGCAGCCTGAGTAGCCAAATAGAGCACCTCTGCTTTCCAGCTATTGATATCATCTTCTGCCCCATCTTCATAACTATTAATGCCAACAATTGAAATTCCAACTAAAATGGCTATCATAGCAATAACTATAATAATCTCCATCATTGTAAATCCCTTATTGTTTTTTAATTTGCCTTTCATTGTTTCCTACCTATTTTCATCTACATTATAATACACCTTTAGCTAAGTACAATATTTGCACTTAGCTAAGGTTTGCATTAATTTTTAATTTTCTTTAGCCTAGCGCTAAGGTATTAGTAACTAATTGCTACTGATTATAGGCCTGTTACAGTTGGTCCACCATCTGTAAATAGTTTTACAGTTATAGTTTTAGCGTCTGCACCTGAACCTTCTGTAATCGACCATGAATCATTTTCTCCACCAATTCCATTAGTAGTATCTGCTGTGTATGTTCCTGCAGCTGATGGGTCAATTGTTTGTCCTGTTTCTGATTCAAAGATTGCTTCCGCGTAAGCAGCTCTAGCTAGAGAGATATACTCTTGCTCCTTAGCTTCATTAACATAGCCTGTTATTGATGGAATAGCGATTACTGCTAGGATAGCGATGATCGCAATTACGATGATGATTTCCATTAGTGTGAAACCTTTTCTGTTCTTAATTCTTTTCATGATGTTTTTCATTTTGTCTTTCCTTTCAAAATTTAATTTACTCTACTTACGCCTTGTGCTAAGTAGTTTTTAACTATTAATTGGGGGTAACAAGTGTTTTAGTCACCTTTGTTTTGGCTTTTATTCGAACTTTTTATTTCCCTTTTAGTTTTCTTTTCAATGCTATAATAGCTCCCTTGCATTACATCTACTTTAACCTCTTTTATACTTTTTAGCCCTTTTCTGCAAGACCCCTTCTCACATCAAAGCCATTATTGTTTTTTCTGTCCTCCTTTTCTTCTATTTACATTATATATTAAGTCAGCTCACCATATTAAGGTTTAATTCTAAGCCTGTGAGTTCTCTGACATAATTTAACAATTACCTTATATGCATTTCTAGGTCGCCTTTGTCATCTGACTTCTTCATGGCTTCTTCCTTTGTTACCATACCTGAATTAACTAAGTTACTTAGGTACTTGTTTAAAGTTATCATTCCATATTTTGCGCCTGTTTGCATCGATGATGTTAGGTTATGTGTTTTCCCTTCTCTAATTTGGTTTAATACCGCATCAGTCCCTATAAGGATTTCGTATGCCCCGCATCTTCCCTCGCTTTGTGCAAGTGGAATTAGTTGCTGAGACACTACCCCTTTTAAGACCCCTCCAAGCTGTATTCTAATTTGTGCTTGGCTATGTGGTGGGAAAACATCTATGATTCTATCTATTGTACTAGCTGCTCCAGTTGTATGTAGTGTTGAAAGCACAAGGTGACCTGTTTCTGCCGCTGTTACAGCTGCTGAAATTGTCTCTAAGTCTCTCATCTCCCCTACTAATATAACATCTGGATCCTCTCTAAGAGAGCTTTTAAGAGCGTCAGCAAAACTACCTGTATCTCTTCCTACCTCTCTTTGGTGTACTAGTGATTTATTATGTTTGTGCACATACTCTATAGGGTCTTCTAAGGTTATAATATGACCCTTCCTCTGTGCATTTATATATCCAATCATGGCTGCAAGTGTAGTGGATTTACCGCTACCTGTTGGTCCTGTGATTAAGATTAATCCTCTTGGTTCATCTGCCAGCTGCCTTATGACTTCTGGTAGTTTCAACTCTTCAATTGTAGGTATATGATTATTTAAAATTCTAATGGCTGCGCAAAGTTGATTTTTTTGCCTATATACATTTATACGCTGTCTATCGCCTTCATCTAGTTCATTACTAAAATCCACGTCTTTTCCTTCTGCTAGGATTTCTTTTTGTTCAGAGTCAAGCATTGATAGTATAATTTGCTCAACCTCCCCTGGCTGAAGCTCTATAGGACTTCTAAACATTTCTCCATCTTTACGGAACATTGGATTCTCACCAGCCGTCAAATGCACGTCTGAACATTTCATCTGTCTTGCTAGCCTAACTATCTCTGTATATTTTTCCATATCATCTACCTCCAGATTTTAGCTAATTGCTCCCTGCAAAAGCTGATTGTTTTAGGAATTCCTCTACCGTTGTTACCCCTTGTAACACGAGTTCTAATACCTGGTCTCCAATAATCTTTAGGCCTCCATCCTTAATTGCATACTCAAAGATGGCTTCTGTTGATTCTCCATTTGTAATCATCTTACGCATGTGAGTGTCTATTTCTAATATTTCATGTACGGCTAATCTGCCTCTATATCCACTGTTGTTACAGTGTACACAGCCTCTGCCTCTAAAGAGCCTTGTTCCTTCTGGGACAAATTGTAGCTCTCTTTCGCTTGGCTTATATTCTTCTCTACAATATGGGCAAACTTTCTTAATCAGCCTTTGTGCTACTACCCCTACTAGTGAGTTCGCTACCATATAGCCTTCAATTCCCATATCAATTAGTCTTATTATCGCCCTTACTGAGTCATTAGTATGTAGAGTGGAGAAAACCAAATGTCCCGTTAGGGCTGCTGATACTGCAACAGAGGCAGTTTCAGAGTCTCTTGTTTCCCCTACTAGGATAACATCTGGGTCTTGTCTTAGAAGCGATCTAAGTCCTGCATCAAAGGTTAATCCTGCTTGCACATTTACCTGCGTTTGATTTACTCTTTCAAGCCCTCTCTCTACTGGGTCTTCAATCGTAGCGATATTAATTTTTTGTTTTGACATTCTCTCTAGCATCATGTATAGAGTTGTTGTCTTACCACTTCCTGTCGGACCTGTAATAAATACAATTCCATGTGGATTTTGTAGTATTCTTTGTATTTTACTGTAGTTTTCTTCATTCATTCCATAAGTCTGAGCATTGTCTAGCTCTCTTGCCTGTGAAAGGAATCTAAGTACTAATTTCTCCCCGTAAATTGTAGGTATTGATGAAACACGGACCGAAACATCTTCGCCGCCAACTTTCATTCTAAAGTTACCATCTTGTGGGATTCTTTTTTCTGCTATGTCTAGCCCTGAGACTATTTTTAGTCTTGTTGCTACCTGAGGTCCTAGAACCTCATCTATTTCTATATGATCAATTAACTGTCCGTCTATACGGAGTCTAATACTGATTTTATGTTCAAATGGTTCAAAGTGAACGTCTGAGCTTCCCTCACTATGGGCCTTAACTATTATTGAATTAATAAGGCTTATAACTGGAGAGTCTTGTTCTCCCTCAGTGATTGATACAGTAGTCTCTGTTTTCTCTATAGTTTCACTAGCCTTTGCAGCTGCTTTCTTTGCATTAATCGTTGCATAAGCTTTGTTAACTTCTCTAACGATTTGATCTTCTCTACCAATAATAATATTGGCTGTACCATTAATCATTGTTTTAATATCTTCTAAAGCGTATAAATCTAGTGGGTCTGCTACCGCAATATCTACTACATGATTAACCGCCCTAAAAGCAATTACCTTATATTTTAAGCAAAGTGATTCTGGAATTAATTCTACTGCATTAAAGTCTACGGTTTGATCTTCTAAGTTAACCACTTGTAGCTGAAGTCTTCTCGACAAAGCCGACATAACTTGATCTTGAGTTACAAGTCCTAGGTCTAACAAAAGCTCTCCAACCCTTAGGTTAGTTCCTCTTTCCTTTTGAATATTTAGAGCCTCTTCTATTTGTGCTTCCTGAACATATCCTTCTTGAACAAGAATATCACCAAGTCTCAATCTTTTATTCATTCTGCTCCCCGTTTCTATCTGCAAATGCGTCCTGTTTATTCACTAATAGTTGTTCTCTTTATATTATTACCCATTTTGCAAGTATTAATTCAAGGCTCAACTAATTTATACTATAGTTTCCCATACTTTGCACTAATCAATTTTCTAATCCTTTTGTATCAACTATATAATAGCAAACGACTAATAATTTGTCTAGTATTTTTGTTAAATTTTAGCGGTTCTTCACCTTTTTAACAACTTTCTTTTCTGGCATACTACTACATATAGTAGTAGCGAGTAAACATAATACCTAACTCGAGTTCCAAGCTATACTTTGTATTGTGCTAAACCTACATGCGAATTTTCTCATGCTCAAATGATTGACACTTACACAAATATTTGTTAAAGTGAAATTAGTTATTATTTTTGTTATAGTATATTGAGCTGATTAGTTTCAACTAGTTTATTCGCACTTATAAATCAGTTATTTCTTTATTTTACAAATTACTATAATACACTTTCATAGGAGGTCATCATGCTAGTATTACACGTAACTTATAGGGTAAGCAACGGTACACCAAAAGAATTTTTAGCAGCCTTAGAGGACTGCGGCATCGTGTCTGGTTCAAGGGCAGAAGAAGGAAATATAATGTATGAGTATTTTTTCCCAGAAGGAAAACCTGACATTTTATTTTTAGTAGAAAAATGGGAAAATGAAGAAAGCTTTAGTAGGCATATTAAGACTCCGCATTTCAAAGCAGCAGATGCTGTTAAAGAGAAGTACGGCGTTGAAGCTAAACTAGAGCGTTATAGAATAGATAGGGGATGTAGCAAGCAAGCAAGCTCTTCCGTTCTATCAGGAATGCTATTCTAACACAAAGCATAAACCAAAGGGGCATCTCGTTATTAAACGACTGCCCCTTCTCTGTTATGTGAATCTTTAAATTTAGTATTTACGCCTATCATTTTGACCTACTGGTACACGTTCCTTTTTATTCTTTTTCTTATATACATACATTTTTTTATCTGCAATATCAATTATTTCTTCCATGGAATAATTACACGGTGCCTTTATGTCTACTAGTCCATAGCTAATAGATGTTTCATATTCCTTCTTATATATTTCTTTTAATTTTTCGACTTCCTTACAACTTATCAAAACTTTTTGATTTACTGTATATTCATCGCCGTCTTCAATTACTGCAACAAACTCATCTCCGCCATACCTAAACACATTGTTGGCAGTAAAAATACTTTCCAATATATCTGCTACAGATTTGATGTAAAAGTCTCCTTCATTATGTCCATATCTATCATTTGCAAATTTAAGCCCATCAATGTCAAAAAAAGCAAGGGAAAAATCGCCCCCACTCTCAATGCACTCTGCTACTTTTTTCTCAGCCGCATTTCTTGTCAGCAAGTTTGTGCTGAAATCAATATCTTTATTTTTAATTATTTTTTTAATTTTAGCCTTTTTCTTTTTTATTTCTTCTTCCATAATTTTGCTTCTTTGCTTATTCATTTGGTAATTTGAAAAGAGAGATGCTGTCATTAACACTAGCCCAAAGCCACTTATTGAAATTATTCCTGCTTGCATGTATAGTCTTGCAACTTCAAAGTTTTGCGTCTCAATATATACCGTATCCCTATTTAGAAGCAAAAACAGAATAACTAAAGCTAGGGAACTAATAGCAAATATCATACTTTCTTTATAACTAATTGCTAATATAACAATTCTCATTGGCAATACCTTTTCTAAAATAATCAAATATATTGCCATTCCTATATATCCTACAATACCAATTTTCACAACCATATCATAATCAGTTATAATTATATGTACATTAGTGTTTTCAATATAAGAAAAGGCTGCTATGGTCATCATTCTAATGGCTGATAAGCAAATTACAAAACAACTAACACCAAAAAAAGTGATCAAGTTATTGCTTTTAAAAACTATTTTAAATTCAATAAAGAGTACAAGTAGATACATTAGAGTCATTATCGACTCTTTGGTCAAACCTACACCTGGTAAATCTGCAGTTGCAACATAGGTTACATATAACGAAACATTAATCGCCAATATCACAATAAATGCAGGGATTTTAATGCTAATTAGTGTAAATACTTTTCTCGCATACCAAAAGATTGCAATATTACATATCAAAAAAGCAAGGGCTGAAAAAAATATCATCATCTCGTTTCACCTTCACTTTCATAATATTTAGCCTTCTGATTTCTCATAGCCCTATCCGCTAACTCTAGGACATGCAGGCTGCCCTTTTCTGCCATCTCTTTAGTCACCTTTACAAAACCAATACTAGCAGACAACGCAATTTTATCTATAGCACTTTTTTGACAAAAATTAGTCCTCATTCTCTCAATTATTACTTCTGCTACACTTTCCTCTAGTTCATTACAAATTACCAAGATTTCATCTCCACCTACTCTTCCCACATAGTCGACTTCTCTAAAGTTTGATTTTATAACCTCTGCACCTGTTTTGAGATACTCATCGCCAACGGAATGCCCGTAGGCATCATTTATTTCCTTAAGTTTGTTAAGGTCTGCAAAGAATACAACAAAGGGTTTATCATAATTATTACAAATTGAATCCAAAGTTTTCATCATGTATTTTTTGGTATACACTTTAGTTAATCCGTCTATTCTAATTGATTTTTCTAGTTGAATTTCTTCTTCCGCTAATGACTCCATTTCTTTTGATAGAACTTCCACCTTAGCTTTATATTGTCCTATTTCCGCAAATTTCAATGAAAAAGCAAAAATATTATAGTATAGCAAAAACAAAAATGTTGATAAGGAAAGTAAGCACAATGTTACAATTTTTATGTCACTTAATTCTTTGGTTATTGCAAAATTATAAAGGAAAAAGACTGTTAATATTAATGTGGAAACAAGGAACACAGTATTAAACATCTTGCTTTTTTGAATAGCCTCAAACCTATTCATATAAAAAAGCCTCCAAAAAATACATATACTGCCCATCGCAAAATAAGTGATTATTACAGGCAAAGTTGCCAATTTTTCAACTCCAACTTCAAGGTGTCCATTTAAACTCATGCTATTTATAAGAAAGTAAAAGAAGTAGAAATTGCAAATCATATGAAATACTAAAATCATACTCCAAAAAATCATTTGCTTACTAACTACTGATTTGAAAATGAATTTTTGTTCAATAACCACAATAAGTGCAACCAAAATCATAAAAACCATGTCGCTTTTTTCTCCTGTAATATGCTGAACCATATAGTTCGCGGCAAGTAGATTTATTGCAAAGAAAATTCCCCAAATAATATTAGTTTTACTTGAGCTTTCCCAAATTGATTTGCAAGTCACAAAAAAAGCACAATAGAAAATTGCAAATGCTATAGATAATGTTACATCAAATTGTAATATGCTAAAAATTCTTTCTTCCTCCTAAATTTGTAATTACACATACCTTACTATTATATTGATTGTAACACAAATTCAACCAAAGAAATAGGCAAAGCTTTAATGTGCTGCTTTAATAAAGGTGTAGAAGTAAAAGATTCAAATATTACAATTGAAAAAAAATTACAGCAGTCACCAAAAATAGTGTAGCAACTTTCATCACTACACTATCATTTTTAACTTTTTACACACATAATATCAATAGCGATTTGAACTTAACTCTACTAGATCCTTCCTCTATTGTTCTCTACGTCTTCTTCTTTCTTCTACGATGAATGAGGCAACATCAATACCTTTACTGTTACGTCCAAAGCCTGCATCAATGCCTGTTTTCACTGCATCTTCTGGTATTACCTGTGTACCACCAGCACAGATTATCACATCATCTCTGATTCCTTTTTCTACTGCAAGTTCATGAATTCTCTTCATGTTTTTGTAGTGAATGTTATCGTGAGAAATAATTGTTGATGCTAAGATTACTTCTGCATTTAGCTCAACTGCTGCGTCTACAAGTTTTTCTACTGGTACTGATGTGCCTAGATACTCAACTTCAACACCGAATCTTTCAATTCCGCCATGTTTAATATCAATAATTTCTCTCAGCCCAACTGAGTGCTCATCTTCACCAACAGTACCGCATACAACTTTTATAGGTCTTTCTTTAATCTCTTCTCTAATTTCATCATCGCTTAAGTATACTGGCTCTGGCGGAATAACAAGAGTCGATAAGTCAATGTCAAAGTCAACTTTACCTTTTAATTCAATTCTTGTTCCTTCTGCTTCTTGTAGTATTTCTCTACTAATTACTTCTGGTTCAGCTAATCCGAATTTCTTTGCAATTTCAACAGCGACAACTTCTGCAGTTCTTCTATTTGTTGGGATGCACATTGTAATCATAATTGTACCATCTGCTAACCATTCCATTTCTGGTTTTACTAGGTCGCTTAATCTGTACTTAGCATTCTCTGCCATTCTTACATTTACATTATCCTCTTCATCAAGCTCGTCAATATATACAATCTTACTTCTATCTTCAAAAGTACAGCCGTCAATTAGAGCTGATGGATCTTCTGGGTTTCCGCCGTATTGCTCAACATTATTATTACCAAAGTGAGCTGTTACAGGCGCAAAGTAATCTTCGTCTCTTTCGTAAATATATCCATGGCCTATTCCGCCTTCAATTTTTCTTGCAATTCCATCTCCATGTCTCTCTGGATACTCTGCTGAGTCTACAAAGAATCCTGCTTCAACTGCGTTAAAGTATCCACCTACTTCTAGGATTTCTTCCATGAACAGAACAGCTTTTTCCTTAATTTCTCTTCTTTTTTCTTGAAGTGGGCCATCTTCTTTTAGGTCAATAATATCCATTAATCCATCTAGCCCGATTAAAGTTTGTTTTGCTGTGTCGCAGGCTTCAACATTGTAGATATGCCATGGCACATTTCTACCTTCGTCTGGAGTAATTGTCGATTGAATATCTGCTCTTGTCATCTTAGAAATTAGCATGTTCAGAACGTGAGTTACTGTCGCTTCTCTAGCTGATGAGTCTATATACTTTGTATTCATCTGTGCTCTCATTCTGTATCTATCACAGATATCTCTTAGAGCTAGCGCATATGGAAGGTCCATAAACACTGCTGGCCCTGGAGTTGCTGTTGGCGGTACAGTTGATAGACAAATGTTTTCTGCTTTAATCCCAACCATTTCTGAGAAACATGAGTTAATTGCATGCTGAACAATAAGTTCTGGCATTACCTTCCATGCGTCTCTAGCTGTTGCGTTAGCATTGTGTGCACCGTCTATTTGAGCAATATCTGCCCAAGCTAGAATTCTTTTTGATTCACAGGCATCTACAAAAGACCTAACGCAGTTAATGTTTCTGTATAATACATTGTATTGTGGATCTTGGTGAGCTCCATTTACACCTTCTTCTGCAAAAAGAACAGCTACATCTGGACCTGCTACCCCTGATACATATGAGTGGTAGTTGATTGGACGGCCAACTTCTTCTTCAATTGCATCACAAGCTTTTCTTTGAGCTCTTAGCTGCTTTCTACTGATTGGTACCCCGCCAATACCTTGTGGCGTTCCTTCTACTAGACCATCCATGTGCGATTGTCCAGCAGTTCTAATTACCATTAGGTGATCAGCTCCATGCCATGCTGCCATTCTCATTCTTCTGATATCATCTTCAAATCTTCCGGAAGCAATTTCAGTTGTAATAATTGGCGTTGGTTGTGGATCTATTCCATCAAAATATTTTGCTGGTGGTAGTGGCACACTGTTTTTTAGAGGTGTTGTTGCATCTCTGTATGTAAATGGTCCCATTTTTAGTTCTGGGGCTGGTGTTCTCCACACCCATCCTCTTCTTTTTGGTTCGTAATTTTCTAGGTTTTCTAGAAGATTAGCAATGTCTAGTTTTTCATTTGGATTTAATTTGATTTCTGACATCTTATTTACCTCCTTCAAATAGTCTTACAACAGTATCCCAGCCTTCACCTTCAGCTAATTTTTCTGAAGCCTCTTTGATTGAAATACCTTCTTCTTTTGAAAGCTTGTAAACACAATGGCCTGCACCCTTGCCCATAAGACCCCTATCCATGCAGCCCTCTACTATTTTTTGAGTATGAAGCGATGACACTCCCATTCTTAATAGTACTGATCTCTCTACTGATGGTGACGTGTTTGTTTTCCCTAGGTCAACTAGCGGCTTTACTACTTCTTTTGTAAGTTCCCAGAATCTATCATATAGTTCTTGGTCTGAAAGATTTGCAATATGCTCTCTTCTCTTTGCGAAATCGTCTTTTCTTTCCATATTGGCCTCCTATTTCTTTAAATCTTCAATTACTGCTTTAACGTATTCTTCCGATGCTCTTGTTTCTTCTGCTAGGAACGCTACGTCTTCTTCTGTTGGGTTTTCGACTTCAAAAGTCTTCATTGCTGTCTTGATTAATGATCTTCTCATTTTATCAAGATCCATTTCTTTTGGCTTTATCATTGATGGGTGTGCTGGCAAGATAATGTTTTTACCTGGCACTTCCTCTTCTGGATTTCCAAAGTGGATGTCTATTCCATTTGCTCTTGCAAAGGATAGCTGTGGCTGGATATGTTTTCCTGCTCCTGTATATTCTGTTTCTTGCACTACGATCATTGCATCTTGCGGGTACTCTTGAGCTAGTGCAAAGGCTGCAGCTAGTGATGTGTTTCCTGCTGGACCTTTTTCTAATCCTTCTAAAGTTGCAAGCGCTTCAGTAATGTAGAATACTGAGCCTTGTGTTGTTGTTACGTAACGATCCATATATCTTAATGGTCTAGCTGCTGATCTTGGTACATCTGATCTGTCTGGCCATGTCGAGAATGGAACTCCGAATCCAGTGTGACCTGTAGTGAAAGATTTTTTGTTAAAATCCCCATCTGACGCCATGTGTAATCCGGTTAAATCTACTGATGCGCCAATTATTGTCGTATCTGTAGCGCCCGCTTTCATAAGGCCTCTTGCTGTACCTGTTACATTGCCGCCACCGGCTTGTGTACAAACAACTACCTCTGGGTCTTTACCGTATTTTTCTCTAAACTGCATTGCTAATTCGTAGCCTAGAGTTTCTACACCTGCGATTCCAAAAGGTGTATATAGTGATGCGTTAAAGTAGCCTGTTTCTTCTAGTAAAAGAAGGAATTTGTAAAACAATTCTGGACCTACTGTTAGCTGCACAACTTCCGCCCCTAAAGCTTCACACTTTCTAGCTTTTTCAACGATTTCTGGCTGGCCTACACCCTTTGAATCATAGCATTCTTGCACTATGATACATTTAAGACCTGCAATCGCTGCCTGTGATGCTACTGCTGCCCCGTAGTTTCCTGAGGTCGCAGCTATAACGCCTTTGTACCCTAGTTTTTTTGCATGATAAACTGCATTTGCAGCTCTTCTAGCCTTGAAGCTTCCTGATGGGTTAGCTTCTTCGTCCTTTATAAAAATTCTAGCTCCCTTGCCTTCTGGCGCGCATGTTCTTGCAAGAGCTGTCAGGTTTTTCAATTCTATTATTGGTGTATTCCCAACGCTTACATCGTTTTGGATTTTTTGCATTTCTTCTAAGGAATATCCTGTTTCTTTCATCATCTTCTCATAATCAAAAGCAATTGATCCGCTTTCAAAAATGCTATAGTCAATGCCAATGGCATCTTTCATTATTTGTGGTTTTCTTCCCATTACAGAAGCATAATCTTTTGGTAAATTGTTGCCCATTATTTTGCACCTCCGTATGGTCTTTCATGACCGAATACTATTTCTCTAACTTGCATGTCTATTTCTAGAAGTTCTGGAACGAATGTGCCAAAGTCGTGATCGTAATGAGGGTTCATTTCTATAAGTTTTCCTGTTTCTTTTCTACCTGTGACAGTTACTACTTCAACTTCATCTCCCATATTTGCATCTTCTTGCAAAAATCCTTTGTCCCACATTTCTAGTGGTGCTTTTTTTGTATCATCTGGAATCTGTGGAGCTCTTTCCTCTGGTGTTAAAATTACTTTGTGAATTCTAACCCATGAACCTTTTTTAATCATTTCATCGCCCTTTCATAATTTACTTAGTTACTATGAAAGATTAAGGCCACCTAAGTAGCCTTAACCTTACATGATTTTATTAATAGTCTTATTTTACAATTTTGCATTCTTCGCAGATTTGGTCTCTCATGTCACCCATGATAGCTCTTGGTACTGGAAGAGTTAGCATTGTGTGTAGACCTGGTCTAGCGTTGATAATTTGAGGGATCATGTTTACGCACATAGCGATAGTTCCGATTCCTCCTGGGATTTCTGGAGTATTTGACATGTTAACATCTGGTGTACCTTTGATGAATACATAGTCTCCTGTTTGAACTCCAACTTGCTCTGGTTCAATTTGTTGTGGATGTTCCATTTTTAGTTTCATTTCGCCATCTATGAAGCACTCAGCTTCCATTGAGCAACCTGCTGTATCTCCAGCTTTTGCAAATCCGTATGGAGATTTTCTATCTACATCTGTCATGATTGGTTTCATTGATTGCTTAACATCTTTTGTAGCATCTAGGTCCCAACCAATAGCGTCACAAATCATTTTTGCTGATTCGTGGAATCCAACGTGCCCGCTAAGTTTTCCTGTTCTTACGCCTTCTTCAAATGTTTCTTTGCTGATACCAATTCCTTGTTCTTCCATTACAACTGGTCCGAAAGGTGAAAGGCTGTTAACTCTTCTTGAAACGATTGAATCTACGTCTTCACAAACACCTGTCCAAAGAACTACTAGAAGGTCCATGATGTGTCCAGGGTTAATTCCTGTTCCCATGATTGAAACTCCGTTTTCTTTAGCTATTCTATCAAGTTCTGCAGCTAATTCTGGGTTTTGAGCTTGTGGATAAGCCATTTCTTCTGCTGATGAAACTACGTTCATTCCAGCTTCAAGACACATTTTTAGTCTATCAAAAGCAGTTGCTGTAAATGAGTCAGTACATGTTAATACTACGTCAGCAGCACCTTTTACTAGTACGTCTTCAGCTGAACCGATAAGTACATCTTCTCTGTCGCCTTTTTCTGTATTAATGAAGTCAAACATTGATTTGCCGATTTTGTCGCCTCTACCGATAGCTCCAACAATGTCAACACCCTTCTTCTTTAGAAGCATATCTGCCATTCCTGATCCCATTGCGCCAAGTCCCCAAATAATTACTTTTACATTTTTCATATTAATTCTCCTTCTCGATCAACTCGATTAATAAAATACATTGACTATTAATAAAAATATATTTATATTTTCTTTTGCCATTTATATATGCAATATGCGTGCCAACTTTTTCTTTCCACTAAATTCCTTTATTTTTCAACAGTTTTCGTTTTTTTTTTAATTACATTTTTAAATCAAACGAAAAAACGCCCATATATCAGCACTTTATCGCAAATATTTGGGCGTTTTACATTTTAATCCATATTTAGTTTTATTTTTCTACAATCCTCTATATGTAGAAATCAGCTATACTTTTTAAGCTTGTGCTGCAAAGTCTGCCTTTTCATACCAAGCTTTTCTGCTGTTTTAGTTACATTACCATCGGCCTCTTCCAGCATCTCTAATATTATTTTCTTTTCAACCCTTTCTAAGTAGTCGCCTACCGCTTCTGTAGCTGGATTGTACCCATCAATTGAATCAGCATTGCTTCCTGCAAACTTTTTCATACCGTCACCGTTAGAGAGGCTTATATGCTCAGGTTTTAGGATTTTTTCTTTCTCAGATAACGCCACCGCTGACATTATTATATTTTCTAATTCACGCACATTCCCACTATAACTGTACCCTTTAAGCTTATCTAGGGCCTTGTCTGATATTTTTTCAATCCTCTTTCCCAGTTCTCTATTGTGTTTTTCTAATAAAGCCGTTGCAATTGCTTTAATATCACTCTTTCTCTCTCTGAGAGGAGGAATTTCAAGATTTACAATATTCAGCCTATAATATAGGTCTTTCCTTAAGGCTCCTTCTTCGATTAACTGTAACGGCCGTTCATTTACAGTTGCGATTATTCTAACATCTACAGGGATTTCTTTACTTCCACCAACTCTTCTAACAGAACCTTCTTGCAAAACTCTAAGCAGCTTACTCTGAAGTTCATATGGCATTGCGCTTATTTCATCAAGTAATAAAGTCCCACCATTTGCCTCTTCAAAGAGCCCAGGCCTATCCACTGCACCAGTAAAGGCGCCCTTTGATGTACCAAAGAGTATCCCTTCAAATAGAGTTTCTGGTACCGCTGCACAATTTTGTGCCACAAAAGGCTTGTCTCCCCTATTTCCGTCATAATGAATACTTTGAGAAAATAATTCTTTTCCCGTGCCTGTTTCCCCATATATAAACACCGACGCTTTAGTTTTTGCTGCTATTTTTGCTTTTTCTATAACTGCCAAAAAATTTGCACTATCTCCGACCAAACTATCAAAGCTATATCTCCTAATTTTGTTTGGCTGGTTTCTATATTCAATAATTTTATCAGTCATTTGCTTGATCTGTGTAAGATCCTTTGCAACCTCAATAGCACCAATTATTTTATTGTCAAGAATTACTGGCACTGTGCTGTTAGTTGTAGTAATTTCTTTATCATTTTTATTCTTATATGTCTGCCTATAATTTAGATTCTTCTTCCCATCCTTTAGGGCCTTTCTCATAGTGCTATCTTCTACATCTATGGTGTCAAAGAGTTCTGAAAAAGGTTTCCCCACTACATCCTCTGCCTTCATACCCTCTATCTCAGACATAGCCTTATTATATACAAAAGCAACACCATCCACATCTACAATGTGAACGCCGTCGCTTATTAATTCAGTAAGTTCTTTGAGTATTGCTCTAAGTTCTTTTTCTTTCATTATATCCGCCCTAATTTGCTTTTTCTTCTTTTACTGTTTTTTTATTTTTTGAAGTTTCAGCCTTAAGTGTGTTTGATAAAACATTCCATGTGGATCCAACTACGATTAGCAAGAGTACTGCCGCACCTGCCGCTATTGCTATTTCAACTATTCCTCCAAACATCGAGCCTAGAGGAGCTACTATAACAGCTATCATAGTAACAATAGCAGTTCTAGCCATCACGCCGTTCCATTTTTTGCTTGGTACAGAATTAGATACACCTTTGACTCCAAAAGCGATTTGATTAAAAGCAATTAACATTGTCACTATTGATCCAAAAGCAAAAAAAGACGCTTCTATTTCAATAAAGGCTAATTCGCCAAATCCTGCTAAATGATTCATAAATCCAATTCCTGCTTCTATAATCTTTGCCGCAAGGCCTATTATAGACCATACTAATATAGATTTATAAGATCTATTTAAGTTCCTTGTTCTACTAGATCCAATTACAGCCAAGAACCAACCGAGTCCTCCGACTACAACGGCCGCTAGCTCTAAATACCAAACTGGCATTACTGCTCTTACCATTAAAGTGCACCCTATGCCTATTGCCACAATAAAAAGTCCGGTTAATATCATGTTAGTTGAGTTAAGGTTCTTACCTCCCTCAGCTACAGTTTTGCTCACTCTTACTGTTTTACTTTTTCCTGTACTAGTTTTCTTTTTTTCTATATTGTTTTTATTATCTTTGGCCATTCTCTTCCTCCAACTTCTATCTATCCCTTTATTATTGCATATTTTCACTTGCTTTTCAACGGTGTTTTGCTATCCAATTTCTTTCATTTCTCAATTTTACAATTCTTTTCACTGCATTTTTATAATCCTAAAAAAGGAAGCGGAATCCGAAGACCCCGCTTAGAAGATTATGAAATTTTCTTTTTTTGCGAGATGCTATTTGGGAGTGCATCTCTTTGACTAACAACTTTATGATACACCTAACTTTTGATAGACTTTAGAATTTTTTGTGAAGGTTTTATGATTAGCCCCAAAATATACTAAGTGCACAATAAAATAAAGAAATTCCAAGTATAAGATTCACTACTTTATAATGCTTTACATAAACTTTTTGCATTAATAAGCCCAGAAAGCCCCAACTTGTATTAGCTATGATGCCAAACAGCGCCATCCCCGTTCCTGCAAGAAGCAAGTTAAATACCCCTTCAATGTACTCTGTAAAATATACAGATATAACTGTTATGCAATATAGAAATATTTTCGCATTTACCATTTGCAAGAGAAAACCCTTCACAAAGGTTGGCCTTCCTTTGTCCTCCGCTGTCTTTGGAGTGCTTTTTATCATCATAACACCAAGCCAAATTAGGTATGCCATACCTATATATTTAAGAACTACTAAGGCTTCCTCCATAAAAGAACTCAGTCCTAAAACTGCTGTTAAACTTATTAACATTATTATATAGTATCCCACAAATAAGCCTAAACTTTGAGGAATAGTCTTTCTCCACCCATATTTAGTTGTTGATCCAAGGGTTAAGATGTTAGCTGGCCCAGGTGTAAATGAGCTTATGCACATATACGATAGCATGCTTAAAAAGACTGCTGTTGGCATTTTCTCTCCTTCTCATTCTTTACATAAAATTATTCTTTACTTTTGTCTTCCTTACCTTTTTATTGTTGTACTTTATTCTATTGTCACATTTACCGTACTTTTGATTCTTCACCAATAAATTCTTTAATCCTATTACAGATTTCCTTTTGGCTTAGTACCATTGACATTTGTCCCCCTGCTATTTCTTCTTCCACAACTGGGTTTTCCATCAGTCCTATAAGTGATTTTTTATTTTCCTCTCCGAAGGTTTGGTCCTCTTTTGATAAAACTAGCAGAACCTTAGAGTCCAGGTGGCTAAAGTCATCTTTAGTCATAGTCATATTCTCTTCTAATTGCAAAGCAAAATTCGCCATATGAATTGCGAACTTTTTTGTCACCTGTCCATCCACTACCTGCGCAAGTTCATTTATCTTTGCTTGAACTTCGATAGAATAGTTTTCTTTTTTCCCCTCAACAGTTTCCCTAATCTTTTTCTTTACCATTGAGTTTGTAGCCATGCTTAGTAAGGGCTTAGCTTTCCTTATTTTCTCCCTCGCTTCATCCAGTTTTCTTCTAGCTTCCAGGCTCATGGTCTTTGCTAATGATGACGTATTAATTAATACTAGGCCGCCATCAATACTCTCTGGGTATTCCTTAATAATCACTTGAGCGACCATCCCTCCTAGGGATTCTCCCACAAGCCATTTCTTTCCCTCAATTTTACTAAGAATCATTTTTGCTGCCTTTGCGAAATCCCTAGGGCCACTAAACTCTTCGCTATAATCAAAAGTTATAACCGAGAATGCCTGCGCCAGTTCATCAAACTGAGCAAAGCCTACATCCCCAAGGCCTACACTTCCTGGTAAAAGAACAATCACATTTTGGCTGTTTTTATTTTTATGATACCTAAAGTAAAAAGGCCTCTTGTTTAGCAAAGCCTTTTTCGCTGGATATTTTTCATAAAATTCACTATACTTTATCATTTAACTGGTTCCCCTTTTTACAAGTTCCGGCACAAACATTCTTATGTGGTGATTCTTATCTACCCCCTCTAAATTGTTATTTAAAAGTTGGATAGCTTCGGTAATCAGTTTGTCTGAATCTTGCTTTACAGTAGTTAAGTTATACCCCTCCCAGGATGCCATATCTATATCATCATATCCTACTACAGCAACATCTTCTGGAATTCTCAACTTGTAATGATTTCTTACTGCATCAATTAATCCAATCGCTATTACGTCACTAGTGCAAAATACTGCAGTAGGCGGGTTTTCGCCCGAAAACATTCTAATACCAGCTTCGTATCCATCGCTATATGTGTAGCCCGAGGCTTCTTCCTTTACTTTGAAAATCCCTAAATCTCTTAGCCTAGAATAGAACCCAATCTGTTTTTCATTTTCCTCACTAGTCTCTTTCGTGAATTTTACATATCCAATATTTGTGTGACCTTTTGCATGAAGATGCTCTGCAACTAAAACAGCCCCTTTAATAGGGTCAGAATAGACAGTATTAATATCTACACCTGGTATAAACCTATTAAATAGCACTACTGGTATCTCGTTATACATAATAGTTTCTGCCATAACCTTTGTCATAGCCGATGCAGTCACAATTACCGCCTCTACTTGAAACTGAATAGCTCTTTCTATTATAACGTCGATTTGCTCATGCCTTGGAACTTTAAATACCAAACATTGTTTTCCTATTTCTTGAATTTCTTCAATAAACCTATTAATTATTTTATTATAAAATGGACCTAAGCTATCGCCTACTACTAATGCTATTGTATTAGTTTTACCACTAATCATTCCGCTAGCAAGTAAATTAGGTGTATATCCTAACTCTCGCGCAGCAACCTTAACCTTTTCTGCAGCCTCTGCGTTCACCTTGTATGCTGGCGTTGGCTTGAATACTCTCGAAACTGTAGACTGAGATACACCCGCTAGTTTCGCCACATCTTTCGAAGTTACTGCTTTATTTATAGTTCTTTTATTGCCCATATTTCCCCCTTAATAATAGCCCTCTAACTAATATACTATATATCTTGTTTGACTTCTACTGTTCTTTGCAAATACATTTGAATATATGAATATTTATATAGGTGAATATATTAAATGTTATATAATTTATGCTTTCACACCTAAAGTTAAAGACCTGAATAATATTCAGGTCTTTAATAAAAATATATATTTAGACGTAAGTTTTTTAGTAATTAAGCTTTTTTAATTTTGTTAAGAGTTTCTGGTAAGAATGCCCATAGCACTGCTCCTGCTACAAATACTCCAATAGCAATGTAGAAGATTGAAAGCATTCCTAGACTTCCAGATGCTGTAGATGCTACTGCTGGTATTGCAAATGTAGAAATGATTCTTCCTCCATTGAATGAAATACCTGCTGATAAACTTCTGAATTTTTCTGGGAAAAGTTCAGAGTAATATGCACCCCAAGCTCCTGAGTATCCAACAGCAAATCCTATTAGAACTGAAGCAACGTAGAACAGAGAAACCATGTCCGCTGTTAGCATTGTATATCCAAATACCGCTGCTCCTGCTAGCGCCATACCAACTAGAGGCTTCTTTCTACCAAACTTGTCTGCTATTGTACCCCATGTGAAGTAACCTGCAAGTTGCCCAAACCCTTGTAGAGAGTAGATTCCTCCAGCAACTGCCGCTGTTAGCCCTATGTCATTTACAAGGTATGTAGTTGCATTGTTTGAGAATGCTGAGTAAGCTGTAAAGTTCGCACCTGATAGCAGGATTACCCCAATACCAATCCATAGGTATTTTCCTTTGTACATGCTTAGGTAGCTAATTTTTTCTCCCTCTTCCTTACCTTTTGCTGTAAGTTCTTTCATGTGTGCCGAGTCATCTGGTACAAAGAAGAATGCTAGAACAGCTCCTACAACAGGTGGAATAATCGCTGTGAACATTAGAGCTTTCCAGTTAGCATCTCCTAAGAACGCATATACTTGACCTCCGAAGATCATTGCGATAGAGAATAGTGCTGTTAGTGTCGCAGCAAGTTTACCTCTGTATTTGCTTGGGAACATGTCAGCTACTAGTGGCATTGCTGTTCCAAATACACCGCCAAGAACAACTCCTGTCACAAATCTTGCTCCATACCATAGATTTACGTTTGTTGGGTCTAGTAGAGGTATGAATGTAGAAATTGCGATTAATAATGCAACAGTAATAAGAGTTCTCTTTTTACCAAATTTTGTAGCGATAATTGCGAATAAAATTGTTCCTGGTATTGTACCAAAAGACATTGCTGCAAAGATACTTTCTGATTCTGTTAGGGTAAATCCAAATCCGCCATCTGATACAGCTGCAATCATAGTTGGTTTAATAAACGTACCTACCATGAAGTTGTAGCAGTAGAAGAAGTAGATAACAGCTATCGAAAAGAAAGCGATTGCTTTCTTTCCTTTGCTATAGTCTTTTCCTAAGATAACATCATTTTCAACATCTTTGATATTTTCTGTGTTAGTCATTTTATATTTCCTCCGAGTCGCCTAAATATTTTTGTTTTAGAATATCCATACCGTCAAATGTAATCCATTCTTCCATAACTTTGTTATCAATTACGTGGTAGTGGTTAATTCCGAATATATCTAACGGTTTACCTGATGGTGCACCGAAGAATCCATTTCCTTCGTTAATACCTCTTAGTCTCCATCTGATGCTTACATCAGTTCCATCTCCCCCTGGGCGAGTTGTGCATGTGACTCTTTCAACATGGTAGCTACCATTTGGTACAGATGCAAGCATGCTGATAACCATTCCTTGAATTTCATCATACCCATTAAGGTCTTTATCACAAATAAAGTGTACGCATGCGTTATCATGGTAGTACTCAGTAACTTTGTTTATTAGTTTGTAATTCCAGATGTTACTTTGCATTTCAAGAATCATTTCTCCAACAGAGTCATCTTTAGCTACGTATTTTTCTGGCATGTATTGCCCTTCCATAGACTCGTTAAGTCCGAAAGAGTTTTGAAGTTTGTTTGTTTTTGTAACTTGACCTTTAGCCATTTTTTTAGCTACTTCAATTGGATCAAATCCTAACTGTGTTACTACCCATAGGTTGTCTCTTACTAGCCATTCTTCGTGAATTCTGTTATGTGTTGTTGCACAGTCAATTACAGTTCTGAAGCTGATTTTTTTGCCTGTTGCTGGTCCAAAGCTGCTATCTCCAAGGTTAGTTGCTGTAGATAGTACTCTATGAGAAGATAAGAAACCTTCTGCACCATATGGTGACCAAATAACGTTTTGTCCAATAAGTCTTCTATCTGGGAAAGCATGTAGCATTTGAAGTGTGTTTGAGATTACATCTTTAATACCAACAAGACTTGATGTTCCAAGGTGCATTGTTACATTGTTATGGTATGTGTCATAAATAACTCCGATGCCTTTTTCTTCCCAAATTTCGTGAGTAATTTTCATAATATAGTCAACGAAGTCTCTGTACTTTTCGTCAAAGCCTACCATCTTTTGATCTCTTTTAGTCTTAGTAACGAAGTCATTATAGTCTAATACTCCAACTGGTGTTACTTCTGAACCATCTCCATAAAATACCTTGTCTTTGCTTTTGATTTCACTCATAATCGTGTCCCCTTTTGCTTTTTTTGATTCTTTCTTTGTTTCAGTATGTGTCAATCCGGTTTCTGTCTCCTTAGTTTCTAGAGCCTCCACAGTTTCAACAGCTTGATTTTCTTTCAGTTTTTTCATACCATCCTCCTTGAATACGTATTCTGAACTATTTTTAGTATACACAAGTCATTTGGTGTTGTAAAGCCTAAAATGGCTATTTTGCATGTTTTTTGTTGCGTTTCAACACTTATTTGCCATTAAGTTTTATTTATTTGTTATCTTTTCCGCCCTCCCATTTTGCATGAGAATACGTAATCATTTTTTTGTAAAAATAACCTCCAAAGTAGTTTTCTACTTCAGAGGTTATTTCTATGAGTGGTTATACTCTTATTAACTTTTAAGCTTATTTTCTGCCTAGTAAAATAGATGTAAGCTCTACTGGCTCTACAATTTTACCATCTTTATATGCTCTCATGTTTCCTGAAGCAATTTCATCAATTAGAATTACTTCGCCATTAGCATCATAACCAAACTCATACTTGATGTCATATAGCTCAACTCCGTATTTTGCCATTTCTGCTGCAACAACTTTTGTAATCGCTAGAGTTTGCTCTTTCATACTTGCATATTGCTCTAAATCCATTAGTCCTAATAGAGCTAGTCCGTCTGGAGTAATTAGTGGATCTCCTTTTGCATCATCTTTAAGTGTTGTTTCTACATAACCACCTTCGATAACTGTGCCATCTTCAATGTAGTCACCGTATCTTTTAATGAAGCTTCCTGTAGCTCTACATCTGCAAATAACCTCTAACCCTTTACCAAATACTTTTGCAGTTAGAACTTCCATTTGTGCTTTTTCAATGTCAGCTGATACATAGTGAGTTTTTACTCCAGCAGCTTTAAGTACTTCAAAAAACATAATTGAAGTTTCAAGGTTTGCTCTACCAATACCTTCTATTGTTAATCCAATGCTGTTTTCGCCTGGATCAAATACTCCATCAGCTGTTCCTGTACAGTCATCTTTGAATTGAAGCATGATGTTTCCGTTTTCTAACTTAAATACATCTTTAGTTTTTCCTACATAAATTTTTTCCATTATGGTACTCCTTTAAAATTATTTATTTGAAATTAAATTACTAACTAAGTTATTGTTTGCTGTTAATAAGACCTATGTCTTTTCTATATTGCATACCAGCAAATTTTATATTTTCTATATTTCTATATGCCTTTTCTCTTGCCTCTGTATGAGTGCTGCCCGTAGCAACAACTCCTAGAACCCTGCCACCTGCGGTTACTAGCTTTTCATCTTTTAATGCTGTTCCGCTATGAAAAACTACAATTCCTTCTTCTACCTGATTTATTTCAATAGGTACGCCCTTTTCATAAGCATCCGGATATCCTTTAGAAGCTTCTATAATACAAATTGTTCTTTCTTCAGACCACTTAAGATTTATCTCTGCTAGCTTGTTGTCTATAACCGCTAAGAATACATCTAGTAGATTAGTTTCCATTCTCGGTAACACAGATTGAGTTTCAGGGTCTCCAAACCTATTATTAAATTCAATTACTTTCGCTTTGCCGTCTTTAATCATAAGCCCTATGAACAAAACTCCTTTGAATTTTAGTCCATCTTTTTTGAAGCCTGCTAAAGTAGGCTGCAATATTTCTTTATCAATTATTTCCTTTAGATCCTCATCAATTATCAAGCTAGGGGAGTAAGTCCCCATTCCTCCAGTGTTTCCACCCTTGTCTCCATCAAAGATTCTTTTATAATCTTGCGCTGGCTCCATTGGAATTATAGTCTCTTCATCCACAAAGCAAAGTATAGATGCTTCGATTCCTGTCAAGAATTCTTCTACAACAATTTTATCTCCTGCTGCTCCAAAGACCTTGTCCCCCATCATCTGGCGAATTGCTTTTTCTGCATCTTCTTTGTTTTCTGCAATTACAACACCTTTTCCTGCGGCAAGCCCATCAGCCTTAATGACCATTGGATATCCAAAAACTCCAACATCCTTTAATAGTTCCTCTTGCTCAGTGTACTCCTTGTATCCCGCTGTTGGTATTTTATGACGAGCAAGGAACTCCTTTGTGAAAGCCTTACTTGCTTCAAGCCTTGCACATGATTTGTCCGGCCCAAAAACTTTTATTCCTTCTGCTTCTAGCTCATCTACTATGCCAAGCGCTAACGGAACCTCAGGGCCAATTACTGCAAGTTCTATTTTTAGCTCTTTGCAAAGGTTTTTAATACCTTCGATATTTTCTGCACTCACCGAAGAATGGCATTTTGCAATTTCAGCAATCCCCGCATTCCCTGGCGCACAGTGCAACTCCATATTTTTATTATCTTTACTTAGTTTCCACAGAATGGCAT
Organism: uncultured Oscillospiraceae bacterium; assembly: GCA_964369805.1. Lineage (GTDB taxonomy): Bacteria > Bacillota > Clostridia > Peptostreptococcales > Anaerovoracaceae > CAYJHC01. The sequence continues at coordinate 37,136 of CAYJFM010000013.1, forward strand.
GCTCTCTGCCGCCACCTCCTACTACTAAAACTCTCATAAAGCACCGTCCTCTCAGATTAGTGATAGAAATGTCTAAATCCACTAAACACCATTGCAATGCCTAGTTCGTCAGCTTTATCAATTGACTCTTGATCCCTTATAGATCCGCCCGGTTGAATTATAGCCTTAATACCTGCTGCTGCCGCTGCCTCAACGCAGTCACTAAATGGGAAGAAGGCATCAGAGGCCATTACAGCACCTTCAATATCAAAGTTTGCTTGGTTAATACAGTTTCTTACCGCCCAAATTCTATTGGTCTGCCCTGGCCCTACTGCCAGTGTCATGCCATCTTTTACAAATACAATTCCATTAGACTTTGTGTGTTTTACAACCTTCATAGCTATTTCTAGGTCATTCATTTGAGTTGCTGTTGGCTCGATTTTAGTTACAGTTTTAAGTTTTTCTGCATCCAATAACACATCATCTGCATCCTGCACCAAAATACCGCCACTTACCTTTTTCAGATCTAGTCGTTTCTTTTCGGGTCTTCCTAGAATATTCTTTAGTTTTAATAGCCTGATATTTGCTTTTTTCGTAAGTATTTCCAAGGCTTCATCAGAAAATCCAGGTGCAATTACTATTTCAACAAATATTTTATTAAGTTCTGTAGCCGTAGCCACATCAATTTCTCTGTTAGCTGCAACGATTCCTCCAAAGATTGAAATTGGATCACAGTCATGAGCCTTCTTATATGCACAAACTAGCTCGTCAGCAGAAGCTACTCCACAAGGGTTCGCATGTTTAACTGCAACTATGGTTGGCTCTGCAAATTCTTTTAAGGTCTCTAATGCACCATTTGCATCATTGATATTATTATATGATAGTTCTTTTCCGTGAAGCTGAACTGCATTTACTAGAGCTCCGTCAAAAGGTTTAACCTCTTTGTAGTAAGTTGCCTTTTGGTGAGAGTTTTCTCCATATCTTAAGTCTTGAATTTTTTCAAAAGTAAATGTAATATTCTCTGGTAAGTCTTCTTCAATTTGTTCTCCTAAGTAGGCTGAGATCATTGTGTCATAAGCCGCAGTATGTCTAAATACTTTTAGTGCTAATTTGTACTTAGTATCATAGTCTACTGCTTTGTTCTCTTTTAGCTGAGAAATTACATTATCGTAATCTCTTGGATCACAGAGAACAGTTACATCTTTATGATTTTTCGCAGATGACCTAAGCATTGCAGGTCCACCAATATCTATATTTTCTATTGCCATTTCTAGAGTAACATCGTCTCTCATTATAGTTTGTTTAAATGGATATAAGTTTATTGCAACAATATCAATAGGAGTAATTTCTAAGTCTTCAATTTGACTCATATGATCCTCTAAGTCTCTTCTTGCTAGAAGCCCGCCGTGAACTTTTGGGTGAAGAGTTTTAACTCTACCATCTAAGCACTCTGGAAAGCCAGTAACATCTGATATCCCTGTAACTTTAATTCCTGCTTCCTGTAAGGCCTTAAGCGTTCCTCCAGTAGAAACAATTTCCACTCCCATTGCATCTAATTCTTTTGCAAATTCTACAATGCCTGTTTTGTCTGATACGCTAATTAACGCTCTCATCATTACTCCTTTCCATCCCAGCAATATGTACAAAGCTTACAACCATCTATGCCTACTGCCTCTTTTACATCTTCTAACCTTTGGAATTTTAGACTATCAAAGCCTAACTCTTTTCTTATCTCCTCTACCATTATGCTATGCTTCTCTGAGAAAGAATCCGCATACTCTGATAGTATCTCTTCTGTGACTTCCTCTAGTCCTAAGTTTTCTAGTCTCATTATCGTTCTTCTTGTAATTAGTGAAAAGTCAGATACGCTTCTTGAGAAGTTATGGAATTTGCATCCGAACATGATTGGTGGACAAGCTGATCTTACATGTATCTCTTCCGCACCATTTTCTGTCAGGTAACTAACCGTTTCTGACAGCTGCGTTCCCCTTACAATTGAATCATCTACAAGAATAAACTTCTTCTTATTGATCATCTTAAACACAGGAACTAATTTCATTTTTGCAATCAAAGCTCTTGCATCCTGATTTTGCGGCATAAAGCTTCTTGGCCACGTTGGTGTGTATTTTATAAGAGGTCTTGAGTACCTAATTTTACTACCATTTGCATATCCAAGTGCATGAGCAATCCCGCTATCAGGAACTCCAGCAACATAGTCAACATCCACGCCGCCTTCGGCCTCGTCCCTTGCAGCCATTAACTCACCGTTTCGATTTCTTACAAATTCAACATTCTTACCTTCGTAAATTGAAGTTGTATATCCAAAATATGTCCAAAGAAATGCACATACTCGCATTTTATCCCCAGCTTCTTTTAAAATTTCTTCTCTCCCCACATTTAGCAAGGCAATTTCACCTGGTCCAAGTTCTCTAGTATATTTATAGCCTATATTAATAAATGCAAAAGACTCTGTGGCTGCACACTTGCTACCATCTTCTTTTTCACCAATAATCAGTGGGGTTCTCCCGTATTTATCACGTGCCGCATATAGTCCGTCTTTTGTCAAGACTAGCATTGTTACTGAGCCATCAATTTTGTTTTGAGCATTTTCAATTCCTTTTTCAATGGAACTTCCTTGAGAAATTAAAGCAGCTACAAGCTCCGTATTATTTATATTATGGTGTGACATTGTCATAAAATAGCTTCCGTCTTTGCTTGCAATAATTTCTTTCACAATCTCTTCTTTATTATTTATCCTACCAACTGTAGTTAATGCAAAATGCCCTTGATCGCTATACACAGTTAGTGGCTGTGGGTCAGAATCACTAATAGCCCCAATTCCTGCAAATCCTGACATTTCGTCAAGTTCCTCTTCAAACTTTCCTCTAAAAGGTGCATTTGAGATATTGTGTATCCCAGCTTTAAAACCATTCTCACCAAGTATACACATCCCGCCTCTTTTTGTGCCTAGATGTGAATGATAGTCTGTTCCGAAGAAAACATCCATTACGCAGTCTTCTTTTGATATTACTCCAAATATGCCTCCCATGTTTACCCCTTTTCTCTAAGTTCTTTTATTACTTTTTCTATGCCTTCTGATAGAATTTTATGTTCTACTTTAAGGACTCTCTTTGCTAAAATTTCTGGGGTATCCCCTTTTAAAACTTCAATTTTTTCTTGAATTAATATTCTACCTGTATCCACACCTTCATCTACTAGATGAACTGTGGCACCACTCTCTTTTTCACCGGCTTCAATAACAGCTTTATGCACTCGCATTCCATAAAACCCCATTCCACTATACTTTGGAATTAAAGAAGGGTGAATGTTTATGATTCGATCTTTGTAAGCATCAATTATCCCTGAAGAAAGCACTCTCATATACCCAGCCAGAACAACAATATCAATCCCCTTTGCTAGAAGTTCTTGCGTAAGCTCCTCTTGATCTGTAATAACTAAGTGCTCAATGTTCTCATTTTCAGCTCTCTCAAGAGCAAAGGCTCCTTCTTTGCTTGAAATCACTAAGGCTACTTCACAGCGCTTTAGTTTTCCTGCCTTAATGTTGTCAATTACTGCCTGCATATTAGAGCCCCCACCTGAAACAAGAACTCCAATTTTATAGTTTTTCATTTATATTTCAGCCCCTTCTAATATAACTTCTTTAGTCTCAGAACTGATAACTTCCCCTATTTCAAAAGCATTTTCGCCCGCTTCATTTATTGCTGCAAGAACCTTTTCTTTATCCTCTGCTTTCACAAAGAACATCATTCCAACACCCATATTAAATGTGCTAAACATTTCTTCAATTGAATTTCCACTTTTATCCATTAGATATGGAAATATTTTTGGCATTTCCCATGATCCAAGTTTTATCTTACATCCTAAGTTTCCTTGGAATACCCTAGGAATATTCTCATAGAATCCACCACCTGTAATATGGACAATACCATTTATATCAGCTGCCTTAGTTGCAGCTTTAAAAGCTTTTGTATATAACTTTGTTGGAGTTATTAGAGCCTCTCCTAAAGTTTCCCCTAACTCTGGCACAAAGTCCGTCACTTTCATATTTTCTCTGTCTAGTAACACTTTTCTTACTAGAGAAAATCCATTGCTATGAAGCCCACTTGAAGAAACGCCAATGATCGCATCCCCTTCCGAAATTTTCTCACCAGTAATCACCTTACTTTTTGAAACAATTCCAATTGCAAACCCAGCCATATCATATTCGCCTTCTTGGTAAAACTCAGGCATTTCAGCTGTCTCTCCGCCTACCAGCGAGCATTCTCCCTGAAGGCATCCTTCCGCTACTCCTGATACTATCTTAGCCACCTTTTCAGCTTCTACTTTCCCTGTTGCAATATAGTCTAGGAAAAACATTGGCTTTGCTCCTTGGCATAGTACGTCATTAACACACATTGCCACACAGTCAATTCCAACAGTATCATGCTTGTCCATAAGAAAAGCTATTTTAAGCTTTGTCCCAACGCCATCTGCCCCTGATACTAAAACTGGGTTATCAAGGTCTTCTTTGTCTATTTCATACAAACTTCCAAAGCTCCCTAGTCCTGTAAGCACATTTTTAGAAAAAGTTCTCTTAACATGCTCTTTCATTAGAGATACAGCTCTTTCACCTTCTTTGGTGTCAACCCCTGCATCCTTGTATGTAAGTTTTTGATCTACAGCCATGATTTCTCCTTTTACTTATTTTGAAATTCAGCATCAATAGCCATTACTTCTTCTGCCATCTTCTGCTTGTATGCCCTAATTCCTTCTCTCATTTCTGGATACTTTGTTCCTAAAATTTGAACCGCCAAAATTGCAGCATTTTCCGCTCCATCAATAGCAACTGTTGCAACAGGAACTCCCTTTGGCATTTGCACTACTGATAGTAGTGAATCAAGTCCATCCATTGTGCTAGATTTCATCGGAATTCCAATGATAGGTAGAGGTGTTAATGAGCAAAGTACTCCAGCTAGATGTGCCGCTTTTCCTGCTGCCGCAATAATTACTTCCGTGCCATTTGCTTCAGCGTTTTTCGAAAATTCCTCTGCTGCCTGCGGTGTTCTGTGTGCAGAAATTACTCTAACCTCTGTTTCCACACCAAATTCTTTTAATAGTTTTTCAGCTTTTTCCACTACTGGATAGTCCGATTTTGATCCCATTACTATTGCTACTTTTGCCATAATTTACTCTCCTTATTAAATTAAAAACTCTATTCCACTTCTAAATATCTTCTGATCTTTTTCACCTAGTACATTTTTATATAAGTTTTTCCCAATTCTTTCCGAGTGTCCCATTTTACCTAAAATTCTACCATCTACAGATGTAATCCCTTCAATTGCCATATCTGAGAAGTTAGGGTTTACATTAATATCCATCGAAGGAATGCCATCTATTCCAACATATTGTGTAGCAATCTGTCCTCTTTCAATTAACTTTTCCAACTCTTTTGGTGAGGCTACAAATCTTCCTTCGCCATGAGAAATTGGAATGGTGTGAATATCTCCCACCTCCGTTCCTCTAAGCCATGGTGAGTGGTTGTTTATAATTCTTGTTCTCGTCAGATGTGATACATGTCTACCTATCTTATTATATGTAAGGGTTGGTGCTTCTTCGCTTTGGTCTATAATCTTTCCTTCCGTTACAAGGCCTAATTTTATTAAGGCTTGGAAACCATTGCAAATTCCAATCATCATTCCACCCCTATTATCAAGCAGGTCCATTGTCGCCTCTTTAATAATCGGATTTCTAAATATTGCAGTAATAAACTTTGCTGATCCGTCTGGCTCATCTCCGCCACTGAATCCTCCTGGTATCATTATGATCTGGCTTTCTTTAATTGCCTTTGCAAAGGACTCTATAGATGCGTTCAATCCCTCTTCAGTTAAATTCCTAATTATTTCTATTTTGCCTTCGCCACCTGCTTGATCGAAGGCTCTTTTGCTGTCCATTTCACAGTTAGTTCCTGGGAAGGCCGGTATAATTATTTTAGGTTTTGCAACTTTTATTGCAGGTGCTTCAAGTTTTGCAACTTTCGCCTCTGGTATTATTTCTAGTTCTTCATTCTCAATAGGGCTAGTTTTAGTTGGGAAGGTTCCTTCTAGGGGCTTTGTCCATCTTTTTAAGATTTCTTTCATTGTGTATTTTTTCTGGCTTGCCCCTTGCATAATTACAACACTCTCTGCCGATGTAGTCTTTCCTATTGGTATATATGGGATGTTTTCTAAAATTTTATTCAAATCTTCATTCCCGTCTATTTCTAGCACTAATCCACCATAACTTGGTGATACCAGTTTTTCTTCTGCAAGTCCAAGGATTTGAGCTCCAACTCTATTCCCTACTGCCATCTTAATTACTGATATAAAGATTCCTCCATGATTTATTGTGTTGGCTGATAAAACTTTTTTCTCCTCTATCAGACTCGACACTCTATTCATTATTTTTTTGAAGCTTTCAAAGCTTTGCAGCCCATCTTGTGTTTTCTTTGGTTCTATAAACACTATATGATTATTTGCTTTTTTAAATTCAGGACTAATTATATTATCTGCCTTGCCTGTTGCAACTGCAAATGAAATTAATGTTGGTGGAACCGATATGTCATTGAATGTTCCAGACATGCTGTCTTTTCCTCCTATTGAAGGTAATCCTAAGCCAATCTGTACTTTTAATGCTCCTAACAAAGCAGCCATTGGTTTAGCCCATTTTTCTTCATCGTTTCCAAGCTTTTCAAAGTACTCTTGGAAAGATAATCTAGCATCTTGGTATTTACCACCCATAGCAACTAATTTTGTAACCGAATCAATTACTGCATAATACGCTCCATGGAAAGGGCTTTTCTCTGATAAGAAAGGATCAAATCCATAGGTCATCATCGTTGCTGTATTTGTATCACCTTCAAGTACTGGAAGCTTTGCAGCCATTCCTACAGCAGGTGTTAATTGATACTTTCCGCCTAAAGGCATTAGAACTGACCCCGCACCTATTGTACTGTCGAAGTTTTCAATTAAACCTTTTTTGCTACAGCAATTTAGATTCTCTATTGCCTCCTCCATTGTTTTTATTTCCTGAGTAGCCCCATAGTTATCTGGTTGTTTAACCTTCACTCTAGCTTCTTGTGAAGCTCCATTTGTTTCAAGGAATTCTCTAGATATATCTAGAATTCTCTCACCTCTCCACTCCATGACAACTCTACCATTGTCTGTAATCTCTGCAACTACAGTAGCTTCTAAATTTTCTTCATCTGCAAAAGCAATGAATTTTTTTAAGTTTTCTTTTTCTATAACAACAGCCATTCGTTCTTGAGATTCTGAAATAGCTAACTCTGTCCCATCTAGCCCATCATACTTCTTTGGCACTGCATCTAAGTTTATATGTAGGCTATCTGCAAGTTCACCAACTGCTACTGATACGCCGCCAGCTCCAAAGTCATTACATCTTTTTATTAATGTGGAAACTTCATTTCTTCTAAACATTCTTTGAATGTTTCGCTCTACAGGAGGGTTACCTTTTTGAACTTCAGAAGAACAATCCATTGTTGACTCCTCTGTATGCTCTTTAGAAGAACCAGTTGCTCCCCCAACTCCATCTCTTCCTGTTCTGCCTCCAAGTAAGACAACTATGTCTCCTGGGCATGGCTTTTCTCTAACTACATTAGCTGCTGGGGCTGCACCAATTACTGCCCCCACTTCCATTCTCTTTGCCACATAACCTGGGTGGTATATTTCATCTACCTGGCCAGTGGCTAACCCAATTTGATTACCGTAAGAACTATATCCTCTCGCCGCTTCCTTTGTGATTTTGCTCTGTGGTAGTTTTCCTGGTATTGTTTTGCTAATAGGTGTTCTTGGGTCTGCTGAGCCTGTTACTCTCATAGCTTGATATACATATGAACGCCCTGATAGTGGGTCTCGGATTGCTCCTCCAAGGCATGTTGCTGCCCCCCCAAATGGTTCAATTTCTGTTGGGTGATTATGAGTTTCATTTTTGAACATCACAAGCCAGTCTTCTTCTTTTCCGTTTACATCTGCTTTTACTTTAATGCTGCACGCATTTATTTCTTCAGATTCATCTATATCTGTCACAATTCCATTCATTTTAATGTATTTTGCGCCAATTGTGCCCATATCCATTAAGGATACTTTCTTTTTCTTTGCTGAGTACACTTCATTTCGAATTTTAAGATAGTCATCAAATGCACTTTTTACAATTTGGCTATACTTTGTTTCATCAAAAAATATCGCATTTAGTTCTGTGAAAAATGTTGTATGTCTACAGTGGTCTGACCAATATGTGTCAATTACTTTTAGTTCTGTCTCACTTGGGTCTCTCTTTTCTTCTTTAGCAAAATAAGTATGAATATGTTTTAAATCTTCAATGCTCATTGCAAAGCCTTGTTCTGTTCTAAAGGATCTAAGTTCTTCATCAGACATTTTGATGAATCCTTCCCATGTTTTTACACTTTCTGGTACGCTAGTAATCATGTCTAGAGTTTCTGGCTTTTCTATAGTTGCCTGTCTTGAGTCAACTGGATTTATTAAGAAATCTAAGATTGCACTCTTTTGGTTTTCGCTAATTTCTCCTTCAATATAGAAGACCCTAGCAAACTTAACGATTGGATCTAAAGATGGGTTTATTAACTTTATACATTGGCACGCTGAATCAGCCCTTTGATCATATTGGCCAGGCAGATATTCTACCGCAACTAAAATGTTTTTATGTAATCCTTCATTAAAAGCAGTTTCCAACTCTATTGGCATGTTTTCTTCATACACAAAGTCTATTGGCGCTTCTGAGAAGATTCCAGTTATAGCCTTTGCAAAGGTATCTTCATCTACATGGCTGATGTCATACCTGTTAAACACTCTAACATTTTCAATTTTTTTCATCCCAAGGTTTCCTTTAAGCTCCCTTAGTATCCCTTGTGCTTCCACATTAAAGCCTGGTTTTTTTTCTACAAAAATTCTCTTTATCATTTTTCCCTCTTTTATTTTTCTTGATATTTCGTTTTCACTTTTGTCTTCAAATAGTTATTGTGTGTTCATTGATTTAATATGTTTGTATAAGTTACATTTTACATAACCTGCTTGCGTATAAGCCGCATCTTAGCTTCCTTAGTTTACAATCTTTTTTTAGTAAAATCTGTTTTATTCTTATTTTTTCCTTAAATTCACTTATTTAATTTTCTTATATTTCGTTTCATATCGAACTTTTTACTCTTCATTCTCTTATTTTGTTTGGATTTTTTATTTATCCTCTCTTTTAATATGTTCTAGTTTGTAGAAAAGCACTTATTTAAGATTTTTTTTGTTTATTTTGCTTTTAATTAGTTTCTTCTAACTTTTCCACTAATAGATGTTCCATTTCAATCAATACTATATGTTGTATATTTCTTTTCTATTTTTACATTTTCTCTACTTTATGTGGATTTTATATTCTTTTTTTACGCATTTTTTGTGTCTTTTGTTGATATAATTCGTGCAATTTTTGTATAATTAAAATTAAGTAAATATGTGTTATTTCCAGAAAATAAATTAGGAGGACAAAATGGCAATTAAAAGACTAAAATTCAAAAAAGACCTTTGTATAGGCTGCCAATTATGTATGCAAGCTTGTTCAGCTATGCATGAAGATGAGATCAACTTATCTAAATCAAGAATAAAAATCGAAACTTATTATAAGGATAAGCAAATCTTTATTGACAAACACATCTGTATTCTTTGCGGAAAATGTGCAAAAGAATGTCCAGTGGACGCTATTACAATGGATACCCAAATCAGAGTAGACAACGATGCATGCATCGGTTGTGGACTTTGTGCTGACGTATGCCCTGCTCACGTTGTAGAAATGAGAGATGAAAAACCAATCATCTGTGACACATGTGACGGTAAGCCTTCTTGCGTAGAAACTTGCCCACATAAAGCATTAACATTTGCATAAGAGTAGGAGGGAAATCATATGTTAGGATATCAAAATAAAGTATTAAGAATCGACTGTAAAAACAGAGAACACTCAACTGAGCCACTAAGAATGGATTGGGCAAAGCAATATCTAGGATCAAAAGGACTTTCTATTAAGTATATGTACGAAGAACTAGCTCCTGGAATCGATGCTTTAGGACCAGAGAACAAACTTATTCTTATGACAGGCCCACTTAACGGAACAACTGTTCCTTGCTCAGGTAAACTATCTGTAGCAGCTAAATCACCAGCTACAGGAACAATGAATGACTGCTCAATCGGCGGACATGTTGGAAATAAAATCAAATATGCTGGTTATGACACTATAATCTTCGAAGATATTTCTGAAGATCCAATCTACGTTATAATCGACAATGATAAAATAGCATTTAAAGACGCTTCTCACCTATGGGGAAAAGATGCTCATGAAGCTGAAGGAATTCTTTCAGAGCAATACGGAAAAGAAGCAAGCGTTATGTGTATCGGACCTGCAGGTGAAAACTTATTAGGTACTGCATGTATCAACACTGACTACTACAGACAAGCTGGAAGAGGCGGAATTGGTGCTGTAATGGGAAGCAAAAAAATCAAAGCTATCGTTATAATAGGTAGTGGTGGTCTAAAAATCAATGACCCTAAAAACACAATACCAGCAATTTCTAAGATCCTTAGAGAAGACTGTGGTTCAGAAGATTACGAATTCATCTTCACTGATGGTACAACTGCCTTCCTAGAAGCTTGTAACGATGGTGGAATCCTTCCAAAAAACAACTTCCAAGACGCAACAGATGCTGACTGGACAGAATATAACGGCGAAGTTCTTATCAAACACAGAAAAGGTAAGAGAGGCTGCGGAAGCTGTGGTCTAGGATGTGGTAACTTCCTGGAAATCGATGACGCTGTTTGTGAAGGTCCAGAATACGAATCAATCGCTGTAGCTGGTCCAAACGCTGGCATCAAAGACCCATACCATATCGTAAAGTTCAATCAAGTTTGTGATGAAATGGGTATTGATACAATTTCTGGCGGAGACATCATTTGCTACGCAATGGAAATGACAGAGAAAGGTGTTCACGACTTTGGAATCAAATTCGGTGACGCTGACAAGATGATCGAATATGTAAGATTAATGGCTAGAAGAGAAGGCGTTGGTGCTGATTTAGCTCTTGGGGTTAAAGGTCTTGTTGAAAAATATGGCGGTGAAGATTTCGCTCTACATGTTAAAGGGTTAGAGTATCCACAATATGAACCAAGAGGTTCATGGGGAATGTCGGTTTGCTACGCTGTATCTGACAGAGGAGCTTGCCACATGAGAGCTTACGCTCCAAACGAAGAAGTTTTCACAACAAACATCCCTCCATACCAATCAGAAGGTAAAGGCGAAATGGTTAAAGGTCTAGGAACATATAATGCTGTTAAATTCTCTATGTGTATCTGCGACTTCTGGGGATTATCTCTAGAAACTATGGCTGAAGTAATGACACTTGTAACTGGTGAAGAATTCACTCCAGAGCAAATGGAAGAAATCGGAGTTAGAGTTCTAAACATTGGTAGAGCATTTAACCAAAGAGAAGGCTTCACAAGAAAAGACGATACAATTCCAAAGAGACTTGTAAACGAAGCATTAGAAAATGGACCAGCAGCAGGACAAAAAATTCCTCAAGCTGAATTCGATAGAATGCTAAGCGATTACTATGCTTGCATGGGATGGACAGATGATGGAACTCTTCCACAAGAGCTTCTAGACACTCTATAAAATTCTAAATTGAAATTATTAGACACATCCTATGGGTGTGTCTAGTTTTTTTGTAAATTATTCTGTATAATATAGTAGATGTGTGCAAATGTATGCACTTAACGCATTAAAATAATTATGGCAATACCTTGCTTTAAAAGGTGTTGCACCTAATGAAAGGAAAAACTATGAGAGTTCTAATAACTTTAAGAGGGCCTCTTCTCAAAAAAGGTTTTCTAGACGGGGAAAAAGAAAAATATTTTGAATTCCCTGAAGGAACTACCTGCGGAGAAGCTCTAAACTTAGTTGGTATTGACTGGGCTAATATACCTGTATTTGGTTTTGTAGCAGTTAATAACATGAGAGTAATGATTGATACAGAGCTTAAAGACGGTGATGTTTTAAAAGCTTATCCACAAATTAGTGGAGGTTAAGGAGAAATATGATAATTAAACAGAAAAAAAGAGGATTTATTTGTACTACAGCTCATCCTATTGGCTGTAAAAAGAATATTGAGAATCAAATAAACTTTGTTAAAGATAACGGGGTTTACGAAGGGCCACAGAATGTACTTGTAATAGGCTGCTCAACAGGCTACGGTCTTGCTTCTAGAATTTCACTAGCCTTTGGTGCTGGTGCAAAAACACTAGGTGTTTCTTTCGAGAAAGAGCCTACCGAAAAAAAACCTGCCTCTGCAGGTTGGTACAATAATAGAGCCTTTGACCTTGCTTGTGAGGAGGCTGGGATTTATTCTAAGACTGTAGATGCAGATGCATTCTCTTCAGCTACAAAGGCAGATATTGTTAATTTAATTAAAGAAGATCTAGGGCAAATTGATATGCTAGTTTACAGTCTAGCTTCACCGAAGAGAAGCCTAGATGATGGCAGCAGCTACATGTCAGCTATCAAGCCAATTGGTTGTGATTTTTCAAACAAGTCCGTGAACCTTGCTACCAATGAAATTATAGACGCTTCCTTTGAACCAGCATCAGAAGATGAAATTGCAAACACAGTTAAGGTTATGGGCGGTGAAGATTGGGAGCTTTGGGTTGATCTTCTAAAAAGCGAAGGATTATTAGCAAATGGCTTTAAAACTATGGCTTATTCCTATCTGGGACCTGAAGTAACTCACCCGATTTATATGAATGGTACCATTGGGCAGGCAAAGAAGCACCTTAAAGAAACATCTGACAAGTTAAGCCAAGAGCTAGCAAGTATTGATGGCAGCTCATTTATTGCTATAAACAAAGCCGTTGTTACTCAAGCTAGCAGCGCAATTCCTGTTGTACCTTTATACATTTCTATCCTATTTAAGGTTATGAAAGATAAAGGGCTACATGAAGATTGTATCATGCAAATGCACAGAATGTTCAAAACCTACTATGATGGTAGTGTTATTATTGATGATCAGGGTTATGTAAGGATGGACGACTGGGAAATGAGAAATGATGTCCAAGAAGCAGTATCTCAAGCCTGGACTACAATCACCACAGAATCCCTTGCAAATGATACAGATATTGCAAGTTTCCACACAGACTTTGATAATCTATTTGGGTTTAATGTTCCTGGAATAGACTATGATGAAGACGTTTCTACAGTACTATAAGTGTCAGTGACTTTTCAAATATCTATTACTAAGTGCACTATTCCTCCTGTGAGTAAATCCAGGGGGAATTTTTTATAACAAAAAAGAAAAAGGGGCCGATGTTTAACATCAACCCTCAATATATATAATGTGATTTTAGAAGACTTTTTTAATTTGACTGTCTAATTGTTTGACCGTCAAACTTATTATGCCACATACTCAACCATTTGTACCTACCCGCCATGGGTAGTTTTTTTATTTTTTCATAAGAAAAAGGAAACGGAGCCATTATTGACCCCGTTTTAGAAGATTATGAAATTTTTATTTTAAGACGTTGTTTGGGAGTACGTCTTTGACTAACAAGTTTATTCTACACTTATTTAATGATGCATTACTGAAAGTTCTGTGATTGTTTTATGTTTTTGCTTTTCTTTTAAAGTTTCTCTATCTGCTCTCTTTTCACTATCTCACCTATTCACCCTAATGCTCCATGGCTGCCAGGATACTTGCTTTAGGGGATACAAAAAAGAAAAAGGGGCCGATGTTTAACATCAACCCTCAATATATATAATG
>CAYJFM010000014.1:0-49555 GCA_964369805.1 uncultured Oscillospiraceae bacterium
AAAAACGCAGTAACCAAAGTTACTGCGCTTAAACTATTAATTCTATTTAATACTAAAACTATTTAGCCAAACATGGATATCATTACAGAGGCTGCTACTGCTGAGCCAATTACACCTGCTACGTTTGGACCCATTGCATGCATTAGTAAGAAGTTTGTAGGGTTTGCTTCTTTACCAACATTTTGTGATACACGAGCCGCCATTGGCACTGCTGATACTCCCGCTGAACCAATTAATGGATTTATCTTTCCTTTTGTTAGAAGACACATTAACTTGCCTATTAGTACACCACCTGTTGTTCCAAATGCAAATGCTAAAATACCTAGTACTACAATTTTAATTGTATCAAGTGTTAGGAATGTCTCTCCTTGTGCTGATGCTCCAACTGCTAGTCCAAGCATGATTGTAACTATATTAATTAATGGGTTCGCCGCTGTATCTGAAAGTCTTAATGTTCTTCCACTTTCTTTGAACAGGTTACCTAGCATTAACATTCCAACTAGTGGTCCAGCTGGTGGTAATAGCAGGATAACTAAAACCGCTACCATAATTGGGAATAGAATTTTTTCTCTTTGTGAAACAGGTCTTAACTGCTCCATTTTTATTTCTCTTTCTCTTTGAGTTGTTAGAGCTTTCATAATTGGCGGCTGGATAACTGGTACTAGTGCCATATATGAATATGCTGCAACTGCTATAGCTCCAAGTAGATGTGGTGCTAATTGTTGTGTTAGATAAATAGCTGTTGGGCCATCTGCTCCACCTATAATACCAATTGATGCTGCTTCTTGAGCATTAAAGCCAAGCATAATTGCTGCAATAAATGCAAAGAAAATACCAAATTGTGCTGCTGCACCCATAAGTAGTGACTTAGGATTTGCAATAAGTGGACCAAAGTCTGTCATTGCTCCTACCCCTAAGAAAATCAGTGATGGTAGTATTGGTTTTAATGAATAGAATATTGTTAGTAGTCCCATATCCTCTAACGCAGTGTTTGGGTCAACATGTTCAATAAACATTCCTGTAAGTGGTAAGTTAGATAATAGCATACCGAAAGCGATTGGTACTAATAATAAAGGTTCGAACCCTTTGTTAATTGCTAAGAACAAAAATACAAGTGATACTAATATCATTATGCTTGATTTTAATTCTAGATTCATAATTCCCATGTCGCCGACAAAATTTTGTAACGTCTCAATAATCATTTCCATAGTTTCTTTCTCCTTATCCTAATCAAAAAAAATTTTAACATAGTATAGCCATTTTTTCTATAGGTAATGGCTTTTTATATTGTATACATACAATTCTGCTACATTATTATTAAAATTCTTTCATTATTTTAATTCTTCCTTTAGTTTTGAGTTAATAAACACATCTATATCACCATCTAGAACTTTGTCAACTGCGCCTACTTCTGTCCCTGTCCTATGATCTTTTACCATTGAATAGGGATGGAATACGTATGATCTAATTTGGCTTCCCCATGCAATTTGTCCAAAATCACCTTTTAGTTCTTTTAAAGTTTCCTTCTTTTCCTGTTCTTTAATTTCTAAAAGCTTTGCATATAAAATTCTCATGGCTACATCTTTATTATGAAGTTGTGACCTTTCGTTTTGGCATGATACTACAATATTTGTAGGAAGGTGTGTTATACGAACTGCTGAATCGGTCTTATTAACATGCTGCCCTCCAGCTCCGCTTGCTCTAAAGGTGTCTATCCTTATATCTTCTGGGTCTATTTCAATTTCTATATCATCATCAATTTGCGGCATTACATCTACTGATGCAAAGGATGTATGTCTCTTTCCAGATGAATCAAAAGGTGATATCCTAACAAGTCTGTGTACACCTTTCTCGTTTTTTGCATAGCCATATGCGTTTTCACCTTCAATTAAAAGTGTTGCATTCTTTATGCCCCCTTCTGTGTCTCTCTGAAGATATAGAACCTTTACTGTGAAACCTTTTTTCTCAGCCCATCGATCATACATTCTAATTAGCATTTCAGCCCAGTCCTGTGCGTCTGTGCCACCTGCCCCTGCTTGTATTGTAAGTATGGCATGGTTTTTATCATAATCGCCTCTTAGAAGGGTATCTATCCTAAGTTGAGCCACTTTTTCTTGAGTTTTATGGAACTTCTTTGTGAGTTCCTTACTAATATCTTCTTCCTCCATAATTGCGATTTCTGCATAATCAAGAATATCCTTTAGTTGCTCTTCTAACTCTGTATAGTTGTTCACTTTATTTTCTAAAGCCTTTTTTTCTTTTAGAATTTTTTGTGCTCGCTCTTGATTGCTCCAAAAGTCATCAGTTAAGCTTTCTTTCTCTTTGTTATCTATTTCTCTTCTTAAATTTGACAAGTCAAAGAGACTCTCCTATTTCTTCTAAGGCTTTTTGCTCTCTCTCTATTTCTATTACTAATTGCTCAAGTTCTATCATAAGTACCCTTTCCTAACGCCTAGTTAGTCAAAATCTATGGCTAAACCTATAGTTTAGGCTTAGCCATGTGTTTACTCTTCTGTTGCTCCATTTTTTTCACAACAATGTTTGTATTTTTTGCCGCTTCCACATGGGCAAGGATCATTTCTTCCTACTTTTGGCATATCTCTCATAACTGGGACTTTCTTTTTTTCTCTTTTCGGCACTTGAGTACGTCCAGGAAGTGGGCTCCCATCACCAACTTCTATGTCATTTCCGTCAAAGTCTTTCTTTTCTTCTTCTCCGCCTTCAATGACTCTTTCTCTCTCTGTACTTGTTTTTAGTGTTACATTGTAGCTGAATTTTACAGTATCCTCTTTGATTGCACCAATCATTTCATCAAACATTGCAAATCCTTCCTTTGCATATGCTCCTGCTGGATCTTGCTGTCCTATAGCTCTTAAGCCAATTCCGCTTTTTAGTTGATCCATGTTATCAATATGATCCATCCATTTATTGTCAACTACTCTTAAAAGAATCATTCGTTCCAAGTCTCTCATTGTACTTTCGCCAATTTCTTCTTCTTTCTCTGCGTACATTTCTTCTAGCTTATCTAATACACTTTCTCTAAGTTTTTTATCGTCTAAATTTAGTCTTTCTTCCTCGGTGTATTCAATAGGTTCAAATTTGCCTACAATGCTAGATAAGTTATTCCATAAGGTATCCATGTCCCATTCTTCTGCAAATTTCGATTCGTAAGTAGTTTGAGTTACTGCATCACCAGCTAGTTCCTCTAGCATGCTCCAGATATGCTCTCTAAGGTTTTCTCCCAATAGTACTTTCTTTCTTTCTCCATAGATGATTTCTCTCTGCTTATTCATTACATTATCATATTGGAGTACGTATTTTCTTACTGAGAAGTTCCTTCCTTCTACTTTTTTCTGTGCATTTTCTATGGATTTTGTTACCATTCCTGCTTCAATTGGTTCATCTTCTTCAAGTCCTAGTTTATCAACTATTGACTTCATTCTATCTCCACCAAAGAGCCTCATTAAATCGTCTTCAAGTGATAGACAGAAAATTGTAGAGCCTGGGTCTCCCTGTCTTCCAGCACGTCCTCTAAGCTGGTTATCTATACGCCTAGACTCGTGTCTCTCTGTACCTAGAATTAATAAACCTCCAAGGTCTCTAACCTGCTGCTGCTCATCTTTTCTTTCTTCTCTGTATTTTTCGTGTAGTTCTGTATACCTGCTTCTAGCTTTTAGCATCTCTTCATCGCTGGTAGGTATTAAACTAGATGCAAAGGCTATAGTTTCACTATCAAAGCCTTCTTTTTCCATGTCTTGTTTTGCCTCGAAGTCTGGATTTCCTCCAAGGATGATGTCAGTACCTCTACCTGCCATATTTGTCGCAATTGTAATTGACCCTAGCCTTCCTGCTTCTGCTACAATTTCAGCTTCTCTTTCATGTTGCTTTGCATTAAGGACATTAAATTTCTTCACGCCTCTTTTTCTTAGCATATCTGCAATTAATTCTGAGTTTTCAATAGAAATTGTACCAACAAGAACTGGCTGACCTTTTTCATTCGCTTCAATAACGCTTTCTACAATTGCTTTGTATTTTCCTTTTTCTGTTGCAAAGACAGCGTCTTGTAGGTCTTCTCTCAGTATTACCTTATTGGTTGGAATTACAATTACATCCATATTGTAAATGTCTGTAAACTCTCCTTCTTCTGTTTTAGCAGTACCCGTCATTCCTGCTAGTTTTTGATACATTCTAAAATAGTTTTGTAACGTTACTGTTGCTAAGGTCTTTGACTCTGTTCTTACTAGTAGCCTTTCTTTAGCTTCAATTGCTTGGTGCAGACCATCTGAGTATCTTCTACCAAACATCAAACGCCCGGTAAACTCATCAACAATTACTATTTCTCCGTCTTCAACAACGTAGTCAACATCTCTCTTCATCATATTTCTAGCTTTAAGTGCTGTAGTTACATGATGGCTAATTTCCATGTTTTCTGGATCCGAGAAATTTTCTATTCCAAAGTGATTTTCAGTTTTAGTTACACCCTCCTCTGTTAATGAAAGTTGCTTGTCTTTTTCATTTATTGTAAAATCGCTTTCTTTTTTTAGGCCCTTAACAAAAGAGTCTGCTTTCACGTAAAGATCTGTGGATTTACTTCCTTTACCCGAAATAATAAGCGGTGTTCTAGCTTCGTCTATTAGAATTGAGTCTACCTCGTCAACAATTGCAAAGTTAAGTTCTCTTTGGCTCATTTGCTCCTTGTATGTAACCATATTATCACGTAGGTAATCAAATCCAAATTCATTATTTGTTCCGTAAGTAATGTCCGAGTTATATGCTGCCTTTCTCTGGTCATCAGTTAATCCATGAACTACACATCCTACTGTAAGTCCAAGCATATTATAACATTTGCCCATCCATTCCATATCTCTTTTAGCTAGGTAGTCATTTACTGTAATTACGTGTACGCCTTTCCCTGCTAAAGCATTTAGGTACGCTGGAAGTGTAGCTACTAAAGTTTTACCCTCTCCTGTTTTCATTTCTGCAATACGCCCTTGGTGAAGGACAACCCCACCAATTAGCTGTACTCTAAAATGTTTCATCCCAAGGCTCCTCCAAGCAGCTTCTCTACAAAGTGCAAAAGCTTCCACTAAGATGTCATCTAAACTTTCTCCTTTTTCTTGAATTCTGTTTTTAAACTCTTCTGTTTTAGCAACAATTTCTTCATCAGATAATTTTTGCATTTCTTCATCTAGGGCTTCAATTTTATCTACAATTTTTTCGATTTTCTTTATTTCTTTGTCATTAATATTTCCAAAGATTTTTTCCATAAATCCCATAGTGTAATCCTTTCTTATACTTTCTTTGCAAAGAAAGTAGCCTATTCTTTGTCTTTTATTATATCAACTATCACCATATTTATCTCTAATGCCTTTTTGCCATCAGACTTAGTAACTCTTACTTTTAATAGCTTATCTTCATTTTCCTGGGTAAAGGTTTCCCCTTTTTCTGGTAGCTTGTCTAGGCTTAATACAACCCACCCATTGACTGTAATAACATCAAAGCTTTCGGTATCAATTTTTAACCCTAGGTGTTCAAATACTTTTTCAAAATTTGCGTTTCCAAGTATTTTGTAGCTTCCATTTTGTAGCATGGTTATTTCCTCTGATAATTCCATATCATGCTCGTCGTAAATTTCCCCTACAATTTCTTCAATAATGTCTTCCATTGTTACAAGCCCTGCAGTTCCTCCATACTCATCAATTACAATAGCAATATGGGTTTTAGCAACTTGCATCTTTCTTAAAAGGTTTGAGATTTTCATTGACCCTGCAACATAAACTACTGGCTTAATGAAGTCGTTGATAGATTCCCCTTTGTTAAATACATGATTATGAAAGTCCTTTTGGTTAAGCACTCCTAGAATATTATCTAGATCATCATCATAGACTGGTAGCCTTGAGTACCCTGTTTCCATAAAATGCTTTGCTACATATTCTTTGTCTTCATCTATCTCAATAGCCTCGATATCTACTCTTGGTGTCAAAACATCTTCTGCAATAAGTTCGTTAAATTCAATTGCATTTTGAATTAGGGTTCCTTGCTCTTCCTCTATTCCACCTTCTTCTCTAGCTTCTTCTACAATAGTTATCAGCTCTTCTTCAGTGATCCCTCTATCACTATCAATTTTGAAAAGTTTCTTATTTATTTCTCTAATAAATGAGAAGAAATAGTTAAGTGGTGCTAGAATTATCATTATTGTTCTAATAATTGGAGCTGATAACATTGCTATTTTTTCTGGCATTTCTTTCGCCAAGCTTTTTGGAGAAATTTCTCCAAAAATTAGGACAACGACAGTTGTCACTATTGTTGCTACTGTTGCTCCTAGGTCACCTAAAAGCTCAATAAACAACACTGTAGCTACAGCTGTCATTGCAATGTTCACTATGTTATTTCCTATCAAAATTGTAGATAATAGCTTATCGTAATCGTTTGCTAGTTTTAATGCTAGTGCGGCCCTTTTATTTCCTTCGGCTAAGTTTTTTAGTTTTATTCTATTGACTGATGTAAATGCTGTTTCTGTAGCTGAAAAATATGCTGACATCATTACTAAAATTACAATTGCTATAGTATAGCTTAGATAGTTTGTTTCCATTTCTTCCCCTATTTTACAAAAGCAGCGTAAATAGCTTTAATCGACTTTTCAAAATCTGCTTCAGATACTCCTACGATAATATTTAACTCGCTTGAGCCTTGGTCTATCATTCTAACATTAACATCTGCATCAGCAAGGCCTGTAAAAAGTTTCGCAGATGTTCCTTTATGCTGAGCCATCCCTGCTCCTACTGTAGCAATTAATGCCATATCATCTACTATCTCTAAAACATCTGGCTTAACAATAGTGTTGATTTGCTCTATTATAGTATCTATTTTGCCTTCTACATGTTCTTTTCTCACTACAAGAGAAACTGTGTCTATCCCACTAGGTAAGTGGTGAATGCTAATGTCATTGTCTTCAAAAATACCACCAATTCTTCTTATAAACCCTCTCTCTGAGCTAAGTCTATTTTTGAACATTGATATTACAATAAAGCCTTTTTTCCCTGCAATTCCTGTAATAATATCCTCTTTGCCTTCTTTGGACAGGTCTGCAGTGATTAAAGTTCCCTTGTCTTCAGGTCTATTTGTGTTTCTAATATTGATTGGAATTTTTGCTACCTTTGCCGGATAAATAGCATCCTCATGTAAAACAGAAGCTCCCATAAACGATAACTCTCTTAATTCCTTATATGAGATAGATTCAATAGCCTTTGGGCTGTCTACAATTCTTGGGTCTGCCATTAGAAAACCTGAAACATCAGTCCAGTTTTCATATACTGATGCCTTTATAGCTCTAGCTACAATTGCTCCAGTAACGTCGGATCCACCTCTGCTAAATGTTATAATTTCACCCTTGGTATTTCCTCCATAAAATCCTGGTATTACTACACCATGAGTTCCTGTAATCGCTGCCTTTAGCGCTACGTTTGTTTCTTTTTCCAAGAATCTACCTTTTTCATCGAATAATACAACATCCTTTGTATCTAGGAAGTCTTTGCCTAGGTATGCTGCTATTAGCTTTGCATTTAGGTATTCGCCTCTGCTAGCCATATAGTCTGGCGTTGTCCCTTCGTCTAAAGTCTTTTTTATTATTGAAAGTTCTTTTTTCATGTCAACATCTACTGCCAACTCTTCTTCTAGCTCCAAAAATCTTGCAGATAGTGTGTTAAAGTGCTCTTCGTAAGCAAAGTTTTGCTCTCTGCTTGAATGACATGCATATAGAAGGTCTGTTACTTTTACATCTTTATCATGTCTTTTACCAGGTGCAGACACTACTATAACTTTTCTTTTAATATCGCTTTTAACTATGGCTTCTATTTTTTTGATTTGCTCAACGCTAGCTGCTGAAGAGCCTCCAAACTTTGCTACTATCACTTTACCTACTCCCTCTTATAATATTACACAACTAACTAGGAAGCTTTTCAGCTCCTAGTTAGCATTTTATCTTTTTTAGTTGTTTTATAGAAGTTTCTCCTTAAGAATTTCTATTCTGTCTGTTTTTTCCCAAGCTACATCTAGGTCAGTTCTTCCCATATGTCCATAGGCTGCTAGCTGTCTATAGATTGGTTTTTTTAGTCCTAAGTCCCTAATAATAGCTGCGGGTCTTAGGTCGAAAATTTCATTAACAGCTTTTGCAATTTTATCATCTGCAACCACACCTGTTCCAAATGTGTCTACCATTATCGACACTGGTCTAGCTACACCAATCGCATATGCCAGTTGTATCTCGCATTTCTTTGCAAGTCCTGCTGCTACAATATTTTTCGCTACGTATCTAGCCGCATAAGCCGCTGATCTATCAACTTTTGAAGGGTCTTTACCGCTAAAAGCTCCGCCGCCGTGTCTAGCGTATCCACCATAAGTATCTACTATGATTTTTCTACCTGTAAGCCCTGAGTCACCATGTGGCCCCCCAATTACAAATCTTCCTGTTGGGTTTACAAAGTATTTTGTTTCTTCATCAAGAAGTTCTTCTGGTATAATTCTCTTAATTACTTTTTCAATCATATCAGCTTTTATTGTTGCATGCTCTACGTCTTCGCTATGTTGTGTTGATATTAGAACGGTATCGACTCTTTTTACCTCGTCCCCATCGTACTCTACTGTTACTTGAGTTTTTCCATCTGGCCTTAGGTATTCTAGTTCTCCATCTTTTCTTACTTTTGTTAGTTGCTTGGCTAGTTTATGTGCTAGTGAAATTGGAAGTGGCATTAACTCATCTGTTTCGTCGCAAGCAAAGCCAAACATTAAGCCTTGGTCCCCTGCTCCTGTTTCTTCTGCTTCGTGGGCAAAGTCGCCTTCTTTGTATTCTAGGGCCTCATCTACGCCCATAGCAATATCTGCTGACTGCTCATCAATACTGGTTAAAATAGCACAGGTGTTTCCATCATAGCCTATATCTGATTTTGTATAGCCTATATCACAAATTACTTCTCTTGCAATTTTTTGAATGTCAATATAGCACTCTGTTCTAATTTCACCCATTACCATTGCATATCCTGTATTTACTGTAGTCTCTGCAGCTACTCTACTGTTTGGATCTTGCGCTAAAATAGCATCAAGTACGGCATCTGAAATTTGATCACAAATCTTATCTGGATGCCCTTCAGTTACTGATTCTGAAGTGAATAATTTTTTCATGTTTGTCTCCTTTTTTTAGTATTTAAAATTTATATTGATTATTTTGTGGTTTCTTATTAATATACTTGCAATAAGTATAGTTTAGCATTGTATTATGATATTTTCATATCTTATAATTATATCTTTTTTGGGTGCAAAGTGTCAACGAATTTCAAAATATTTACATATAGCATCTATATCTTTTATTGTTATCTTCGGGACTTTTGCAATCTCTTCTCTTGTAGACTCTTTTAATTTTTTAATTGACCCAAAATAGTTAAGTATATTGTTCCTCTTTATCTGCCCAATCCCTGGTATGTTTTCAAGTTCGGATTTGATCACAGCTTTGTTCCTTGTGCTTTTATGATATGTAATTGCGTACCTGTGAACTTCTTCTTGGATGTTTCCAAAGAAAGAGTAAAGCATAGGGTTCCCTTTTAAATCAAACTCTAGGATTTCTCCTACCCCTGTTCCTGTAGAGCTCCGATATACAAGCTTGCTTGTTCTATGTTTATCATCTTTAGCCATTCCAATTAACTTAATTTTTCTTAAATCTAATATTAGTTTTTCTTTCTTCTCAGCCTCAATTTTTTGAATTAGTTTCTCAGTTTCTGTATCTTCTTCTTTTGGTTTTTTTATACTTTTTTCGGCCATAATGACTATTGTTTCTAGAATTTGACGTATAGCTTCCAGGTGACCTTTACCACCATCGAGAAGGATTATCTCAGGTAAAGGTAAAAATGCCTTTTCCCCTTCAATAGCTCTTTTTAGCCTTCTAAATAGGACTTCACTAGTACTCGCATAATCATCTTGGCTTTTCCCTAAATGGTCTTTTGTTCTTACTTTAAATTTTCTATATTGGCTTTTTACAGCCTTCGTCCCTACAAATACAATCTCCACACCAACAGAGTCTGCTCCAAAAGTATGAGAAATATCGTAGGCTTCTATTCTTGGTCTTATTGAAAAATCTCCAAAAGTAGCTAGTCCTCTCTGTAGCTTTCTCTCCCTTGATTCTTCCTTCTCCATTTTTTCATGTAACACTTTTTTCTGTTCCATAAGGTCTGCCATAGCAAGTTTGAGAAGGCTTGATTTTTCCCCTCTTTGCGGCATATATATCTGAACTTTTCTTCCCCAAATTTCTCCAAGGTAAGTCTCTATCATTTTAATTTCTTCTTTATTATAATTTTCTTTTTCATCATTTAGTAAAATTTGCTTTGGCCCTTTAATCTCTTTTGAATAATGCTGTTTAATAAATTCGAGCACCATCTCTTCTTCGCTTCTTTCTCCTGAGAGTGAAATGTCTAGTCTATAAGCCTGTCTATCTACAAGCCTATTGTCCATTACAGAAAACACCATGACTTTCCCTTCACCGCCATAAAGAACCACATCCACTTCATCGCTTTGCCTAAATTCTACTCTTTGCTTTTCCCTTATCGCTGTAGCTGCCCTTAGATAATTTCTATATTTCATTGCATCTTCATATCTAAGTTCTTCAGAGGCTACTTTCATTTTTTCTTCTAGGTACTTGTCTAGAGTTTTATCTTTTCCCTTCAAGAATTCAACTATTACATCAATGGTTTCTTTATAATCTTTTTTATTAACCTTGTATTGACATGGTCCTAGGCATTTTTTAATATGGTAGTTTAGGCATGGCCTTTCTCCCTTTAAAAAATTCTGTTTGCTGCATTTTTTTGTTGGAAATACTGTATTTATAAAGTCAACCATACTATTTACTGCTCCAATATCGCTGTATGGCCCAAAATATAAATCTTCTCCTTTAGTATAGGTTCTTGTACGTGTAACCCTTGGAAACTCCTCGCTCATTGACACTTTAATATAAGGGTATGATTTGTCATCTTTTAGTAGAATGTTATATTTAGGACTGTATTTTTTTATTAAATTGCACTCTAAAATAAAAGCCTCCATCTCTGATGCAGTCGTAATATACGACACATCATCAATGTTTTTTACAAGGGCCCTTGTTTTTCCATCAAGGCTTTTACTATTTTGAAAATACTGCCTTACTCTACTATTTAAATTATTTGCCTTCCCAACATATATAATTTTACCAAGTTCATCTTTGTGCATATATACACCTGGTGTTTTGGGAATTTCTTTAAGCTTTTCTCTATCTAACAAATCCTATCCTTTACTTCTTGATTTTAGTTGTTTTTCATTATTTTTTACGATGCCAGTCTCTACTGCCAAGTTCTTCTTCGAACTTTCTTCGCCTCTCTACTTCTGCTTCAATTAAAGCTTCTCTTCTCTTCCTAGCTTCTGCTTTCTTGATTTTCTTTAATTTAATAATGTGCCTTCTCCATAAAGCAAGACCTATAACAATAACTATCGCCAATATTACTATTACCACAAAGGCTGTATCTGAAACTCCAAGTAGTGTCCAGGGTCCACCTTCTTCTACATCTTTAGATGCAATAAGGGGAGTAGTCCCCATTTCTTCTTGGCCAGCAAATGTGTGAATTATACCTACTTGGTCACCCTTTTTTATTGGTGCACTTATATCTTCAAAAACCTCTGCCTCATATCTCACTATAGAATCTGCAGCCTCCCTGGGCAATGTAATATAGAGTCCATCTTCAGTAGTTCCATCAATTTTAGGATCAGATCCCTTTATAACCTCTACATCTTCAATTTTTTCTCCTGCTTCTACAACTTTAATAGTTCTATACTTGTCAAAAATTAAATCTATTAGTTTAATTTGGTCTACTGCTCTGTCATATGATGAATATGCCCCAAGTGTTACGGATATAATCTCTGTTCCATCTTTTACAGAAAGGTTTGCCAAACAATACCCTGCATCAGTTTCATAACCCGTTTTTCCTCCGATGGCATAGTCATACTTTACAGGCCTTTCTACTCCATTAACTTCCACCGTCTCATCACTTTCACCAGATATCAGTTTATTTGAATTAGTTAGCTCTCTTTCTCCATATAGATTAGTCGCAGGAATTGTATATGTTGGTTTTGATGCTATATCATAGATCACTTCATTTTCCATCGCTGCTTTTGTTATGAGGGCTAGATCATAAGCAGTTGATAGATGATTTGGTTCTGACATACCTGAAGCATTCATAAAATTACTATTTACTGCCCCAACTTCTTTTGCCTTTTCGTTCATGAGTTTTGCAAATTCAGCCTCGCTACCTGATACAGCAATCGCCAAGGCAATACAGGCATCATTTCCTGAAGAAATTAAGGCCCCATTAAGTAACTCTTCCACCGTCATTTGTTCTCCCTCTTGCAGAAAAATTTGTGATGCGTAAGGAGATATTTCTATATTAGGGACAGTTATTACTTCCTCAAGTTTTAGATGGTCTAAAACAACAAGGGCTGTGACTAGCTTTGTTGTGCTTGCCGGTGGTAACTGTTTATTCATATTGTCATCATATAATATGCTGTTAGAGTTTATGTCTATTACTACCGCAGCTGTTGAACTTAAATCAATTTTTTCTGTAGAAATAGCAAACGCTGGGACACTAGTTCCCAGCATTATACATACTATCAAAGCCAACATAACTATTTTATTAGTAATATTGTTTTTCATTTTTCACCTCAAAATTATCCAAAAAAGTAATCCGCTAAGGCATGTCCGCTTTCAAACTTATTGCCTTTCTCTCCACTTACTTCCGAAAATCTATTTTCTGCATTGCCTTCTAGCAAAGAGTCTTTACCTTTACCTCTGTAGATTACATAAGGTACTGGATCCGAGCTATGTGTCCTAATCGCAACGGGAGTTCTATGGTCAGGTACAATTAATATCGAAAATTCTTCTCCTGTACTTTCTAAGTATTCTAGCACTGGCTTTAAAACTTTTTGGTCTATTTCATGCATACTTGCTAATTTTCCATCCAAGTCACCTTGGTGTGAACACTCATCTGGTGCTTCTACATGAACATAGTTAAATGCTAGTCCTTTTTTATATCCTGAAATCGCTTCCTGTGCTTTGCCCTCATAGTTTGTATGAAGGGTCCCTGTTGCACCTTCTATTTCTGGCGCCTCTAGGCCTGCACAAATTGCAATTCCTTTAATTAAATCAACTGCAGAAATTGCTGCCCCTGTAATTCCATACTTTTCTTTGAATGGGCTCAGGCTTGGTTTTTTCCCCTCTCCCCAAATCCACATACTGTTAGCTGGGTTGTTTCCTTCTGCAATTCTTTTTTTATTTACAGGGTGGTCTTTTAGTATTTCATAACTTTTTTTCATAAGTTCAACAATAAACTCTGAACCTTCACCCTTTGGAAGGTTATCTCCCGCTCTACCATCAAGCACATCATGAGGAGGAGTTAGGATAAATCCTGTATTCCCCTCTTTTACTATCATACAATG
The DNA here is from genome assembly GCA_964369805.1 of uncultured Oscillospiraceae bacterium. Classification (GTDB taxonomy): domain Bacteria; phylum Bacillota; class Clostridia; order Peptostreptococcales; family Anaerovoracaceae; genus CAYJHC01. The sequence goes on from CAYJFM010000014.1 coordinate 13,501, forward strand.
CCTATAGCTTACACCTAGGTAGAACTGGATTTCTTCTGTTGTTAAATTTTCTTGAAGCGCTTTAATAAGTTCAGCAGCTTCTTCTGTTGTAATATCTCCAGAAGCATGATCCTTAATAGTTAGATCTTCGTAGTCACCTTCACCATCAAGAGTAATTATATTCACTCTGTATGATACATCTGTGTCTGCCATATCAATACCTATACTTGCTGCCTCTAGTGGTGATCTTCCTGTAAGGTAAATGGCTGGGTCGTAACCCATAACTGATAGGTTTGCTGCATCGCTACCAGGAGCAATTCCCTCTGGAATTGTTTGTACTAGTCCTATTTCTCCTTTTTGTGCTAACTCGTTAATTAGCGGAATGTCTGCTACTTCAAGTGATGTTTTGTTTCCTAATTTTTCAATTGGTTCACCGGCTGCGCCGTCTGGTACTAATATTAAGTATTTCATTTTTTAGATAATCCTCTTTCTTAGATATTCTTTGATTCAAACTCTTTCATAAATTCAATAAGAGCGTCTACTCCCTCTTCAGGCATAGCATTGTAAATGCTCGCTCTCATACCACCGATTGATCTATGCCCACCTAAGTTAAGTAAACCAGCCTCTTTTCCTTCTTTAATGAAAGCCTTGTCTAAATCATCATTTCCTGTTACAAAAACCACGTTCATCAAAGATCTGTCTTCTTTATTTACTGGGCAGTTGTAAAGTTTGCTTTCATCAATATAATCATATAGTTTTTTACCTTTAGCTATATTGATTTTTTCAATTGCAGCAATTCCACCTAGTTTTTTTAGATTTTTGAATACTTCGCCAGCTACATATATTGTAAAGCATGGAGGAGTATTATATGAAGAGTCATTATCTGCGTGAATTTTATAATCTAAGTATGTTGGTGTCCAGTCTGGAGCGTGTCCGATTAGATCTTCTCTTATAATTACAATGGTTACACCTGATGGTGCTATATTTTTTTGAGCTCCAGCATAAATCATTCCAAATTTACTTACGTCTACTGTGTTAGATAGAATTGATGATGACATATCTGCAACTAAAGGAACGTCACCTGTGTCTGGTAACCTTGGATATGCTGTTCCATAAACTGTATTGTTAAATGTAATATGAACATAGTCAGCATCTTCTCTAAACTCAGATTTTTCTACTTTCGGAATATATGTGTAAGTATCAGCCTTAGATGAAGCTACTACTTTAACATCTCCATATTTTGCTGCTTCTTTAGCTGCCTTGTCAGCCCAAGTTCCTGAAACAATGTAATCCGCTTTCTTTGAATTTCTAAATAGATTTAATGGTATCATAGAAAATTGAAGTGTTGCTCCACCTTGAATGAATAGGACTTTATAATTGTCTGGAATTTCCATAAGTTCTCTTAGATTTGCTTCTGCGTCTTCTAATATTTTTATGAATTCTTTTGATCTATGGCTCATTTCCATTACGGATTGCCCACAGCCCTCGTAGTCTGTTAAACTTGCTGCTACATCTTCAATTACGTTTAACGGCAACATCGATGGTCCTGCCGAAAAGTTAAATGCTCTTTTTTGGTTCATTATTTACCTCCTATATTAATTTTACTAATGTATTATTATATCACTTTACTGTTTTCTGGTAAAGTGATATACTTCACTATGTATAGTAAATCACAAAAATATTTATAAAAGGGAGAAAAAATATGTATAACATTGGTACACTTAACAAAATTTCTGAAGTTGGACTTTCACACCTTACTTCAAACTACGCTATTGTAGATGACGTTAACTCTGCAAATGGCATTATCGTAAGATCTGCTGATATGCACGAAATGGATTTTTCAGGCTCACTTCTTGCAGTAGCAAGAGCTGGCGCTGGGGTGAATAATATTCCTTTAGACAAATGTGCCGATGCTGGTATTGTTGCCTTCAATACACCAGGTGCAAACTCTAATGCAGTAAAAGAGCTAGTAATTGCTGGTATGTTTTTAGCTGCAAGAAATATTGGTGCTGGTATGAACTGGGCTTCAACACTTACTGAAAATGTAGCAAAGCAAGTAGAAAAAGGTAAAAGCAACTTTGCTGGAACAGAGGTTCTTGGTAAGACTCTTGGTGTTATTGGTATGGGAGCAATTGGACTAAAAGTTGCAAATGCTGCTTCTCACATTGGAATGAATGTAATCAGCTATGACCCATATGCAACAGAAGAGGCTTTGGCAATTGCAGATGAAAAGATTACAATTACAGATGATTTGAGCGCCCTTTATGCTGCTTCTGACTTTATTTCATTAAATGTGCCTGCTCTTGAGTCTACAAACAAAATGATAAATGCTAACTCTATTGCAAAATTAAAGGATGGAGTTATTATTCTTAACTTCTCAAGAGATAAGCTTGTTGATGACGAAGCAATTCTATCTTCACTTGAATCTGGGAAAGTAAGAGCTTACGTTACTGATTTCCCTAATGATACTGTTATCAACAAAAAAGGAGTTATTGCTATCCCTCACCTTGGAGCTTCAACAGAAGAGGCAGAGGACAACTGCGCTACAATGGCAGTAAATCAATTAATGAACTACATTGAAAACGGCAACATTGTTAATTCAGTTAATTTTGCAAAGTGCGTACTAGAAAAAAATGATGCCGCTACTGCAAGAGTTTCTATACTCTCAAAATGTGGTTGTGACTGTGAGCAAGACAAGTCTGCTTCTTTCACTGATGCAATTAAAGCTGCCGGCGGAACTGTTCTTGATATTACAACAAGTGCAAAAGGCGATTACTTTGCCGGAATTGCAAACATCACTGGAGATGTTACAGAGGCAGCAATCTTAGACGCCCTAGGCTGCTGTGGAATTAGAGTTAGAGTATTAGCTTAGTTCAATATCTCTGATTTAAGAATAAACTAAAAAATAGAGCTGTCCAAGTCTGGCAGCTCTATTTTTTCAATTTACTTATTAAGGTAACTGTAGATAAGCCTTCCTGTGTATATCAGGCTATTTACGTCTACCTCCGTTATTTTCTTTTGCTTGTTGATATATTCTAACCCTATTGCAAAGACCACACGGGAATCAACTTTAATATGGTAATTTACAAACCTTTTATTATCCATTTCTTTTATAAATCCCTTATTTCCTGTAAGGAAAGCTGGCTTTTCTGGAAAAGAAACTAACAGGCCTTCTTCATTTGCATTGTCAATAATACCTTGAAAATCTTTTTTCAAAATACTTTGTAATTTTTCTTTTTTGGGAACTATCCCTTTCATACACCACTCATAGGTATTATCAAAAGTTTCACCCTTATCAAAAGACTCTAGTATATAGCACCTTTCTGCGTCTAAGTTTCTCCCCATCTGCTCCAGTATTGTTTCTAGGGTGCTTCTAATATTATTTTTATCATAGAGCAAACTAAAAACAGTCGCTATTAGACTCGAATTCATAACTGCTTCTTTGGTCTCTATTTTGTCTACTTCAGTGATCTGCCTCTCTTCTAGATTCTTATACTCTTCTATGTATATTGCATATCTATTTTTACCTAGTTCCTTAGATTTATATAAAGCTTTATCTGCTGCTATATACAATTTATCAAAAGTACTACCGTCTTTTGGATATTTTGAGATTCCAATACTGCATGGCACACTAATCGCTCTACCCTCTACCTCGTAGGCTTCCCTAAAGCTTTCTACTAAGTTTTTACCTCTTTTCTCAATTGCTTTATCGCTAGAAATATTGTTAGCAAAAACTATAAACTCATCTCCACCTATTCTAGCTATTACATCTTCTGCCCTAAATTCTTCTTTTATCCTTCTTGCAACTTCAATAAGTACTGCATCTCCTACGTAATGTCCATAAGTATCATTTGTGTATTTGAAATCATCTATGTCTATAATAAACATGACATGCTTACCCTTTTGATTTTCACTTAAAGCACTTTCTATCAGTTCTTCTGCCGTGACTTTATTGTAGCATCCAGTTAAAAGGTCTAACCTAGATCTCAATTCTGCTAGTTTTTGATCATTAATATCCGTCCACTTGCCCACAGTGAATATTGGACGTCCCTCTTCTCCTAATATAGGTTGGTAGTTTAGTGCAAAATAAGAAACCTCACCATTAGCTAAGTTGAGCCTAACATCGTACTGTTGATAAATACCTTTTGCAATATCAGCATAGGCCTTTTCGATAAAATGTCTATCTTCTTCATAGACTATATTTCTTTCTGCAAAACACCCAGTCTTATATTCAACGTCATTTTCTAGACCTATTCTCTCTGTGCCTCTTCCGAAAAATTTTAAGTAACCACTTCTATGATCTATTACAAAATACCATTCATCTGTCAAATTAGCTATACTTCTAACCAAGGTTTTGTGAGATATTGTGTTCAAAAAATAATTTTCAAAATGGTCTTCTTCATCTTCTCCCAGCAACTCAGGTGTAAGGTCTCGAGTGAAACCTGCTACTAGAACTTTTTCTGGCTCGCCTTCTTTCGCTAAATTAACCTTAACCAAAGTTATTTCAGCTGGGATTTCACTTCCATCTAACCTGCAATGAAGCCACTTGAAAATATGCTCTCCCTTTTTTAATGCTTCTTTAACATGACAAGCGGCAAGCTCAGAACTGAGCCTGCCATTTGGTTGGTATTTTGGTGAAAGCTGGTTGAACTTTTCTAAATATTCTGCTTCATTCTCTAGCTTGAATAGGGTAACAGCTTTTTTGTTACAAAGTACATTGTTTAAATTTTCATCCCAAAGGTTTACACACAATGGATTCGCATCAATTATCACTTTGATTTCGTGAACCTTGTCCTCATAATCTTCAGCAAGTGCCGAAATATCATTTGCAATCTTCTTGTGGTTAATCATGTTTTTCTCCTAATATCAGTAGTTTTTTTATAATTCAGGGCCTGTAAACCTTAGCTTTTTCCCTTTAACTAGTTTCCCCTCACCTTTTTTGCCTAGGAATTCTCCTTTTTCAAAAACAAGGTTTCCTCTTGAGTAGGTAGAAACAGGATATCCTTTAATCTTAGTTCCTTCCCAAATTGTATGATCTAAGTCTCCGTGAGCCTTTGCATTTTCAACCACAGTTTCTATAGTCGGGTCATAGATTACTATATCAGCATCTAGCCCCACTTCCAATGCTCCTTTTTGATCATCAATACCAAATAATTTTGCTGGATTTGTAGCGCAAAGTTCAACAGCTTTATTAAAGGATATCCTACCACTATTTGCTTCACTAAGCACATATGGGTACATATGTTCAACACCTGCGCAACCATTTGGAATAGTTGTAAAGTTACCCGGAGTACCGTCTTTTTTAGTAATCCCCCAGTCCTTCTCTGCTTGTGTGAACGGGCAGTGGTCTGTTGCAATAGTTGTTATGTCACCACTATTTATTGCATTCCAGATAGCTTCCTGTGATTCTTTACCCTTAATAGGAGGTGAGCAAACAAAGTCTCTTGCTCTTAGCACATCACCATCTTCTTTATAAACATCGCTTGTAAAGTTAAGGTACTGTGGGCACGTTTCCGCAAATATAGGAAAACCCTCATCTCTTGCCTGCTTAACCGCCTCAACGCCTTGTTTACAAGCTAAGTGAACAATATATAGTGAAGTCCCTGCCATTTTCGCAAGATTTATGGCTCTCACATCCGCCTCTCCCTCAACATCTTCATTTCTCGACATGTAATGATACCATGCACTATGATTACCTTCATCAACAAATTTTTTCACTAAGATATCATTAACAGTCTTGTTTTCAGCATGTACTCCTACAAGAGCCCCTATTTTTGCTGCTTTTTGTAGCACCTTATAAAAAGCCCCGTCATCAACACCGAAGTCATAAACCATAAATACCTTAAAGGACGGTAAGCCCGCCTCAACAGCCTCTTCCATTGAGTCTAAAAGGTCATCAGTTGTTACATCACAAACCGCAATATGAAAAGAGTAGTCAACTGCTGCATCTGGCGCAGCTAAAGCATCTCTTCTTTTAACAGCGTCAAGCATCCTTTCCCCTTTACCTTGAAGTACAAAATCAAAAACTGTTGTAGTTCCTCCGCAAGCTGCTGATCTTGTACCTGCGTAATAATCGTCGGTAGAAATTGTTCCACCAAAAGGCATAGCAAGATGAGTATGCCCATCAATAGCCCCAGGTAAAATAAGTTTCCCTGTTGCATCTTTAACTTCTACTCCCTCATCAGCTTTTAGATCCATTCCAATAGCTGCAATTTTGCCATCCTTAACAGCAATGTCTGCTTTGTATGTGGACTTAGCAGTTACTAAAGTTCCACCTTTAATTATTAAATCCATTTTATCCTCCTGTCATATAATCTCATACATGGACTAATCACACAAACGTATTAGTTTTCCCCTCTATTTAATAAGGGAGCCTATGAAGGCTCCCTAAACATCTTAATATGTGACTACGCTTTTTGAGTCATTCCTTCATATTCTTCTTCAGTAATTTCGTTTTTATTAAATACTCCTGAAAGTACTACATATAGAACAAAACCAACTATAAATGAGAAGAAGTAAGCATTAGCTGCAATCCAAACACCAAATGTTCCTAACATTGCTGCAATTTCTGCTGAGCCTTCAAACCCGAAAGCTCCAAAGTTAGCCCAAATTGGAAGTATCCATGAAGCAAACCATGCAATAAGCGCTGCAATGTTCCATCCACCATTATACCAGTAGCGACCTTCTGCTCCGCTATATATCGCCGCTATATCAAGTCTTCTTTTCTTAACTACGAAATAGTCAGCAATAAAGATAGCAGCTATAGGAGCTAAGATGGCACCATAGTTATTTAACCAACCGAAGATGTACGCTGCACCTGAACCAAATATGTACCATGGGCACATTACAATTGGAAGTATACAAGCTATAATTACACCTTTTTTATAGCTTATTTTGCTTGGCATAATGTTCGAAAAACCATTTGCTGGAGCTACAACATTTGCAGCTACACAGGTTGTAATAGTTGCAGCCATTACACCGATTGAAGCTATAACAACAATAATTGGATTATCTACATAGTAGAATACTGCTGTAGGGTCAAATAAGGCTGCGCCAGTAACAAGTTCTGTTGCTTTTGCAAAGAAGGCACCAATGAATGCACAGAAAGCCATTGGGATTGGCATACCTATCATTTGTCCCCAGAATTGATCTTTTTGAGATCTTGCATATCTAGAAAAATCAGGGATGTTTAGTGCCATTGTAGCCCAGAAAGCAATATTCCCTGTTAATACAGCAAGGAAAATTAATGCAAAACCACCATTTTCCGCTAGAAGAGCTTCGTTGCTAGGAGCATTCATTACAGCTCCCATCGAGTATCCCGCAGAAGATGCTAGGTCTGCTGACCATGCAAATAGTGCAATCATAACAATAATCAAAACTGGTCCACCTACGTTTTGAACCCATTTAATATTTTCCATGCCATTATACGCTACTAAGAAAATAAATACCATGAAAACTAAGAAACCAATAAGTTGGCCTATTTGAACTGCATCATTACCTGGAAGAGCCATCGTCCAGTCAGCATCTTGGAAACTTGCTGCAAATACGCCTATTAAGGCAGCTACAGCTCCTCCTCCAACCCATGCCTGAACAGCAGTCCAGCCACAGCCTACAATACCCCTAGAGATAGTAGGTAAATGTGCCCCAGATGCACCAAAAGTCATTCTAGCAAATGCCGGGAAAGGAATACCGTACTTTGTACCAACCTGTGAGTTAAGTTGAATTGGGATTAAAACAATTAAATTACCTAATGCTACATTAAGTACTGATAGCCATGGGCTGAGACCTAATCCAATTCCTGCAGAAGCAAGGGAAAGTGAAGGTATGCATATAGCCATACCAACCCACAACATAGTAATATTATATGTTGTCCATGTTCTTTGAGAAACAGATGTAGGTGCTAAGTCATCATTATAGTACTTTGATGATATTAAATCCGCTCTAGCAGATTCTGTAAGTTCAAACAAGCCACGCTTTTCAACTTGAGAATAAGTTGCCATCTTTCACCTCCATAATAAAAAATAAATAATGTAAAAAATAAATAAAAAATTTTAGTAATTTTTAATATATTATACTACATTTCAGTTTTTTATTATGTAAAATTTGTAATTTTATTGAAATTAGGCTAATTTGTAATAAATTTTCACATATTTGTATTATTACAAATAACTAAAATAACCCCTATGGCATCATCCATAGAAAAAGCCATAGGAGTTAATATACTTTTCAGTTTTTATTGTTTTTTTATAGATGCAGTTTTCTCTTTTTATTTCCCTTTTTCTTTCTCTTTTAGTAAGGGTCTTGTGATTTTTACTATCAAGGTATATATTCCACCTGTTAATTTATTAAACCCAGTATTAATGAACTCTCTCGAAAATACAAGTACCAGAACTGTTGCAGTAATAATAATGAATGCAACTGCCTGCCAATAAGGGAGGTCTAAAAAGGCTCCTGAGAAAGTAAAGTATCTAATTACATAGACATGCAATACTAATATCATTAGTGAGTTAGCTCCGATTTGAGTCAGTATGGATTTTTTCTTAGGTGTTAAATTAATGATGCAGAATGTCATAAATATTGCAATTCCATAGAGCGCCGTCCTAAATATAATCCCTTCCCAGTTTTCACAATGAGCAATATTGTAACTGGCCTTAGCATATAGCATTGATTTAGGTAGCCCAATTTGCTCATAGGCAATAGCCACTCCCGCTGCAAGCACCAATCCTAAGACACCCCAAATTTTCTTATATGAAGAAATTTTTTCAAAGTGCTCTTTAGTTAGGTAATATCCAATCAAAAAAAACGGGAAGAACACAATAGTTCTTGACAGTGAAAACTCAGCACCAATATCATCAAAAAAACCCGCCACAAGGGCTATTATAATGCTGCATATTAAAGGGTACCTTAGCCTTAAGAAGGTTGGTAGCACCAGCCTCCAGGTGATCAAACTTAATAGGTACCACTGCGCATAGCCAGGCCTCATCAGGTCAAATTCTACACCCTTGTCCCAGCAAATATTATAGTATGCAAGCCATAGCACGTAAACTAAAATATATGGAATAATTAAACTCTTGAAGCAATTTGCCCTACCTTTCTCAGCATTCTTCGAAAAGAACCCCGACATCAAACAAAAAGCAGGCATGTGAAACAAATAAATAAAGATATATGCCGAGTCCATAGATGCATACTGCCCCATATATTGACTAAGCAAATGCCCTATTACAGTTAAAATAATTAATATCCCTTTAGTATTATCGTATAAACTTATTCTTTCTTTTCCCATTAACTTCTCTCCTAGCATTTTTTAACAAATATAAATATATTATATCATTTTAGGGTATAATAATTAAATAAAATTTCGGCATTATTGCAAAGGAGTATAATAAAATGAACAAGGAAACTATAAATACAATTTTAGATCTTTTAGAGCTTGAGTATCCCGATGCAGAGTGTGCACTCAACCATCAAAATATTTTCGAACTTTTAATTGCCGTAACCCTATCTGCTCAAACCACAGACAAGAGCGTTAATGTTATCTCTAAGGATCTCTTCGCAAAATATCCAACTGCTTACGACCTTGCAGATGCACCTCTTGAAGAAATAGAAAACACTATTAGACGAATTGGCCTGTATAAGAATAAATCCAAAAATATTAAGGAAATAGCCCAGAGGCTAGTAGCAGACTTTGATGGAGAAGTCCCTTGTGATTATGATTCTTTAATAACTCTGAAAGGTGTTGGTAGAAAAACAGCTAATGTGGTTTTATCTGTAGGCTTCGACGTTCCTAGAATTGCAGTTGATACACATGTTTTTAGGGTTGCTAATAAATTAGGTATAGTCAAGGCTGATAACGTCCTAAGTACCGAATTGGCTCTTATGAAGAAAATCCCTGAAAAAAGGTGGTCAAGAGCGCATCACAGCCTTATCTTCCATGGTAGAAACTGCTGCATAGCTCGAAGTCCTCGCTGCGAAGAATGTGTTGTGTTATCTTACTGTAAGAAGAGAAAGGTAGGTAAGCCTAAGTAGCAATCAAAATTCAACCACTTTCTAGCCCCTTTAATTAAATTTAGACCTTTTAGCCTCTACTCCGATGTGGGGCTTTTTTATATAAAAATCCCCTTGCTAGTCTTTGACCAACAAGGGGTTAGCTTCATAATTGAAGGTATTTTAATTTTTAATTTCCTATTCTTATAGGTTGAACTCAGCTTTTGTATCGATTAGAGCTTCTTCTAGTCTTTCCATAACTGTGTCAATTGTTTCGTATGATAGTACTGCAGGTGGCTCAATTCTTACTGTTTTAGCATTAACTAGAGTACCAGCAACCATTACGTGTCTTTCGAATAGACCTTTAGTTACTCTGTATCCAACTTCTGCTTCTGGGAATTCCATACAGATCAGAAGACCAGCTCCTCTGTAAGTTGTAAGTACAGTTGGGTATTTCTTTTGTAGTTCAGCAAGTTTACCCATGATGTAATCACCTTTTTCTTGAACCATTTTTGGAACATCATGTTTTAGCATGTATTTGATTGTAGAGATAGCAGCCGAGCAAGCAAGTGGGTTACCACCGAATGTTGGCGATCCTAGAATCCATGGGTTGTCAATTAGTTTGTCTACCCACATGTTTGGTCTAGCAATAAGACCTGTAATAGGCATTACACCACCACCGAAAGCTTTACCGTATGTTAGGATGTCTGGAGTTACGTTTTCAACTTCACATCTGAACATTTGTCCACATCTACCCATACCTGTTTGGATTTCGTCAGCGATCATTGCAACTCCGTATTTGTCACAAATTTCTCTTACTTTTGTTAGGTATCCAGCTGGAGGAATAATAACTCCTGCTTCACCTTGTACTGGCTCGATGATAACAGCTGCTACTTTTTCGCCTACTGCTTGTAGGTTTTGGATAGCTGTTTCCATTGCTTCAGCGTTACCATATTCAACGTGTTGTACTTGTTGGATCATTGGTAGGTAATCTTCTCTGTAAGCACCTTTACCACCAACTGATACAGCTCCTAGTGATTTTCCGTGGAAACCACCAACTGTAGAAATGTACCATCTTCCACCTGTAGCTAGTCTAGCAAGTTTTAGAGCCATTTCGTTAGCTTCAGCACCACCATTTGTGAAGAAGCAGTATTGTAGATCTCCTGGAGTAATCATTGACATTAGGTTAGCTAGGTAACCTCTTAATGGGTCAATTAACTCTTGCGAGTGAAGTGCATATCTGTCTAGTTGACACTTAACTGTTTTTAGGATTTCTGGGTTTCTATGTCCTGTTGTGAAGATACCAAAACCACCAAGGCAGTCGATAAATTGTGTTCCATCTAGGTCTTCAAAGTGCTCTTCGCTGTCTGTCCACTCAATGAAAGCTGCGTCGTTAGATACTGATTTTCTGTACTCTAACCATCCTGGGTTTACGTTGTTATTAAAGTTGCTAATTGACTCGTCATGAATCGCTTTTTTATCTTCAGCTGTTAACGTATCCTTTTCGATGTAACTAACGATTCTCTCAGCTTTTTCTAAAGCAATCTTTTTCATATCTGTCATTTAAATTTCCTCCTTGTTATTGTCGCCCACGTAGCGACTAAATTTAAACTATGTATACAGTTTAGCCTTTAAATACTATTTGTTCAACTTGATTGTTTGCTTAGTTTTCACTACTAGTTTGCTCTTCTTGTTTTTGTATTGGAATTTCAATGATTATTTGCTTTTTTTGTAAATTCATCACAATAATATCATCTCATTTTTAAGAATTTCTAGCTATTTCTACTGTTTTTACTCCATCAATATGCTGCTTGTATTTTGTATATTCTCATTTTTGAGAATATACATAGTGGTTTTCTCTTTTTGCTTTCTGCTTACCTGCCTATTACCCGCTCTTTTTCATCACAACCATTTACGATAACTTGTTTCCCTTCTACCATTCTCCTCCCCCATATGTTATACTAAAATTCAATGAGAAAATATTTTAAGGAGCATTTTATATAATGAAAGAAAAGATAAAAACTATAATCGCTGGAGTCTTAATTGGTGTTGCTAACACTATCCCTGGTTTAAGTGGTGGAACCATGGCTGTAATTTTAGATATGTATGACAAGATTCTTAATGCCACGAGTCTTAAGAATATTAAAGCTAACATCGGATTTCTACTCCTTCTTGCCCTTGGCGGCGGACTAGGTATTCTCGGATTTAGTAACGTTATAATTATATTACTTGATAACTTTTCAATGGTTATGAACTTTATATTCATAGGCCTTATTTTCGGAAGTTTACCTCTACTTATAAGGCATGCAAAAGAAAGTTCTAGCAGAATTAAACCTGTTAATTTTATATTTACTATTGCAACATTTACTCTAATGATTTACTTAACTTTTGCTCAGTCTACTACTATTTCTAATCAATCCCTTGAAGAAATGGGTGGTGTCACTTTTGGCCTTTTAGCCTATATATTTATTGCCTCTTTCGTATCGGCTATTGCTATGCTGCTTCCAGGAATTAGCGGTTCACTATTGTTACTTATCTTCGGGGTTTACGCAGTTATCATACAAGCTGTAGGTACCTTAAACTTTATAATTTTAGCCCCTGTTGCCCTAGGTGTTGGCCTTGGGGTCCTTATAGGAATCAAGCTGATTAGAGAGCTTCTTAATCGCTTTCCACAGCCAATATACTTTGGTATATTAGGTCTAATGGTTGGATCCGTATTTCCTATCTGGCCCGGCTTTAAAATGGGATTAGAAGGAATTGTAGCCATTATACTAGCCCTAGCTTTTGCCCTACTATCTTATTTTTCTGGCAAAGGTAGCAAAAAGAATTAACAAGTAACTTATTGAGTATTATAAAAAGCGGATAGAATTCAAATTGAATTTTCAATTGAATCCCATCCGCTTTTTTTATTTTAACAAATAAACTTTTCCTCTTTCTTTAGCATTACATAATATAATTAATTCCTACAATAATGAATTAATTATATCTACAGAAGATTTTGCATCTCCAAGTAGCATATCTGTATTATCATTAAAGAAAAGTGGGTTTTGAACCCCTGCATAACCTGCATTTCCCATAGATCTTTTAAACACAATGACTTTACTTGCATCCCAAACACGAAGTACAGGCATACCTGCAATTGGAGAGTCTGGTTCTGTTTCAGCCGCTGGGTTCACAGTGTCGTTAGCACCTATAACGAGCACCACATCTACATCTCCTAAGTCATCATTAATTTCATCCATTTCAAGTACGTTATCATATGGAACTTTTGCCTCTGCAAGGAGTACATTCATATGCCCAGGCATACGACCAGCCACAGGGTGTATAGCAAACTTTACATCTATTCTATATTAATTTATAATTGAAAATATTTCTATAAGGTTAAGTATATCACATTTAGTTAGTGTATGCTAACTAAATATTTGTTTTGAGCTCATTTGCATATAAAAAATAGCGTAGTAACTTTTGTTACCACGCTATTAAATGTAGTTTTTCGTTTTAAGTCAGTTTTACTTACCAACTAGGTCATTTACCTTCCTTTTTACATAACTTGTATGTAGTAAATGGTGAGCTTTATGGCCTCCTGGTTCCCCAAGATATGTATCATATAGTTCAATAATCGCTGGGTTTTCATGAGATTTACGCATTGAATTTGCTTCATCAATATTGTATAGTACACTAGCACGTAAACCTTGAATGTCAACTGTATTTCTTACCGCTCCTGGTTGCTGAGGTTGTCCTCCACCGTTAACGCAGCCGCCTGGACAGCCCATTACTTCTATGAAGTGATAATCCGCTCTACCAGCTCTAATTTCATCTAGCAACGCTTTTGCATTATGCAGTCCTGAAACAATAGCCACTTTTACATCCATGCCTGCTACATTATAAGTAGCTTCTTTTATGCCTGAAGTACCTCTAACATCTACAAAATCAAGACTTGCTAACTCTTCGCCTGTAAGCTTTTCTACAGCAGTTCTTAAAGCTGCTTCCATAACTCCGCCAGTAGCACCAAATATAACTGCTGCCCCTGTTCCTAATCCTAGAGGAAGATCAAAATCTTCATCTGGCAATGAGTCATAATTTAGGCCAACTTTTTTAATCATTCTTGCTAGCTCTCTAGTTGTCATAGAGAAATCCATATCTGGGACTCCATTAGCATCTTGGTCATCTCTTGTCAGCTCAAATTTCTTTGCTGTACAAGGCATAATTGATATGCTAACTATATCCTTTGCATCAATTCCTTCTCTCTCTGCATAGTAAGATTTTGCAATAGCACCAAACATTTGTTGTGGTGATTTACAAGTTGACAAATTGTCTAGTAAATCTGGGTAATAATGTTCACAGAATTTAATCCATCCAGGTGAACATGATGTAATTAATGGTAAAGTTCCTCCGTTTTGAACTCTATGAAGAAATTCTCCCGCTTCTTCCATTATAGTTAAGTCTGCACTGAAGTTTGTGTCAAAGACTTTGTTAAATCCAATCCTTCTTAGAGCTGCTGCCATTTTTCCTTCAGCGTTAGTTCCCACAGGGTAACCAAACTCTTCAGCAAGTCCTGCTCTTACAGCTGGTGCTGTTTGCACAATTACGTGTTTTGTAGGATCTGCAATAAGTTCTAGAATTTCATCAATATTAGATTTTTCATATAGAGCACCTGTTGGACATACAGCTATACATTGTCCGCATGTAACGCAACTTGTATTAGCTAATCCAGTTTCAAATGGTGATCCAATATGGGTTTCAAATCCTCTATCATTGGCTCCTATTACTCCAACTACTTGAATTTTTTCACATACTGCAGTACATCTACGACATAGAATACACTTAGAGTTGTCTCTACACATGTGAGCTGCACTGTCATCAATAACAGTTTCATTCATACTACCTGCATAGTAATCTTCATCTTCAATTCCAAAATCTGCAGATAAAGTTTGAAGTTCGCAGTTTCCGGATCTAACGCATGATAAGCACTTTCTTTCATGGTCAGATAAAATCAGCTGCATAGTCTTCTTTCTTGAGTCAAGAACCTTAGGAGAGCTTGTCAGAATTTCCATACCCTCACTAATTGGGTGTACGCATGAAGCAACTAGACTTCTTGCTCCCTTTACTTCTACTACACAAATACGGCAGGCACCGATTGCATTTATTTCTTTCAGGAAGCAAAGCGTAGGAATTTCTATGCTAGCAATTCTTGCAGCTTCCAATATGGTAGAGCCTGCAGGGGCTAGTACATCTACCCCATTTATTTTTATTTTTATATTCTCCATTCCATTTCCCTCCATTACTTAATGAAAATCGCATCAAATTTACATTTTTCAACACAAGCACCACACTTAACACATTTATCTAAATCAATAACATGTGGTTCTTTTACGCTGCCTGCAATCGCTCCAACTGGACATACTCTTTTACATACTCCACAACCAATACATTTTTCTTCATCAACAATGTAAGATAATAAGTCTTGGCAAACACCTGCTGGACATCTTTTTTCTATAACGTGTGCTTCATATTCATGTCTGAAGTATTGTAGTGTCGAAAGTACAGGGTTTGGTGCTGTTTGACCTAATCCGCAAAGAGAAGCACCTTTTACGTGGTAACATAGTTCTTCAAGTTTATCTATATCTGCTAGAGTAGCATTACCTGATGTTATTTTTTCTAACATCTCAAGCATTCTTTTTGTACCAATTCTACACGGTGTACACTTTCCGCAAGACTCTTCTACAGTAAAGTCTAGGAAGAACTTTGCAATATCAACCATGCAATCATCTTCATCCATAA
Organism: uncultured Oscillospiraceae bacterium; assembly: GCA_964369805.1. Classification (GTDB taxonomy): domain Bacteria; phylum Bacillota; class Clostridia; order Peptostreptococcales; family Anaerovoracaceae; genus CAYJHC01. The sequence goes on from CAYJFM010000014.1 coordinate 29,245, forward strand.
CAATAAGGCCGCCTGAACCCATCATAGATCCAATTCCAATTAAGTTATCGTAATCGATTTCAATATCAAGGTTTTCTTCCGAGATACATCCTCCTGATGGTCCACCAGTTTGAGCCGCCTTGAACTTCTTACCGTTTGGAATTCCTCCACCAATTTCATCTATAATCTCTCTAAGAGTTGTTCCCATTGGAACTTCTATTAGACCTGTGTTCTCAATTTTACCACCAAGTGCAAATACCTTAGTTCCCTTAGACTTTTCTGTTCCCATAGCCGCGAACCAGTCTGCTCCATTAAGGATAATTTGTGGAATATTTGCATATGTTTCTACATTGTTTAATAGAGTTGGTTTGCCAAATAGACCTTTTTGTGCTGGGAATGGTGGTCTTGGATTAGATTCACCACGATTTCCTTCTATCGATGTAATAAGAGCTGTTTCTTCTCCACAAACAAAAGCTCCTGCACCAAGTCTAATATCAAGGTCAAAATCAAAACCACTTCCAAATATGTCTTTTCCTAATAGCCCCATTCCTCTTGCTTGGTCGATAGCAATTTTTAGCCTATCGATGGCAATTGGATACTCAGCTCTTACATATACATATCCTTGGTTAGCTCCAATTGCATAACCTGCGATAGTCATAGCTTCAATTACTGCATGTGGGTCTCCCTCTAGCACTGAACGGTCCATGAAGGCACCTGGGTCTCCTTCATCAGCATTACAGCAAACATATTTTTGGTCGGCATGATTGTTTTTTGCCATTTTCCATTTTAAAGCTGTTGGGAATCCACCGCCCCCTCTTCCTTTTAGACCCGAGTCCAATAATAGCTGGATTACGCCATCTGGTGTCATCTCTGTTAGGACTTTTCCAAGAGCCATATAACCATCAGTCGCAATATATTCTTCAATTACTTCTGGATTTATAACTCCGCAGTTACGAAGTGCAACTCTAACTTGCTTTTTATAGAAAGCTGTGTCTTTTAGTGCCTTTAGGCCATCTTCTTTTACAGTATCTTTGTAAAGAAGTCTTGTAACAGGACGTCCTTTTAGTAAGTGCTCTGATACAATTTCTTCCACATCTGCTTTTTTAACCTCAGCATAGAATATAGCCTCTGGATATACTATCATTATAGGACCAAGTGCACATAATCCATGACATCCTGTTTGAACTACTGAAATTTCAGTTTCAAGTCCTTTTTTCTCAATTTCAACTTTTAATGCGTCCATTACTTCTCCGCAGCCTGATGAAACGCATCCCGTTCCGCCGCATACTAATACATGTTGACGATACATATTATTCCTCCTTATTTAAGACCAGATGCACCTAGTGTATACTCTGTAACTACATGTCCACCTACAATGTGGCGCTGAAATACTTCTTCAGTTTTTTCAGTATCCATATTTACATAAGTAACTTTTTCTTTGCCTGGCTCTAGTACTTCAATAATTGGTTCATATTGACAGATGCCAATACATCCTGCTTGCGTAACTACTATTTTACCTGTTAGTTCTTTTTCTCTCACTAGCTCTGCCATTTTAGTTAGCACTGGTCTAGCACCGCTTGCTATACCACAAGTTGCCATACCAACAACTATTCTTGTTTGGTCAGAATCTTCTTTTCTTATATTAACTTGTCCTTGCATTTTGTCGCGAAGGGCTTTTAATTCTTCTAAGCTTTTCATGTTTTTCTCCTTATTTATGCTAATACTGTTTCCCACCATCAACTTCTAGTTTGTTTTCTACTAGATAGTTTTTGATGTAATCAGATATTTCAGGTGTACTAAAAGGTACTCCTTCAAGTATTTCTCTAAATTCACGTGTATCAAGGGTAAATGAATTATTATTCACCATGTAAGTAAAAACAAAGTCAATATCTTCGTGAAAAACCACTAAGTTATATATTGTCTCAGTAATATCACCTAATGGCATTCTATCAATATGAGAAAGCCCGAAGGTGGCAATTACATCAGTACCTTTGGTTAACTCTGAAGTTATTGAGAGAGCTCCTCCAGTCATCTCAGCAGCTCCTTTAAAAAAAGGAATACCCAGTCCTACTTTCCTAGTTGTTCTACTAGTGAAAAAAGGATCCGTAACTTTTTCAATTTGCTCCTCGCTCATCCCACATCCATTGTCCTTGATTGTGATCGTTATTATATCTGTCTCTTCATCTATAATTACTGCAATTTCAACTAAGCTTGCTTTTGCCCTAGTTGAGTTTTGTGCAATATCTAAAACGTTGAGTGATAGTTCTGTAAGCATTACATGTATTTCTCCAGTATTCCTGGTACATCTTTAGGGTCAAGTCTTCCGTAAACTTCTTCATTTACTAGCATAATAGGTGCAAGTCCGCAAGCTCCTACGCATCTACAAGTTTCTAGAGAAAATTTTCTATCTGCTGAAATTTCACCATTTTTTATACCTATAGTTTTTTCAATTTGGTTTACAATTTCTCCAGCACCTTTAACGTAGCATGCAGTTCCTAGACAGACAGAAATTGTATATTCACCTTTTGGTTGAAGCGCAAATTGTGAATAGAAAGTTACTACACCATAAATTTTTTCTAGTGGAATACCTGTTTCATCCGATATCATTGTTTGAACTTCTAATGGTAGGTAGCCGTAAATATCTTGTGCTTGTTGTAACATTGGCATTAGAGCACCTTGAGTCTCTTTTAAATTAGAAATCATTTCTTTGAGAGCTGCTTCCTGCTCAGGAGTCCCTTCAAATGGTAATGTTTCCTTTTGAATTTTTGACATATTAGTTCCTCCTCTAATAAATTTAGTAATATACCTTCTTGCGAAATAGCAAGTTGTATAGATTGATAATTATGTGTCAATCTTATCATAGTTAATTTTTTCCGTCTATATAAGAAGCTCTCTTTTTTTTGTATACATGATTGAATTTTCAATATTTTTCAAGACATCTGTTTTTTTCGTTGAAATATCAAGTTAGGTATTTCTAACTATCGATTGTTAAGTTTTTGTAAAGCATTGCTTTTACGTTGTATTATGTAGTATACTGATGTTGTATTATTATCACTACAACTAGGAGGTGTGTCAATGTTTTTAAAAAAAAGTAAGAACAAAGCAACTGGTAGAATTCACCTTAGTATTGTTAAGGGATATAGAGATCCCAATGGAAAACCGAGGCATAAAACCATTAAAAGTCTTGGTTACTTAGATGTGCTTGAAAGAGAGTATGAAAACCCAATCGCTCATTTTACTAAGATGGCTGAAGAGATGACTCATGCCGAGACTGATAATCAAGAACTCATTCCCAGGCTTCCACTTAATCAAAAAATGGAAGTTGGCACAGATAATTTCACAAACTTAGGGTATCTCTTTTATGCAAAGGTTATGTCAAACTTAGGCCTAGATCAAGCTCTACTTTCAAATAATAGTATATGGGAATCTGGGCCCCTTATGAATAAAGTCTTTCAATATCTTTTATATACGCAACTTGTTTTTAACCTATCTTCAAGAGATTTTCCAAGATATTTAAATGATCGCGTAAATAACAACTTTTATCTATATTTAGACAGATTTTTTGAAAATTTTTCAATCACAAAAAAAGAAATGGTTGATGGTCTTAGCGCTCTTAAACGTAAAAGAAAATATATAGTAAATTGGCTCTACGATAATTTGTTGAATACTTGTAATAACACCCAAGATGTGTATTGTTATAATTTTCCAGTAACCTACATTAATGAAGGTGTTACCCCTGTTTTTGTAAATTTAATTACAAACTCTGATGGCTTTCCACTTAGGTATACCTTATCTACAAAGAATTACTTCCAAGGGATTGATGCAAAACGAACACAAAAAAACGCTTCAAATAAAATGAATCCTCATAGGCAAACCTTAATATCTAAGGTTCCAACCCTTGATGAAAAGTATATAAGTGACACCTTATATGATGACAAAGGCTACATTTTTGATGTTGCCATCAAATCCTTAAGCCAAGAATTTAAAGATTTCATTCTTGATGATATTCACTATCCTTTTAGGCAAAGTAGTAAAGGCTACTTTCTAAAGTCTAGGATATTTCCTCGTCGGATAAATATCGTCGATCCCTTGTCACAGAAAAGGTCTTCTATAATTACCAATCAGAGGCAAGTTGTTTACTATTCCCCCGAATTGGCTAAACAGGTTAAACTTAACGCTGGATTAAGGGCAAATGAAGAGAAACATGATATCTTTGATGGATATGTAGTTCTTATCACTAGCGAGCTTAGTATGTTACCCGATGAAGTTGTTTCTGCTTATACAGACTTCTTTAATACAGTAAAATACTATCGTGATGGGCTTACACATAACAATCTTAACAACCTCTCACTCTCCTTTGAAACAGAGTTGGAGGCACTTTTGTTGTCTTCATTTGTATCTTCAGTTTTTCTTGCATATCTACACTCACTTACCAAACACAAGTTTACTAAAGTAAACATACAGGAGAGCATTTCATTGTGTGATTGCTCCCACATAACCGAGAACTACTTCCTATTGCACCATTACGACGCCATTTTACAGGAGTTAGGAGTAAAGCTAGGGATTAAACTTGACAGGAAAGTTATGACAAAGCAAGAAATTAAAGATATCTCTAAACTTATATCTCAATTTGAAGAATATGATATATAGATTGATTTTTTTTTAATTCAATGATACCCTATACCTATATTTTACAAATATAGGTAAGAAGAAAAGGAGTGTACGACTTGAAAGTTCGAGAAATACTAAACCACCTAGATGGTAATGTCATTGTAGGAGAAGACCTACTTGATGAGGAAATAACTAGCGCTGCAAGCGCAGATATGATGAGTGATGTTCTTGCGTTTTCTAAGGATCATTCAGTCTTGCTTTCTGGGCTTTGTAATGCGCAAGTAATTAGAACCTGCGAGATGTTGGATATACACTGCATTATTATGGTTCGAGGAAAGATTCCAACAGAAGAAATGCAAACTTTGGCAAAAAACAAAGGGATTGCGTTAATTACAACGGATAAAATGATGTTTACAGCTAGCGGCATTCTCTATGAAGCTGGACTAAGGGGAGGTGCCATATAATGAGCGATTCAATAATATTAGAATACACAGTTCTTGCTGATGATTTCACACGTGCTGGAGAGGCAAGTAGCGATGTAAAAGGTAAACTTAAGCAGTTAGGCGTAAGCCCTGAGGCTACTAGAAACGTTGCTATCGCAATGTATGAAGGGGAAATTAATATGGTTATTCATGCTAATGGAGGCAATATTACTGTAACCATTACACCTGAAAAAATAAATATGCTTCTAAAAGATGTTGGCCCTGGGATACCTGATATAGACAAAGCTATGGAAGAAGGCTTTTCTACAGCTCCAGACAAAATTCGAAGTCTTGGTTTTGGTGCAGGTATGGGGCTTCCTAATATGAAAAGATGTACTGATGATATGTCAATTAAAACCGAACTTGGCGTTGGTACTGTTATAGAAATGAACGTAAACCTTTAAACTCTTTTAGAAAGGAATGTTATGGATAAATTTTTTCATTCAGTAAAATTAGATGAGGACTCTTGTAAAGGGTGTATAAACTGCCTTAAGAGATGTCCTACTCAGGCCATAAGAGTTAGAAACGGAAAAGCTACAATCAATCCAAAATTTTGCATTGACTGTGGAGAATGCATCAGACTATGTCCTCACCATGCAAAAAAAGCCGTTTATGATCCCATTGAAACCATGGGCCTTTATAAATATAAAGTGGCCCTTCCTGCGCCTTCACTTTATAGTCAGTTCAATAATTTAGATGACTCAAACTTAGTACTTAATGCTCTCATTTCCATGGGCTTTGATAAGGTATATGAGGTTGCTGCTGCCGCTGAGCTTGTTTCTGAAGCTTCAAGAAAGTTTATTTCTGAAAATAAAGATGGCATGCCATGGATTAGTACTGCCTGTCCATCTGTAGTTAGGCTAATTAGGGTTCAGTTTCCTAGTTTAATCCCACATCTACTTCCTCTTAACCCTCCTATTGAAGTGGCTGCCAAAATTGCAGAAGAGAAAGCATTAGCAGAAAGCGGATTTTCTCGTGAAGATATAGGCCTATTCTTTATATCTCCCTGTCCTTCCAAGGTTACCTATGTGAAATCTCCCCTAGGATGTGAGAAAAGTTCAGTCGATCATGTTCTCGCTATAAAGGAGGTTTATCCGATTTTATTGTCACATTTACCTAATATCCCTAATGAAGCTAGCGATTTAGCTCACACTGGTAAAATGGGACTCGCTTGGGGTAGAAGAGGTGGTGAAGCAAGCTCTCTTCTTTCTGAGAGATATCTCGCTGCTGATGGTATTGAAAATGTCTTTAGGGTACTTGAAGATTTGGAGGATGAGAAGTTTGAAAACCTTGAGTTTATCGAATTGAACGCTTGTAATGGCGGATGTGTCGGTGGAGTTCTAACTGTTGAAAACCCTTATGTAGCAGAAGTTAAATTAAATCATCTGAAAAAGTATCTGCCTGTTTCCTGTAATCATTTAGCTGATGAAAGTAATCCTGAGGATTTAACAAACTGGAGCGAAGCAGTTGAATATGAACCAGTATTTATTCTTGGAGACAATATGATTGATAGCTTTGCAAAGATGACTCAAGTTGAAAGAATATATAAGAAACTTCCAGGTCTTGATTGTGGTTCCTGTGGTGCACCAGATTGCAAAGCAATGGCCATTGATATAGTAAATGGTGAAGCAGAAGAAATGGACTGTATTCACTTATTAAGAGAAAAGTTAGGATTTTAATATAAAAGGAGGAACGTGTTATGAGACTAAGTGAATTTATTAAGGCTTGTCCTTTTGAAGTAGTTAATTTAGGTGAAGAGGATATTAATTCTGTTTTAAAGGAAGATAGTGATATTGCAGAGGCAAGCAAAGTTTGGGGAAATGATGCAGATGTACATGCTAACGATTCTTGGGGCCAAGATACAGTTTCCGATGCTAATGATGCTTGGGGAAATGATGCTACTGAAAGTTCTAATAATGCTTGGGGAACCGATGCTACTGCTAGCTCTAATGATGCTTGGGGAAATGATATTGATAAAAATGCTAATGATGCTTGGGGCCAAGATGTAGAGCCTAACTATAAGGCTTGGGGACCTGAGCTTACAAAACCCTATTGTTGTGATTTATTAAGCATTGCTATGGGTAAAGCTCCTGCTGACAGTGTTTGGGTTACTGTAATGGGTAATATCAATACTGTAGCCGTTGCATCCCTCGCTGATGTTGGCTGCATTATTCTAGCGGAAGGATCCTCTCTTGATGATAATGCGTTAAAAAAAGCTCAACTCGAAAATATTACTGTCCTAAAAACTAAAGAGCCTGTATTTGAAACAGCACTACTTTCTGCAAAATTAATCGGTTATAAGTAATCATGAAGAAATTATTTTATGATTTACATATTCACTCATGCCTATCACCTTGCGGTGATCAGCTAATGACTCCAGGTAATATTGTTGGTATGGCTAAGGTTTGTGGGTTAGATGTAATCGCTATTACAGATCATAACTCTTGCGGCAATGTGGCAGCTGCAATTCATCACGGAAATGTTCATGATATTATTGTGATCCCAGCGATGGAGCTAACCACAGCAGAGGAAGTTCATGTGCTTTGCTATTTCCCTAATTTAGAAAGTGCCTTGTCTTTTAGCGATTTCGTATATGCTAAACTCCCAAAGATAAACAATCGGGAGGATATCTTTGGAAAACAAGAGTATTGTAACACGGATGATATTGCCGTAAGGACTGAACCTAATTTACTCATTAATGCAACTACTATCCCCTTTGATACTCTGGCTGATTTGCTATCCTCCTATAATGGTATCATGGTTCCTGCCCATATTGATAAAGCAAGCTATAGCTTGCTTTCAAACCTCGGTTTTGTTCCTCCTGATAGTAGTTTTAACACATTCGAAATTTATGATATTTCTTGCCTATCTAAGTTGAAAGATCAGAATCCTTATTTGAAAAATTGCAAATTTATTCATAATTCAGATGCTCATATTTTAGAGTCAATTAATGGCCAAGTAAATTTTCTAGAGCCCCAAGAGATGTCAGTTCCTAGCATCTTATCCGAACTTAACAAAAAGAGTGGTACCTAATCTGATGGTTTCACTCTTTTAATTTCCATTTCAAATGTTTTATTTAGCATTTCACCCTTACCTTCTTTTTCAAATTCACTTATGCTTTCTGCACCTCACCTATTAACTTATAATTACCCATGTAGTCGGATGTAATAAAAAAGGGAAGCTTTGATTTCTCAAATTCTTCCCACATTTACTACTACACCATCTAATATTCTATGTTAGTTTTTTCTTATTTGTAATTAGTATAGCACTTATTACTCCAGCAATAGAAATTGCAGCAACTATAGATCCTGATATTATGGCAATTAATTTATTCTTTTCCATACGCCTAAAGCCTCCTTATAAAATCTCTTGAAATATTGATAGTTACAGTTTATATAAAAGGCCTTACTGTTGCAAGGCCTTTTTACAGAAATTCACTAATTTTTAAATTTTATCTAGAAATATCTTTGCTTTACTTCTAAATTCTTGCTTATTCTGCTGCTTTTTCTACTACTGGCTTTTCTACTGCCGGCTTTTTCGGAGCTGGTTTTTTAGGTTCAGGTGTGTTAACCTTTAGAACTTCTTTTTCGTAGCCAGGTTCAGTGTATTGTTTTTCCATATGTAAACACTTTTTCGGGCACACAAGTACGCAGTGATTACATTGAACACAACTCATTTTTTCGATTTCCCAAGTTGCATTTTTTCTATCTACAGTAATTGCATTTGCTGGGCACTTCTTTTGACAGATGCTACAAAGGATACAATCTTCTGCTGTGATTCCAATTTGTCCTCTTGTTCTTTCTTGCCATTCTCTTGGTACCACTGGGTACATTTTTGTTGCAGGCTTTCTAAACAAGCTTTTGAGTACTAATTTTCCTATTTTATAAAATGCCATTTTCCCCTACCTTTCTGTACAGCTAATACATGGATCTATTGTAAGAATCAGCATAGGTACATCTGCTAGGTCACATCCTTGTAGTGTCTTTACTAAAGCAGGGACATTCATGTTGGTAGGTGTTCTTACTCTCATTCTCTCTAAGAATTTAGTGCCATTACCTTTTGCATAGTAAACACCTTCACCTCTAGGTTGTTCAATTCTTGCAACAAATTCTCCTTCAACGTTACCTTTAACTGGAACATCAATATCTCCTTCAGGAATTTTTGCTACTGCCTCTGCAATTAAGTCGATAGCTTGGTAAACTTCTCTAATTCTCACCTTACATCTAGCATAAGCATCTCCACCATCTTCTACACATGGTTCAAAAGTTAATTGGTCATAAACACCATGCCCATTAAGTCTCATGTCTTGTCTAATTCCAGATCCTCTTGCCATTGGTCCGCATGCTGAAAGCTCTATTGCATCTTCTTTAGAAAGGTATCCAACTCCACAAAGTCTGTTTTGAACAGATTTGTCATTTAAGAATACATGTGCAAGCTCTTCGATTTCTTTTTTAATTCCATTAAGTGTTGTTACAATTTCTTCTAGCATTGCTGCATCTACATCTTTATTAACTCCACCAACTTTACATACTGAGAAGATTACTCTACCACCAGTAGTTTTTTCAAAAAGGTCAAGTACAGTTTCTCTTACTCTCCAGCAGTGCATAAATAAACTTTCAAATCCAAATCCATCTGCTAGAAGTCCAAGCCATAATAGATGTGAGTGAACTCTCGACATTTCCTGCCAAATTGTTCTTAGGAATAAAGCTCTCTGTGGAACTTCTACTCCCATTGCACCTTCAACTGCAGCACAGTATCCCCATCCGTGGCCAAAGCTACAGATTCCGCATACTCTTTCTATTACGTATACCATTTCAGTATACTCTTTTTTCTCAACTAATTTTTCTAGTCCCCTATGAATAAATCCTATCGAAGGGATTGCTTCTACTACCGTTTCGTCTTCAAGCACAAGGTCTAGATGAATTGGTTCAGGTAGTACCGGATGCTGTGGTCCGAAAGGAATTATCGTTTGTTTTGCCATTTTGTTCCTTCCTTTCCTATTTTTGCAGCCAAGGCGTTGGCTCGGCTGTAACGAAGAAATTGCCTTCGTAATCTAACTGATTGTGTTTGAAAGTAATTCCAAATAGGTCATTCATTTCATTTTCATATATGAATGCACCCCAGAATTCTCCCGTAACACTTTCTAAAGTTCTGTCTGCTGGCAGTATTAATTTTACATTTAGCAGTTCATGATCTTTGTCAAAAGTATACATTACTTCTGTTTCATAAGCTGTGTTTGTAGCACAGATTTGAACTAATCTGTATCCATCAGCTTTAATATCTCTGATTTCTGATAAAAGGTCAGAGTCCTTAATTGTTCTAAAGTTTTGCTTCATAAAAAGTTTCTCTTCCATATTAAGCCTCCTCCTTCTTTGCCGTTGATGCCTCTTCTGTAGCAACTACCTCTTCTACAGTGACAGTTTCTTCGAAAACTACTGTTTCTGCTGGCTTTGTAGGGTTTACTTTCTTTTCTCCAAGAACAGCAAGTCCCTTAACAACTCCATCTATAATAGCCTCTGGTCTTGCAGCACATCCAGGTACGTATACATCAACTGGAATAACTGTATCAACACCACCTAGAATGTTGTAACATTCTTTGAAGATACCTGCTGTACAGGCACATATGCCAACAGCTACAACTACCTTTGGTTCTGGCATTTGATCATAGATTTGTTTAACTACATCTTTATTTTGCTCATTTACTGAGCCAGTAACAAGGAATATGTCTGCATGCTTTGGGTTACCAGTGTTGATAATACCAAAACGCTCCACGTCATACATAGGTGTAAGGCAAGCTAAAACTTCTATGTCACATCCGTTACAGCTAGATCCATCGTAGTGAATAAGCCAAGGTGATTTTGTAATATAAGCCATTTTGCCCTCCCTATATAAACATTAGAATGAACACATTGAATCCGCCTAATATTAAAGCAACGATCCAAGCTGAGTTTAATGTAAACTGCCATTTCATTCTTGCAAAGCTGTTGTCAATAAATACTTCTAAGAAATATGTTAATAGACAAACTACTATACCGACTACCGTTCCTACAATTGTGCCATTTGCAAAGAATAGGAATACGAAACCTAGTAAGAAAATGTTTTCATACCAGTGTGAAATTTCAATTAAAGCTAGAGTTTTTCCTGAAAATTCAGTTGTTAGACCTTTTACAAGTTCTTGGTGTCCATGGTGAGACATACTCAGGTCAAATGGTGATTTTCTAAATTTAATTGTTAAGATAAATATATATCCTAAGAAGATTCCGATTGCAGGTAACACTGCCATCTCTTGGTTCTGCATAATTCCAGAAACATTGAAACTTCCACTTGTCATATAAAGACCAACTGCTGTTAGTAAAACCATTGGCTCATAAGCTAAAGCTTGTAAAAGTTCTCTCTCTGCACCGATTTGCGCGTATGGAGAGTTTGAAGAATATGCAGCCATTACTAGGAATGAACTAGCTAAAGTAAGCGTGAATATTACAAGAAGTAAACTTTCTCCTGCGAAAAATAATGCTCCTGTTACTAGCACAAATACAAAGAATGCTCCTACATAAAACCCTTGAACTTTATTTACTGTTTGGTCTTCTTTTTCTAAAAGTTTTAATACATCATAGAAAGGTTGAAGCACTGGAGGCCCAACTCTTCCTTGCATTCTTGCTGTGATAACTCTATCTATACCAGCAAGTAGTCCACCAACGATTGGTGCGAAAATTAGGAATGCAACTGCTGAAAGAGCTGCTGTTAAAGTAATTATCATTTAGGCACCTCCTACTAGCGAAGCAAGTACAATTAGCATTGGAAGAATTATTGCTACCGTAGCTAAAAGACCACCAATAATGTTCATTTTTTTCTCACCGAAGTAACTTTCCATATGCCAGTTTCTAAGTGCAAAAGCCTTAGGAGCGTGCATTGAACCTTCAAAGGTTAAGTTATCTCCTTTATTTGTACCAGCTAAGTAAATAGGTACAATTTTTTTCTTTGATTTTCCAAACATGAATGCGAACATTAGAATTAGAGCCGCGATCATTATACTTAAGATTGCCATATTGTTTACTGTAATAGCAAGAGTCTCTACAGTTCCAAAGTTAGTAGCTAGGAATGGAATAATCATACCTTGTGAAATGAATGGGAAGCCACCTACCGCAAGAACAGTTAAAACTGTCAATATGCCTTGTACTACCTTTTCGTCTTTATTTACGTTATGATCAATTCTTTCTTCTCCAGCAACTATTGCTGAAAGTTTACCAAGCCATTTTGTCCAGTAGAATGCAGTAGCAGAACTACCAAAACAAATTATTAGAATTAGAATAATATTTCCTGTTTCAACAAATGATACCATTGATGCCCATTTTGCTACTAGCATACCAAATGGAGCAAGGAACATACCTGCAATACCAATCATCATATATGCTGCAAGTGTAGGCATTTTGTTAAATAACCCATCCATGCTTTCGATGTCTTTGCTACCAATTGTGTGTTCTGCTGTACCTACGCAAAGGAATAATAGTGACTTTGTAATAGCGTGGAATATAATTAACATAATTCCAGCCCATACTGCACCAGCTGTTCCTACACCTGCACAGGCTACGATTAAGCCCAGGTTGGCAACAGTAGAGTACGCAAGAACTTTCTTACCATTACTTTGAGAAATTGCTGCAAATGATGCCATAAGGAAGGTTATACCACCAACCATAAATACCATTGTACCCGCAATGTTTCCAGCTAGCACTGGTGAAAGTTTAATTACTAAGAATACCCCAGCCTTAACCATTGTTGAGGAGTGAAGTAGTGCTGATGTTGGCGTTGGTGCAACCATCGCTCCAAGCAACCAGCTGTTGAAAGGCATTTGTGCTGCCTTTGTAATACCCGCAAATGCAAGTAAAATTGTAGGTATTATTACACTGTATCCCATCATACCAAAGGCTAGCATTGTTTGAAGCTCTAAGGTTCCATATGATGTTCCTAGTGTTATAATTGCAAGTACAAATGCAAGTCCACCTAAAAGGTTCATAGCTAGGGCTCTGAAAGCATTGTTTGTTGCTTCCTGAGTCTTTGTATATCCAATAAGTAGGAATGAACAGATAGTTGTTATCTCCCAGAAGAAGTACATCCAAAGCAGACTGTTTGATACTACGATTCCGAACATTGCTGCAAGGAATATGAATAATAAAAAGAAAAATATTGGTCTTCTATCTGGATCATCGTGGTGATGATGCTGGAAGTCCTTCATGTACCCTAGTGCGTAAACGCAGATAAGAGTACCAATAATACCTATAATAAGAATCATTATCATAGATAACCTGTCGATGTGCATAGTATTCAAGACTTCTATACTATGTCCTGGCCCGAACTCGAACCACACTAATAGTGGAGTTTGTATTATTGCTAGAAGACATACGATGTACTTCTTGTGTTTAATACCTAAGTATACAATGAATGTAGCAAGTAGGATTTCAATACCTATCATAACATAGTTAACCATATGGCCACCTACGCTAAAACTAACTGAACCTTCACTGTAGTATGATGCCACAAAGAAAATCGATGCTGCAGCAATGACAATTGAGCCACCCATTACAACCGCTTTTCTAGCGCCGTCACCCTTAAGTACTAAAAGAGCCAATGCAACCACTATTGGGAATACAATCAGAAAAATAATTGTGTTCATTTAACCCTCCTATAAATTATAAAATATCGCTTTTGTACACAATATACAAATAGCATTACCTCTTAGATTATAACTCTATTCCTCCTCCATATCAAGAAATATTAGCTAAATTCAGCAAGTTTGTATTAATTTTAACAAATAAATTTCACTTTTTTGGCAAATTACTCGATTAATTTCTACAATTAGTACAATTTCATTTTTATCACCTATTAGTAGATTTACAAATTACAAATTTACTGATATAATTTTCTATGTTTTTATTACAAATTTGCTATTTATATTTGATTAGCTGAAAAGATATTATTACGGGGGATTTATTTATGTTTGAAAAATGTGAGTACACTTTAACTGAAATTCGAGGTGACTATGGTATACTTACTAATAATACTGGAGAGCGCCCAGTTGCGTTGTTTTTACTACCTGGCGATATTGAAATAGGATGTACCATTATCTATGAAAATCTGACATATAGGGTTGAATAGCAACATACAAAAAGCCACAGGTTTTTCTACCTGTGGCTTTGTTCATTCCTATCAATAGCTATTGAACAGTAACTTTTCTAAATATATTTATCAATTACTTTTCCGATAAAATTAAATGTCTCCTTTGCGTTGAAATCTTCTTTCTTTGCCTGACTTTTCTTCTCCTCATAAAATTTTATTAAATCCCCCGGCTCGTCTAAGTCGTTTTTCTTTTCGGTTAGACCTACGGTTCTTCCTTTTTCCATAAGAGCTTTAATTGCTTCTTCTAATACTTTTCCAGAGCCATAAGCCTTGTTCTCAAACATTGCTCTTTCTGGTGTTTTCATTCCAACAAGACAGTACCCTTCGTCTTCAGTTGGTCCAAGTACAACATCCTTTTCATCTAGTATCTTAAATGCTTTTTCAGAAAGATATCTATCAATGTCAGGTGTATCACTGCCAATCAAAATACATTTATCATAGCCTTCTTCAAGAATTTCTCTTATTGCATTAAACATTCTTTCTCCAAGGTCCTCACCTTTCTGCGACCTATATACTAAGTCTTCTCCTAGCAGGCTTATCAATATGTCTTTTCCTTTATCTGGTGTAAAGTAAATAAACAAATGAGCATTTTCATATTTTAAGTTACTAACTATATCCTTTAACATTGCCTTATGAAGGACTGCACATTCATCCTTTGAGAGCATTATTTCCATTCTTGTTTTGGTATGCCCAGCCACTGGTATTCTCGAAAAAATAATTATCGCTTTTTTCATTTCTCCTCCATTAACTTTCTACCTAACATCTTCATAAATTTTACGTAGCTCACTAGCCGATTTACCTTTCCTATGCCAGTACTGCATCCTCTGCATCAATATCATTGTTTTTGCAATGCCATTTTTCTTAAATCTTCGGTCTGATGTGGTAATAACACCGTTAATCTGTTTTAACTTTATGCCACTTTCCTTAGCAATTATTGAAAGTTGATAATCCTCCATTATATCCAGTTTAGGCACTCCGCCCAGGTGCTCTAGAATTTTCTTATTAATTACCATGCCCTGATCTCCAAAAGCTATTTTTCTCGTAGAAACTCTAAGGTTTGAGAAAAACCCACACATTTTCATGACAAAATGATCACTTTCAAATCTGATTTTAAAGCAGCCAAAAACCAGCCCGCGGTTAACCTCTTTTGTCATTCTTCCAAAAGCAGCTCCCTCTAAATAACTGTCACAATGAAGGAAAACTACGGTTTCTCCCTTTGCAAAAGCTATAGCCGTATTCAGCTGATTTGCTCTTCCCCGCTCACTGTCAATTATCATATACTCACGATCAATCAGTTCTTTAGTATTGTCACTACTACCCCCATCAGAAAAAATCACCTCATAATCTTTTCCACAGATTCCAGCAAAGCCCTTAAATTGCTTTTGAAACTCCACTATGTTTTTTTCTTCATTCAATACTGGTACTATAATTGAAATCATATTGCTTCTTTTCTCTCTGTAGCTCCACTGCAGCTCGATCCTTGCCCTGCAGTACATGCGTAGCAATGCTTGCCAAACTTGATTTTCCTTTGTAAATTTTCCTTTTTCAAAAAATCTCTTATATTTTCTTTTGTTCCAACCTCTAGCCCTATAGCTTGATTAAAGTCGCAGTCATATACTCTTCCATCCCAGCCAATTGAGATTTGCTCTCTACACATCATGACTGGCACTGTTTCTTCATTATAGGATTTATATAAAACATCATAATAACTATCAATAGCGCCTTCTGCTGCTAAACTATCGCCAAACCTACCGATAGGGTTGTTCGTTATCGCTATTAAGTTGTTAAACTCTACCCCAAATGAGTTCCGCAGCTCAACCTTGTAGGTTGCCTCCAACTCTTTCTGTGGTGGTGGCAAGAATGGTCCTCCTGGGTTATAAACCATTTCGAGTTCTAAACCTTCTCTTTTTCCATAGCCAACCTTGTTTAATTTCCTTAATACATCTATATTTTTTTCAAAGACTTTAAAGCCGCGTTGCGAATTTGTATTTTCTGCAGTATAGCAAGGCAATGAACAGACAAGCTTGATTTCAAGCTCTCTATATAACTCAATCAAGTGCTTATACCTTTCATCTTCCAAAATCACTAAATTAGTTCTTACAATAACATCATCAGTTAACTTTCTTGATTCTCTTAACAACCATTCTATATTTGGGTTCATTTCTGGCGCCCCACCTGTTATATCAATTGTTCTAAACTTCTTTGCTTCAAAAACCTTAAGACATTCTTCCATTACTTCCTTGGGCATAATTTCAGTCCTGTTAGGGCCTCCTTCTACGTGACAATGTGCGCATTGCAAGTTACATAACTTTCCCACGTTAATTTGCATTCTCTCTAATTTATTTTTGGTAAACTTAAAGTTTTCATTATAAATAAGGGTTTCAAATTCTGGCACCGTTCCCTTTTGGTTATTCATTATTTTATTTTCCTCTAATTTCATAAATTCCCTCTTTTCTTTAATTTATGCAAGTCTCAATTTTAAATAAGGCCAGTAAAGGTTGTTTTCATCCTATTAATCAATGATTTTTTAATGTCGGGTTTTTCACTCTTCCCTAACAAAACAGGAAGCATGTGATATGTGTTTTCAATTCCATTTCTATAAAAAACACTGGCACATGTGGCGCAGTAGCAATAAACTGATTCACAACCTTGATTTTTTAATTTTTCTGTAAACAACTTAGGCATTTCCTTTTCCATCACTGAAGCGCCTCCACCTAGGCCGCAGCACTGCACGTTTTTAATCTCACTTATGTCCTTTGGTTCAACTATAGCCTTGATTGACTCAAGTATTTCACCATTTCTTTTTTCAGGGCAAGGTAAATAAACCTGTGCATCCAAATCAACTTTACTTATTATATCAAATTTTTGCAAAAATTGGTAAATGTCCGTAATTTTCCTGTTTGTTTTTCCTTGAAGGTAGTGATAACAATTTGGGCAAATTACAACTATCTCCTTAACTCCATATTTATTTAACCGATTATTTAGAGTTTCTATTATCTTATCCGAGTCTTCCATAAGCCCTAATTCATTTATGGGTTTTCCGCAACAATCAAAGATCACTCCTACATTAAAAGGCTTTAAAATTTCAATAATATGCTTTGTTGTTTCTGGATAAAAAGAAGGAAAGTTGCATCCTGGAAATAACACTATTTCATAGTTGCCTCCCTTTTTGTTTTTAACCCCTTTATAATTCTTAAACAAATATCTCTTTTTTTCAATTAAGGTAGACTTATACCCTGCGCCAAAGTTACAGTTAGCCTTTCTCATGTCTTCAATAATTTTTCTACCATCAACTCCAAAAGAGCAGCACTTTGTACACTCTCCACATAGTAAACAATGATATTTCAATTTTTCTAGCATTTCTAAGTCAACGAAAGTTATATCATATTTAGCCAAAAACTCACAATTTTTTTTACAAACACCACAATTAATACATGTTCCTATATCTTTATCCATAGCTTGCTCCAATCTATATATCTAATATAACTTAACGGGTAAGATTAGATTAACATTATAAAGAGTGATAGTAAACATGTCATTAAGTTTACTATCACTTTTATTTGCTTATTATTTACAATTCCTATATGAATTGTATTGTTCCTAATGTAAATAATGTCACACCTGGAATCATAAATATGAATGTCAAAGCTGTATACTTCCAGAAACTAATATTAGTAATTCCGTATGCAAAATTTTGTAAATTAAAAGGGAATATTGGTATAATCCTTGTTATCATGAGCATATAAACTTCACTCTTAGATTTACTTTCAATAATATATTTTCTTATATATTTATTTTTCATAACAAGTGGCTGTACTGAGTCTCTCAAAAAATATCTACCTGCCAAAAATGATATAGACGCGCCTGCAGTACAAGCTATAGTACATAATACCACTCCAAGCCAAGGTGTAAAAAAGAAGCCTGCAAGTACAGCAAAAGTTACACCTGGTACAGCAAATAATACACATCCAATTATTGTTATAGCTATATAAATAGCAATTGTAAATCCAATATTCTTATTTGCCAGGTTTACAATGTTTCTATGGTCAGCAATTATTTCTGTTATCCCCAAAATCATTTCTAGTGTTATAAATAGTATCACAAAAGCTATGAATATTATTAATTTTTTATGTTTCATAATATATGCCCTTTAGCCTTCTCTCTATTGTTTAAGCTATGTCTCCTTCGGCTGCTTTTTCTGAAATCATCTCTTTTTTTACTATTTTATCTGCTTTCATTTTTTTATCATTATGGATTTTTTTCAACATAACACCAAGTGCAACTACCGCAAACATAATCAACATCCCTGTTACAATTGTCTGGGTGTTTCCTGTTAAAGTTCCACCTACATATGAGTAAACAATCGTTGCAGGTAACTGCCCAATCCCTGTTGCGACTAAGAAAGGTACTACTCTCATCGAAGTAAGGCCAGCACCATAACTAATAAAGTCAAATGATACAAAAGGTAATAATCTACAAATCAAAATTGTATTTCTTCCATATTTTTCAAAGAACTCATCTACACTTTCCATAGCAAATTTGGAGGTAAGCTTCTCAACAGCATCTCTACCTAAAATTCTAGCAATATAGAAGCATATAAGTGCTCCTACCATTGCACTTGTCCATGACAGTATTGCACCCTGCCACCATCCAAACACTGCAGCATTAGCAAATGTTATCAAAAATGCTGGTAATGGCGCTGCAATTGATTGTAGGGCCATAAGCAGAAATGATACTATGACAGCATAAATCCCAAAAGATCTTATGTATCCAACTATTATATCAACATTCAAAGATGAAAATAAAGTTAGCACCTCTGTAACTTTACTTTGAAATGATGGCAGAATAAAATACGCTATTACCAGTGCCACAAGCATTCCTAATAAAATTAACTTGCTATATACTTTTTTGTCTTTTATGTTTATCATTTTGAAACCTTCTCTCTAGTATTTTATGTTTACTATTATCCTTTAGCTACTTTTCTCTACTTCATTTACAACGCACCATCTGTAATATGATTCATCATAATTCTTAGTTACTTCATATCCACACATTTCTAAAACTAACTGAAAATAAGCAGAACGTATTCCTGAAGTACAGTAAGTTACTACTTCATCATCCCTTGAAATTCCATTTTCTTCAAACATTGCACTTAAATCAGCTTGAGACTTAAGAGTACCATCATCATTAAATAAATCAACAAAAGGTATATTGATTGCACCTGGGATATGCCCACCTGTTTCTTCTCCGTAATAAACTCCACCCTCATATTCTTTTTCTTCTCTAGTATCAATAAGTGTGTATTTATCAATATCTGCTGTAAGCTCATCAGTATTAATTACATGAGTATTATCAATTTCTGCAATTTCAACTTTAACGGGCTCTAATTCTTCAGCACCTTTCTGTGTAGCGATACCAGCCTCTTCTAATGCAGCGAATCCACCATCAACAAACTTCACGTCACTGTACCCAGCAGCCATAAGTTCCCAAGCAATTCTACCTTCATCTCCCCAGCCTTCATTAGCTGCGCCAAAGACAATAATTTCTTTTTCTTTATCTAGCCCTAGATCACCTAGTCTCTTGCTCAATTCATCAGTAGGTAATATAACTCCCCAGTTAGCATCACCACTTTTGCCTTCTTCAACAGTAGCAAGGTTTTGCCAAGTAGTGGCAGCAGCTCCTTCAACAGTGCCTGAACTTGCAACGTCCTCTCCCCTAGCATCTAAAAATATAACATTATCCTTGCCAAAAGAGTCCACAGCCTGATCTGAGGTTATAACGTAATCACCTGTAAAAGGCTCAGTACTTGATGTACTCTCCTCATTACTGCCACAACCAGCCAAAGCAAAAATAGCTAGTGTCATAATAACTAATAATAAAACTGTCTTTAATTTGTAATTCATATTCCACCCCTCCGTAGAGCATTTCATAATGAGAATCAGCATTATTTGCTGAATGGTTAAATTAATATAAGATAACCAACATTTATATTATATTAGTTATCTTGACGTAAGTAAAATTCTTTATATCTATAGATGTTAGTATTCTAATGTTTATATGAATAGTTA